>LBFQ01000041.1:0-4874 GCA_000980735.1 Candidatus Caldipriscus sp. T1.2
TGTTGAATGTTCTACCTATCACCCTAACCGTCCAAATACCCCTCTGGGCGTTCTCAACATATACGACCTCAACGTTATTCCTGAAATCCCTACCTGAAGGGTTAGGGATGGACTGTCCGCCTGAGAACTGGTTCCCCCTATAAACGGTTCCGTTGGGGGCAATTACCTCAAGATCTAGGTCATTTTGGAGCGTGGAGCCTGGGGCATCCGTCCAAGCTAAGACGACTTTAAAGTAAGGGGTTGTAAATTGGCTGGCACATCCAACGGTTACGTTGTAGGTTTTTGTTGCTCCGGATTGTACGCCGACGCTATCATCAACCACAAAAAGGCGATGTTTCTGGGGCATATCGTCAAAGAACAAAGCCCTCTTTAGGTTTATCCTTCCCCAACCTACCGCTCCATTTGGAGGCACAACCTCGTTCCTCAACCTTTCCGCGCTTGCTATGAGCATGGCCTTTATCAAAGATCCCTTAGGGTTAAAGGCGTTTGTTGAAATGGGATTTCCGGTTGGATACCAACCCTCCCTAAAGTACTGCCTTATTAGGGCACCCGCTCCGGCCACCGCCGGGGTAGCCATAGAAGTCCCCATAAAACCTGAACCAACCACCGCGCAGGATGGGGTCATATCCGTCCTATTCTTTGCGGATGTAATATAAGAAGGTGAAAACCTGTTATCACCCCCGGGTGCCATAACGTCGGGTTTTAACCTTCCGTCGTACGTAAGACCTTGGCTTGAGTACCAAGCCCTATTTTCGTCCGGGGGAGTTGAGGAAGAGGAAAATGCTCCAGTTGCTCCCACCGTGACTATATTCTTTGCTACCGCCGGAGAACCAACCGTCCCATCCTCAAAGTTACCCGCATTGCTTCTATTTCCCGCAGAAAATAGAACCAACGCATCCAACCTATCCCACATGAACCTATCCGCATCGTACGCGCCCGTTGTATAAGCGTTTACGGCCGCCCCCCAGGAGTTGGTTATTATCCTCGCCCCATCGGAATAGAACCAGTTAAAAATGTTGTATAGGGAATAGGAATAGCATATGCCGTTACAGCTCCCACAGCTGGGACCTCCCGCATCCCCAAAGGTTATCCTCGCCCTATAAGCCATCCCCCTGTATTCTATGAATATCCCAGTGGTGTCGGGATCTCCGGCAACAGTTCCGGAGACGTGATGCCCGTGTTCGTCGGGGCAAGTCGCGAAGTTGTCCGCACTTGAGGAAAGCTGTCTGTAATTAACCACCTTTCTATGTGTTGGACCGGGGGTTACCACAACTCTATCCCTGAAGAAACAGGAGTAGTAATCCAATCCACTATCCATAACCCCGACTATCTCCCCTTCCCCGTGCATTCCGTGAGCCCAAACCAGAGAATCACCGAAAACATGCGTTTGTATTGACCATCTCGTGTTCCTATTCCAAAGGTAGTTCCTATAGTTGGGTTCAACTTTAGCGACAAAGGGTAAAGAGGCCATCTCTTGGGAGAAATAAAGGACATCACTTTCGGGTACGAGGACCTTAAATCTCGGTACATCCTCAAAGCCCTCAAAAGAATAACCCCTTTTCCTTATCTCAAGCTCCAAAGCCTTCTTATCCGCGTCCGGGAAACCTACAACCAAAATCTCAACGAAGGATCCCGTTTTCGCCTCATCAAGCTTCCCTTCAAATATCTCTTTTGCGATCTTTAGCTCCGGAGGTATCGGATGCCCGTAAGGTACCTTCGCTATATAGCCGTATCCCGGGATATACTCGTATATCTGGACGCCCCTATTTACAAGATTTAGGGCGTCCACCTCACCTTCCCTTATTAAAAACCAAGCAGATAAGATCGCAACCATATACGATATTTTAAGGCGGGAATTTCGCCTTTATAATACTTTCTTTGCCCCCGTAGCTCAACAGGATAGAGCGGCGGATTTCTAATCCGCAGGCTGGGGGTTCAAGTCCCTCCGGGGGCGTTTGGGAAGGTTACCGAAATACGGAAAGATAAATTGGATATTTTGGGGGTTATCCGCCCTTTGCATACTTGGGGGATTTTATTTGACCTTGCAGGGTGAGAAGGTATTTTCGACCGTTTTGTTCATTCTTGGGTATGTAGTCTTTCCCATTCCCGCAATACTTATAACGAAGAGATGAAGGTGCTTGTAATGTCCGACACGCATATACCCCACAGGGCGAGCCTTTTACCCAAGGAGTTTTACGAAAGGGTTGATGAGGTAGATCTCATAATCCATGCGGGTGATTTTACAACCTTAAGGGTTTTTAGGGAACTTGAGAGCTTTAAGCCCACCCTTGGGGTTGTTGGGAATATGGATGAACCGGAGCTTTATTCTATATTGCCCGAGATAAGGGTTGAGATAATAGAAAACTTGAGGGTGGGGATATTTCATGGGGTAGGATCTCCAATAGGTTTGGAGAAGAGGGTTAGGGAGAAATTTAGGAGGGAGAACTTGGAGGTTGATCTTATAATCTTTGGTCATAGCCACAGGTGGTTTTATGGTGAGGTGGATGGGGCTAAGATGCTAAATCCGGGTTCCGCAACGGATACGTTCTTTTCCTTTAAGAGGAGCTTCGCTATATTGAGTGTGGAAGGGAAAAACTTTGATGTGGAGAAGGTGGAAGTAGGCCCCTAACCCTCCTAATATGGTACTCTATTAGCCTTTCAACCTCATGCGGGGGTTCCCCGAAAATATCCACCATCTCGTTGTATATAGCGTAAACCTCCTCCTCAAGCTCCGCCTCCGCCAAACGTATGTAATACTCAACCCTCTTGTCGGGGCTTTTTATGTAATCCTCCGGTATATAAGCTCCCTCAATTTCCTCTTCGTAATCAAACCTGAACCCAAGCGCCCTCTTTATGAGCTTTAAGTAGAGCTTGAAACCCATCCTTTTAACCTGCCCATGCTGTTTAACCCCTAAAATTTCCCCCATACCCCTTATCTCAAGGTCCCTAAGCGCAAGCTTGTATCCCTCCGTTGATGAATACATAAGAATATAACCAAGCCTCTTCTTGGCGTTTTCGCTTCTTAGATCCCTATAAAAAAGATATGCATACGCCTGCCTATTCCACCTGCCCACCCTCCCCCTAAGCTGGTGTATCTGGGCTAAACCCAGGATCTCCGGGGAGTCTATTATTATGGTGTTAGCATTTCTAAAGTCTAAACCCGCCTCTATTATCGCGGTTGATATTAAAACCTTTATTTGGTTTTTTGAGAACCTATCCATTATCTCCCTCATCTCGGACTTTTTCATCCTTCCGTGCAAAACCGCCATGGGGATTCCGGGCAAGAGTTTCCTCAAATTTTCATATATCTCCCCCAACTTCTCTATCCTGTTATAAACATAAAAAACTTGCCCATCCCTTCTTATCTCCCTCTCTATAGCCTCCTTGACCCTTTCCTCGTTCCAGGGTTCAACGTAGGTTTCAACTGGGAGCCTTCCGGGAGGGGGCGTCCTTATGTGCGAAATATCTATTAATCCCTCCAAACCTAATCCCAAGGTCCTGGGGATCGGGGTGGCTGAGAGGTAGAGATAATCCACCTTTGGGTTCAACTTCTTAAATTTCTCCTTTTGCAAAACTCCAAAATGCTGTTCCTCATCTATTATAACGAGCCCCAAGTTTTCCAACTTTAAGTTTAAAAGGGCATGGGTTCCCACAAAGAGCCCGAAATCCCCCATTTCCCTTTCCAACCTTGAAACCATATAAACTGGGATCCCAAAGTTTTCAAGCCTTTCCTTAAAGTTCAAATAGTGTTGGTAAGCCAATAGGGTGCTGGGGCATAGCCAAACTACACTCATTCCGTGGGATAAAACCCTAAAAGCCGCCCTAAGAGCCACTTCCGTTTTCCCAAAAGAAACCTCCCCAACTATCAACCTATCCATAACATATGGACCCTCAAGATCCCTTAAGACATCCCCTATTGCCCTTTTTTGATCTTCGGTTTCCTCGTAAGGGAAGGTCGCCCAAAACTCCCTTTCCCCCTCAACCGGAGGATAGGAGAATCCCCTCGGCGTCTTCCTTTCAAAGATCATCTTAACTATTTCCCTTGCGATCTCGGAAGCTTCCATTAAAGCCTTAATTTTTTCGGCCTTCCACGAAGTTGAATATAGGGAAGAAATCTCGGGTTCGTACCCCTCCGGACCCACATACTTGCTTATCTTGTGGGACTTATAAACGGGGACGAATACCTTCCCATCCTTGTACTGTATTGCCATCATCTCCGTCCCCATCCTCCTTTCCAAACCCACGAAAACCCCTACGCCGTAATCCTCATGCACCACAAAGTCCCCAATATCAAGGTACCTAGGGGTCTTTATTGGAACCTTTTGGACCTTTAGCTTTGAATATGTTGGCTCCGCGCCCAAAACCTCCCATTCACCGATATAAACGATTCTATCCAAAATATCAACGAAACCCTCGTAAAGGTTTCCAGCCCTCACCTCAACCTTTGCATCCTTAAAAAGCGCGGATCTAACGGGATTTCCAAAAAAGACCACCCTATAACCCCTTTCCCTCATCTCCCTTGCGTAATCCACCGCCCTCTTAAAGTCCCCCAGAAACGGGGGATTTGGAGAGATCCCGGACGCAGATATTTGAATTTCCTCCCCCATCTCCCCCTCAAGATCCGACAAAAGGATGAAAATTCCATCGGATTTTGAAATGCTAATTTGCGTATATGGGGAAAACTCTTTCACATCCTCAATTACATCCCCATCGAGGACAAACCTAAGGGACATGTTCTCAAATACCATGTCAAGTACGCCACCCCTTATCGCAAACTGCCCCACATCTTCCGCAAAATCAACCCTCTCCCAACCCAACTTATTAGGATCCGGGAAAGATCGGTTAGCCTAATTCTACTATTTCTTTCAAGTTCA
>LBFQ01000041.1:4999-6979 GCA_000980735.1 Candidatus Caldipriscus sp. T1.2
GAGGATCCCCCCATTGATTTACCTTGCTTGATATTAAAGCCCCCAATGCGACGGAAGATTTCCCCTTAAGGGCCAGCATTATTGCCGCAACGAGTTCCGGCATTTCCGAAGCAAAGGGAGCCACCCACTGTATCAATAAAAACTCGCTTATTCCGAGCATTTTACCCGTCTCTATTAACCCATGCACAAAGGGTTTAACGGATAAAAATATTATAAAACCCGCAAACGCGAAGAGGAATATAACTATAGGGATCCTAACGCTTTTTCTCAGTTTAACTATAACCTCCGCAACCCCCTCAAACTCTTCCTCCCTCTCAGGCGATTTTGCGGAAACGTAGGCGTAAAGTAAGAAAATAGAGATAAGGATAATTGAGTCAAGGATTGAGATCTCGCCCATTATTGGGATCTTGAAGGAGTAAAGGGTGACGATGAAGAGGAAGAAAATCTCAAGCCTCAAGGTGGGTTTGAAGATCACGGAACGGCCTATTACATCCTTACCCTTGGAGAGGAAAACAGCGACAAAAACGGTAATAGGCCAGAAGGTACCCAAAAGAAGCCTGTTTGCACCCGTCATATTTGCGGAGGCATAGTGGATATAAGCGGGATCTTGGGCGCCCTTGTAAGCGAGATATATATCCACCGCATATTCCGGCAAAACCGCAAGGAGGGCTAAAACTATGGTTGCCAGAGATCTTGAGACGTCCTTCTGGGCGGACTCAACCGCCACTGAAAGTATATAACCCGAGGACATTATGGCAAGCCCCCCAAATATAGAGGTTAATATAGGGTCTTGAATAAGTTTCAGGGAAAATGCGCTCAAAGCCCCCAAAATTAAAGAGAATAAGAGCACGATCATTTTTTACTCCTCCTTGGTTTCCAAGATCTCTATGTTTAGATCCCCTATGACGGACATTATGTTAGCTTGCTTTTCAAGGCTCCCCTGCTGTAGGGTTATTCTGTAAGGCCTTGCGGGAAACTCACCGTATACTGGATCAACGGGTACCCACCTTCCCCCTATCCAGGAAACATTCCAAGCATGATAATAGAAACCGTCCCCTTGAAATATAAGCCCAACCATTATCTCCGTTGGGATACCCGCCGCCCTTGCCAAAGCCGCGTACAAAGTGGCATGTTCGTTGCAATCCCCATACCTATCCCTAAGAACCTGCTTTGCGGTGGGTATAGTGACGGATCCCCTCTTCTCCAAATTCTTATAAACCCATTCGAATATCTTCTTTGCCTTATCCAGATCCGTTTTTGCTCCCTTTGTTATTTCTTGGGCGAGATTTTTAATTTCCGGGTCATCAACCTCAAGGAATTGGGTGGGCTGTAGGTAATATGAAAGCTGGGGTGGAGGTACTTCCGTGCTCCCCTTAATATCCTTAGGATATTCAACCGTTATTATTGCGGTGTCCCCATTTGCGTATATTACCCTTTGGTTCGCAAAGTTGGGGTTAAGATCCCCCCTAATTGGATAGATCTTAGCCTTTAGGAAGGTTAGCCTTGAAGGGTCCCTCAAGCTTCCCTTTGGTTTAACCGCGTAAAGGGCGAGGACGTTGAAGGGTTCAACGGGAGCCTTAGCTTCCTCCTCACTTTGCGCAATTATGTCCATCTTTAGGGGTTGATTTTGCAATATCAACTTCCCATCCCTTACATGAGATCTAACTACTATCCCCTTGGCGTTCAAGATCCACAAGGTATCACTTTCATTTTTAACTTCCGCGTCAATAAACGCCGCAACCGATGGGTCAAAGTAATGATATTTGCCTTCCTTTATTAGACCCTTCGCCGAGGCGAAGACGAAGGTTTGGGGAGTTAAAACAGGATAGGAAACGTTGTAAGTAAAGGTTTGCGGGGAACCCCTTGGGGGTTTGTAAATAACCTTAAATTTCCCCCCTTCAACAATACCATCTGCACTTATATTTTGATCCTGGGTTGATAATTTGTAGGAAAGCTTTTTGATTCCACCGGAATTGTCGA
>LBFQ01000041.1:6999-11173 GCA_000980735.1 Candidatus Caldipriscus sp. T1.2
CCCATCATATAGACACTTCCAACAAAGTAAAAGTCCGGCAAATTTCTTTATCGGTTTTCTCCTTTACATCCGCGCACGAAAACAACAAAAACATCAAACTTACAACCCTTTTCATTACGGAGGGAATTGTAAGGCGGTTTTTACATCTTGAGGTTCTACTTTATAATACTAACCTTGTGCTTATATCCATAGATGGACCTTCGGGTGTTGGAAAAACCACTATAACAAAAAGGCTTGCTGATATTTTGGGTTTAAGGGCCGTTAGTACGGGTGCGATATATAGGGCGGTTGCATACGCAATAAAGAAGGAAGGGGTAAGCCTTGAGGATGTTGAAGCTTTAAGGAGGTTCGTTGAGGGTTTAAAGATAGACCAGGAATACAAAAATGGGGAGATAAGGACTTATTTAAATGGGGAAGATGTAAGCGGGTACCTTGATGAGCCCGAGATTTCGGATCTTGCTTCGAAGATTGCGGCCATAAGGGAGGTTAGGGAAGCCCTTTTGGAGGTGCAGAGGAGGATAGCGGGGGATGATGCGGTGGTTGAAGGTAGGGATATAGGGAGCGTGGTTTTACCTTACGCGGACATAAAGATATATTTAGATGCAAGCCTTGAGGTAAGAGCAAAAAGAAGGTACGAATATCTAAGGTCAAAGGGTTTAAACGTAAGCCTCGAGGAGGTAAAGAGGGAGGTGCTTGATAGGGACAACAGGGATAAGAGTAGATCCTCAGCCCCCCTAATAAGACCCAAGGATGCCTTTTACATAGATACTACCCACCTGAGCGTTGATGAGGTGGTAAATAGGATTTTAAAAATTGTTAGGAGTTTGGCGGTATGAAAATTTTGATAGGTTTGACGGGTAACGCGGGATCGGGAAAAACCACCGTTGCCCAAATACTAAGGGATATGGGGTTTTCGGTGGTTGATGCGGACAGGGAAGCCCATGAGGTCTTAAAACATCCGGAGGTCATAAAGTTCCTGAAGGAAAAGCTCCCGGAGGCGGTGAAAAACGGGGAGGTTGATAGGAATGTTTTGGGGAACAAAGTTTTCTTTGATGAGGACTTTAAGAAAGAGTTTGAGAAGATCGTAAGGCCCTTAGTTTTGGAAAGGCTAAAAGAGGTCATACAGAAAATAGAGGATAATATAGTTATAGTTGATGCGGCTCTGATATACGAGTATGGGGTTCAGGACGCTTTTGACCTTATCGTGGTCGTTTGGGCACCCGAGGAGGAACTGATTAGGAGGCTAAAGGATAGGGGAATACCGGAGGAAAAGGCTAAAGCAATATTAAAGGCTCAAATTCCCCAGGAGGAGAAATTGAAATATGCGGATTTTGTTATAAGAAATTACGGTTCATTGGAGGATGTACGGAGGCAGGTTTATAAGGTTTTCAGGTCAATAATGAGGAAACTGGAGGAGATGGAGATAGGATGAAAATTTTGGGAATACACGATGGGCATACCGCAACCGCTTGTGTTTTAGATAACGGAAAGCTTAAGGCTATGGTTTCGGAGGAGAGGATATGGCACGAGAAGGAGAAGGGGGGATTTCCGGAAGGGGCAATAAAGGAGGTTCTCTCAATATCAGGAATAAAACCTTCCGAGATAGATAAGGTTGCGGTGGCAACATTAACGCCACCCCTTTTACCCGAACACTTCAACGACCCCAAATTCCCGAGGAACCTATATCAAAGCCTTTACAAATTTATCCATAAAAGCATATTGCAGGGTGATTCTTACGTGGACCCAATAGTGAATTTTGTGCATAAAATCTCAAGGAGAAGGGAAGAGATAGAAAGGAGGTTGAGGGAGCTGGGGATAAAAGGGGAGATAATTTTCGTTGAGCACCACTTGGCGCATGCTTCATCCGCTTTTTTTGGTTCGGGCTTTGAAAGGAGCCTAGTTTTAACCCTGGATGGGGCGGGCGATGGGATAAGCGGAACTTATTATGTTGGAGATGGGCTAAAGCTCGAGCTGAAAGGTAGGATTTCCGCCTACAATTCCTTGGGGGAGTTTTATACGAGGATAACGGAATATTTGGGTTTAAAACCCTTATCCCACGAATACAAGGTTATGGGGTTGGCACCTTATGCGGAACCCAAATATGGGGAGGAGGTTTACAAGAAGGTTAGGAAATTCTTTGAGGTTAGGGGGGATAGGATCATAAACAAAGCAGGGGTTTACAAGAGGGATTACCTTAAGGTTTTCCAAAAGGTTTTCTATAAGGTTAGGTTTGATGTGATAGGGTACGTGGCGCAGAAGGTTTTGGAGGATGTGGTTTTTGAATGGGTGGATAATGTGAAGGGGGATTTTGATACGGTGGCTTTGGGTGGGGGGGTGTTTATGAACGTCAAGTTAAATTATGGGTTCTTGGAAAGGTTTAAAAGGGTTTTTGTAATGCCTTCCGCAGGTGATGAAAGTATAGCATACGGAGCTGCAGCGTACGTAAGCGCCCAAAATGGGATAAAACCCGAACCCATAGGCACGCTATACTTGGGAAGGGATTTTTCCGAAAAGGAAATAGAGGAAGCTTTGTCGGAGATAGATGAGAGAAAGTTTAAAATTGAGAAAATTGGTAAGGATATACACGAGTACGTTGCGGATCTGTTGGTGAAGGGTTTTGTTGTGGCGAGGTTTTACGGAAGGTCGGAATGGGGGGCAAGGGCATTGGGGAACAGGTCCATTTTGGCGGATCCAAGGAGCTTAAACGTAGTTTCAAGGATAAACAGGATGATAAAACACAGGGATTTTTGGATGCCATTCGCACCCTCAGTCTTGGACGAGGATTTTGAGGATTACTTCATAGTTCCCACAAGAAGCAAGAGCGAAAGGTATATGATCTTGGCTTATCCAGCAAAACCGAGGGCGCAGAGGGAATTACCAGCCTCCTTACATCAGGGGGATTTTACGGGAAGGCCCCAGGTGGTTTTTAAGGAGGATAATCCCGAATACTATTCCCTGATAAAGAGGTTCAAGGAAAAGACGGGGGTTGGAGCGGTTCTAAATACCTCCTTCAACCTTCACGGATACCCTATAGTGTATAGCCCAAAACAGGCAATATTCACCCTCCTGAATTCCGATCTTGATGCCCTTGCGATAGGGGAGTACCTAGTAATAAGGTAGTATAAAAAGCTTTAAATCCCTTTTCCTTCAAGAGCTTTGCCATTTGCCTACTTTTGACCCCCTCTTTACAAACGAAAACGTAAGTTTTACCCCTATCAAGGCTTTCAACCGAATCAATTAATTCGTATATATCAACCTCTTCAAGGTTTATAACTTCCGCATTTGGAGGTAAGAAGCTTATAAAAAGTTCGTCCCATATTCCATCTTCGGATGATATATCAAGTTTCTTTGTTGTAATTACGATTTCCTCAAGCAGGTTCAAAACCTTTTCCTCCTCCCTTTTTACATCCGAAAGTTTGAGCTTTGGTGGAGGGGGTGGGGCTATGGCGCAAAACTCGGGTATCCTCTCGGATATACTGTAAGTTCCTATTTTTCTTGCTAATCCGATTATCTCCTCCTTATCCATAAAGATCAGGGGTCTAAAAACCGGGATATTTATAGCCTCTTCTATTATTCCGAGCATGCTCATTGTTTGGTTTGAAACCTGTCCCAAAGATTCCCCAGTTATTATCGCATTTGCCCCCAAATTTTTTGCCAAAATCTCCGCCAACCTGTACATAAACCTCTTGATGATTATTAGCCTGTATTTTGGTTTTACAGAGGTCAAACCCTTCAATAGGGGTGTTGCGCTCATGACAAAAAGCTCCGGCTTATATCCGAATATCCAAAGTTCATAAAGCTTCTTTACCACACTATATGTCCCTCTTACATGCTCTATCCCACCTATGTCAAAAAAGAGGAAGTATAACTTAAGTCCCCTTTTTAAACCTAACCAAGAGGCAACCGCGGAATCAAACCCTCCCGATATTAGGGAAACCGCCTTACCCTGAGCTCCGGAAGGGAATCCACCCATTCCCCTAAAGGTTTCCGTAAATATAAATACATCTCTTCCCCTAATCTCAAGATTCACTTGGATTTCTGGGTTTTCAAGATCAACGCCCGAAGAAAAAGGGTATAAGGCGCTCCCTATCTCGCTTTCCAACCTTCTAACGGAAATATTCTTATCCCTTACCTTAGCCCTAACCGCAAACTTTTTGCCTTTTACCTCATCTCC
>LBFQ01000042.1:0-1832 GCA_000980735.1 Candidatus Caldipriscus sp. T1.2
TAGAGGATCCCCTTTAATATCCTCCTTACGACCTCCGCATCATCAAAGGGATACTTTACCCCCTTTATCTCCTGATAGTTCTCATGCCCCTTTCCCAAAATAGCAATAACATCCCCCTTTCTTGCCATGTTCAAAGCGAAGGATATTGCCTCCTTCCTATCCGGGATCCTGTAATATTTCCTTTCCTTTATCCCCCTCGCTATATCATCTATTATCCTTTCTGGGTCCTCAAAGCGCGGGTTGTCCGAAGTTAAAATTATGATATCCGCAAATTTTTCCGCGGTCTCACCCATAAGGGGCCTCTTACCCTCATCCCTGTTTCCACCCGCCCCAAAAACCACTATCAACCTCCCCGAAAACCTCCTAAGCTCCTTAAGCACCTTTTCCATAGCGTCAGGTGTATGGGCGTAATCTACGAAAACATGAAAATCTCCGGAAAATACCCTCTCAAGCCTCCCCTTAACCCCCCTAAAATTCTTCAATACCCTTCTTACACATTCGTCTGGAATATTAAAAATTTTTGAAACTGCGTACGCGGAAGTTATATTATATGCGTTATATTCCCCCAAGAGGCCACACTCAAAAACCTCACCGTTTATATCCAAAACTAAACCCCCAATAGAATGCTCTAAGATCCTAAAGGAAAATTCCCCATTTTTCCCGTAGGTTATCATCTTGACGCGGGTTGATCTAATAAATTCCCCCGAGTAAGGGTCGTCGGAATTTATAACCGCAAATGCATCCCCATCAAGCATCCTAAAAAGTTTCAACTTTGCATTCAGGTAGTTCTCCATACTTCCATGGTAATCAAGGTGATCCCTGGTTAGGTTCGTGAATACCCCAACCCTGAACTTTATCCCATCAACCCTACCCTGATCCAAACCTACGGATGAAACCTCCATAACCGCAAATTTTCCCCCCACCCTCCTTGCCCTCCCCAAAATTCTAAAAATATAAAACCTCTCGGGCGTAGTAAGCTTTGAAGTTTTAACTTCCGTCAAGTCATCCCAAATAATCGTACCCATAAGGGCGGTTTTACCAGCGCATGAACTTAAGATCTCCCTGATTATAAAGGACGTGGTGGTTTTCCCGTTTGTACCCGTTATCCCCACTATTTCCAAGTCATCAAACTTGTATAACCTTTCCGCCCATTCCTCCGCGGTTTTCCTAGTATTCCCGCTAACTATTTGCTCAACCTTTATATCCAACCTCTCCGGAGTTATTACGAGTTTTGCCCCCCTCCTCACCGCCTCCTCCACATCCTTCAAATTATCAAAGCTCCTTCCCCTTATCACAACAAAAATATCCCCCTCCTTAATGTCCTCAACAAAATGGGATATATCCTGATACAAGATTGAATTTTAACGGTGTTATAATTTCGGGTCGTGGATATAGCGGAAAGGTTAAAGGGGCTCCTTAGGGAGCTTAGGGAAATGGGTTATTCTTTTGATTACAAGTTTAATAGGGGGGCAAGCGATAAGAACCTTGAGGGATTATCCGAAAAACACGCGGAACTTCTGAAAAAATACAACGGATTTTATATAAAATTCGGGGAAAGATATTTCAAGCTACTTTCTACGAAGGAGATAGCGGAAAGAAGGGGGGAAAAAATTCCCTTCGTTGAGATAGACGGAGAAAACATATATTACCAGGAAAATGGGGATTTTGAGGGAATTTTTTGGGAGAAACTTGAAAGTTTCCTTTCTTCCGTGAGGGGGAGCTTGGTATTGAGGGGTGAAGAGTTGGAAAAACTTGACCTATCAAGGTTAAAAGGGATAAAGAAATTAAAGCTCATCCTTTCCGGTGAAGGTGTTGACCTTTCTCCAATTTCC
>LBFQ01000042.1:2165-15638 GCA_000980735.1 Candidatus Caldipriscus sp. T1.2
GTTGAGGAACGGCGTCCTTTCCGATGAACTTGAAGTTTTGAAATTACCAAGGAGTATGAGGATCCTTGAAATGTCAAACCTTTCTATAAAGGCCCCACCGAAGATCATTTCCAATGGGCTTTTGGAATTGGATATGAGGGGAAACGGGATGGAAGAACCGGAAAACTTAGCCCTCATTTCCACCTTAACCGACCTTGACCTTTCGGATAACAAGATAAAAAACCTCGATTGGTTGTGCCCCCTCAAAAACCTCGAAACGCTGATCCTGAACAACAACATTTTGGAGGAATTTTCTCCCCCTTGTATCCTGCAAAACCTTTACAGGCTTGAAATTAAGGGGAATCCAATAAGGAAAATTGATAGGACAAAGCTCCCGAACTTAAGGGTATTGATGAGCTGATGAAAATAGGGATCCCCCTATTATCCTTAGGAAGCTACGGGGGTGTAAGGAAGATAGTGGAGATATCAAATTATTTATCGGAGAAAAATGAGGTTTGGATTTTATACCCAAGGGGTAGGGGGGAAACGCCTTTTAAAATTTCGCCAAAGGTAAAGCTAGTTGAGGGCCCCTTTAAAAACAGATTTTTGCATCTGATATATTGCATAAATTTGCTGAATCTTGAAGGTTTTGATGTTTTGATTTTTAACTTCTTCCCAACTTCTTACCTTTGGTTTTTTGTGAATAAAAGGGCGGTTTATTTCGTTCAGGATGTTGAGTATAAGTTTTACGATAACCCAATTCTCAAGGCTTTAGCCTTTTTAACCTACACTTTTCCGATAAATAAGATCACATACAACCCCGCAATATGCGAGACTTTAAACTGCGAAATGCTAATAAGCCCCGGGGTTGATAAAGAAGTTTTTCGCCCCTTAAACCTCAAGAGGGAAAGGTTCAAAGTAATGTATATCCCCAGAAAAGAAAAGAGAAAGGGTTTTGATTTATTCCTTAAAGCTATGCGGATATTAAAGGAAAGGGGGGTAAATTTTTCGGTTTTGTTTGTCGGTGGAACTTCCTCATACGATATTGAGATCCAAAATCTTGGCATTCCTTTTGAGCACATATACCCCAAGGATGACCTTGAGCTTGCAAAAGCTTATAACTCCGTTGGGGTTTTTGTTTTAACATCTAAGGTTGAGGGTTTAGGTTTTCCAGTTTTGGAAGCCTTGGCTTGTGGTACGCCAGTTGTTGCTACCGTGTCCGATGGGGCGAGGGTTTGGGGTAAATGGGTATCCTTGGCAAAAGACGAGAGTGAATTGGCGGACAAGATATGGGAAGTTTTTGAGAAATTTGATGAGCATTTGGAAAGGGTTATGAGGGTTAGAGATGAAATCCCAAGCACCTTTGATATGGCAAAAGCATTTGAGGATTGCCTTTCGGATATAAAATAACCGCTTATGTTGGATATCTTAACCTATATTTTTGCCTTTACCGCCATCCTTGGGGCATTAACCGTAGTCATACATCCCAATCCCCTTTACAGTGCCTTGGGTTTGCTTTTAAACTTCTTCTCCTTAGCGGTTATTTACATGCTCCTTCAATCCCCTCTTTTGTCCTTAGTTCAGGTCATAGTTTATGCTGGGGGTATAGTGGTTTTCTTCCTCTTTGTTATAATGCTTTTGAATTTGAGGGAGCCTCAGAACGACAGGGATTTCCGTATAAAGGGTATTTTTCCCTTGCTTCTCTTTGTCCTCCTCGCGATTTTTATAATTTTTGGGATTTTAACCTTCAACTTCCCACCCCTTCAACTCTCATATATGTCCCCAAAGGTGATAGGTAAGTATCTTTTGACGGATGGTCTTTTAGCCTTTGAGCTTTCCTCCTTTGTCCTCCTTGTTGCAATAATAGTTGCCATAGCCTTAGTTAAAAGGGAGGAGGAGAAATGAACACAATTTTCCTCTTGTCCTTAGCTGTTGTCCTGTTTGCGATAGGGGGTTTTGGTGCCCTTTTTAGGAGGAACTTTTTGATAATCCTTATGAGCCTTGAGCTTATGCTTAACGCCACGAATTTGGCAATAATTACCGCATCCCAGACTTTTTGGGAGATGGGGGTTGAGGGGCAATTTTGGGCGCTCTTGGTGCTGATAATAGCCGCCTCCGAGGTTTCCATAGGCCTCGCCCTTGCGGTGAATATGGCCAAGCTCAAAGATAGCCTTGATGTGGAGGAGTTTAAGGAACTGAAAGGGTGAGAAAACCTTCCCCAGCTCTGGTAATATTCTTGGGTTATATTATCATCTCAGCCTTTGGTGGTTTGATCCTTTACCTCCCCATATCCCACAACGGCGATCTCTCTTTCCTTGATGCCCTCTTTACCTCCACCTCCGCCCTTTGCGTGACGGGTCTGATAGTGGTTGATACCCCAACAAAATACACCCTTTTCGGTAAAACCGTTATTTCCCTACTCATCTTAGTTGGGGGTTTGGGATATATGACCCTTACCGCCTTCATACTGTCAGCGACTAAAACAAAGGGCTCCCTTTATGCCCGCAAGCTCGTTGTTGAAACTTTGGGAACGGGAAAACTCGGGGGGGTCCTATCCTTTGCCTCAAACATCGTAGTTTATTCCCTGATCATCCAAGCTTTGGCTATTTTACCCCTTTTTCTATCCTTTATCCGAGAAAGTAATACTTTTGATGCCCTTTTCAACTCCATTTTCCACAGTATAAGCGCCTTCAACAACGCAGGTTTTTCCAACTTCTCAAATAGCCTTATGGACTACTCTGAGGATCCCTTGGTGAATTTAACCATAATGGCTTTAATAGTCGTGGGAGGAATTGGTTTTAAAGTTTGGACTGATGTTAAGGAGGGGAGATTAACCTTACATTCAAAAATCGCTATATTAACAACGCTCATCCTTATAGCCCTTCCCTTTCTCTTCTTTTACACCTTTGAGGAGCAAACGAGAGGAAACATCTTAAAATCCCTGTTTGCATCTATAACACCAAGGACCGCGGGTTTTAACACCGTTGATTATTCAAAGTTTTCTGACCTTTCCCTCTTTCTAACCATGACCCTTATGTTCGTTGGGGGTTCCCCCGGGAGTACCGCAGGTGGAATAAAGACGGTGACCTTGGCCCTTGTATTTCTCTGGGTTATAAACACCTTAAGGGGAAACAGAAATGTTGTGGCGTTCAAGAGGGAAATACCTCAGGAGGTTATAGTTAGGGCTTTCCAAACCTTGGTTTTGGCGGTTTTCTTAATATGGCTATGGGTCTTTACCCTTTCCATCTCGGAAAGGGAAATTTTGGAAAAGGTTGGGATCCTGAGGCTTTCCTTTGAAGTGATCTCCGCCCTTTGCACCGTGGGGCTATCGACGGGTAGTATCACGACTCCCAACGTGAGCCTTTCCGCAGATTTCTCACTTTTTGGTAAGATTATGATAATGTCAGCTATGATGATAGGAAGGGTTGGTTATCTCGTGTTTGCAACTTCCCTGATAACGCCAAGGAAGGTAAATTACAGGTTCGCAAAGGGGGAGGTGGTACTTTAATGCAGGTGGCGGTGATAGGCCTGGGGAGGTTTGGATCCTCATTGGCGAGGATCCTAATAGATGGGGGGCACGAGGTTATAGTTGTTGATAAAAATGAGGCTTTGGTTCAACCCTTTGAAAACTTAGCGGAGCAGGCGATAATAGGGGACGCTACGGATGAGACCCTTTTGAGATCCTTGGGGGTTCAGGACCTTGACGCGGTGGTGGTCGCGATAGGGGACGATGTTGAGGCTAGCGTTTTGGCTTGTATATCCCTTATTGAACTGGGGGCAAAATACGTTATAGCTAAGGCGGAAAACGACAAGCACGCGAAAATATTGAAAAGGATAGGCGTTCACAAGGTAATTCAACCGGAAAGGGATTCCGCCAAGGTAATAGCGGAACACCTTATACATCCAAAGATAGAAGAGAGGATAGATATTGGGGAAAACCATTCAATATTGGAGATTAAGGCGCCTTCCAGCTTTTGGGGAAAAACCCTAAAGGAGCTTGAACTAACTTCAAGATACGGGGTTTTGGTAATAGCAATAAAGAGGAGGGAGGCAATCCTTGATAAGAAAGGGGAAATAAGGGGTTATAAAGATACGATAATAGCCCCACCTTCCGCAAACACCACAATTTTGGAACACGATACCCTTATAATCCTCTCGCAAAAGGATAGAATAAGGGAGATAGAGAGATGGAAATGAGTTTGGAGCATATAGTTGAGGAGGTGAAGTTTTACATAATAAACCACAATTATGAGGAGGCAAAGAGGCTCTTGGAGTCGGCCCTAAAAAAGTTTCCCGAAAACGAGGAGCTCCTTTATCACCTCGCGATCCTTTATGAGCTGATGTTTAACGAGGAGGAAGCGGTTCGGATATACAGGAAGATTTTGGAACTTTACCCATCCGGAAAGAGGGCAAGGGATGTTGTGGAAAAACTCAAAAAGCTTGGAGAAATTTAAATTAAAGAACGGCATTGAGGTTATACACCTTAAATATCCGGAAATGGTCTCCGCCTTGGCGGTGGTTTATAACGTGGGCTCGTCAAACGAGGGGATCGGGAAAACGGGGAGCGCACATCTTTTGGAGCACCTTATGTTCAACGGCACAAAAAACTTTGCACCTTTCAGCTTATACATAGATTCCTTTGGGGGTTCAGATAACGCATTCACGGATAAGGATATAACGGTATATCATTCCGTCTTTCCGGCGGAGAAACTTGGGGATGTGTTGAGACTTGAGGCGGACAGGATGGAGAACCTTGATTTTTCGGGTTTTGATGTGGAAAAGGAGGTTATACTGAACGAATACTTTATGGGCGAGGATGAAGATGAGGAGCTTTGGACGGAAACCTTCGCCCACCTTATGCCCGAAAGTTCATACTCCCACCCGGTGATAGGTTGGGAATGGGATATAAGGAACCTAAAGCTTGGGGATGTAAGGGAATTTTACGAGAGGTTTTACTCAATCGAAAACGTATTTTTGGTAATCTTATCTCCATTTGAGACTCGTGAAATTTATAAGATTTTGGATGAAACATTTGGGAGGGTTGAAAAAAGGGGTGAGAAAGCTGATTTTAGAATAACGGAGCTTAACCAAAACCATAATGTTGAGGTATTTTTGAGGGGTAGAAACTTGCCCAAAAGGTTCATAATATCTTGGAGACTTCCAAGGAAAGATCTGAGGTTCAACGTTTCTTTAAACATATTCTCCAGGATCCTTGACCTTGACAGGACTTCCCCACTTTGGAGCCTAGTTGAGGATGGGGAGGTTGAGGAGTATGCTGTTAGACTTTATGAATATAAGGTTGGGAATGTGCTTTGTGTAATCGGAGAATACGACGCCGAAAGATCCCCGAATTTTGAGAGGATATACAAGATAGTTGAAAATTTTGAGGCAAAGGAGGAGGTTTTCCTTAGGGTAAAGAAGATGCTGAAATCGGAGATTTTGAACTCTTTTGATGAGGCAGAGAATTTGGCGATAAATTACGCCTTGAATTATTCCCTTTTCAACTTTTTTGGAGGTTTGGAGGATCTTGTGAGGGTGGTGGATGAGGTTGAGATGGGGGATGTTTTGGAAGTTCCGAAAATTTTGGGGAATTCCTTGAGGGTTTTGGTATCAAGATGAATTAGCAACCTTAAAATTTATTCTTATGGAAAGGTTTTCCTTCAGGGAACCCTTGAAGGGATACGAAATAAAACTTGAAATCGTAAATGTTGAAAAGGTAAGAATTCCCGAAATACAAAGGGAGATCTCCGATAGGTTAATTAAGCAACTTGCGGAATCCATAAACAGGATAGGATTTGTTGAGCCGATAATAACCGTTGAGGGTCCCGATGGGTACCTTGAGGTGATAAACGGACAGCACAGGTTGGAGGCGGCAAAGCTCGTGGGCCTGAGGCAAATCCCTACCCTAATCCTACCGAGGGAAATAATGAAACACATAATTAGCCTCAACATAGAGAAGGCCCCAACCCTAAGAGATAAGGCTCATCAGGCTTATAGCGTATTTATGATGAGCTTAGAGGAAAACCCGAACATGAGGGAGGATGAGCTTATGAGCTTGGTGGATTTCGCTTACTATATTACCATTGGGTTCATAGTGGATAGGTTTAACATAGGAAGGTTTCCGGGGTACGCCTTTGAAAAGGTTTTAATGAAGGTGGATGATTTCACTTCGTACACCCTTAAGGATGCGGAGAAGGAAAGGGAGAGGAGGGCTAGGCTCCTTATGGAGGTCAGGGATGTTTTGGAGGAGAGGTATAAGGAGCTAGGGCTTAGAAATGCGCTTACAAAAGAAAGCTTGGTTTTGAAGGCATTTCAGGAGAATTACGGTAAGTGGGTGAGGAACGTCACGGACGATTTCTACACGGTTTTTGAAAAGATAAAGATGACACTACCGAGGATCTTTGTAGAAGAAAGGGAAGAGGATTTTCAGGGATTTTAGGATGAAGTTGGGACCGCTTGAGGAGAGGGTGATGGAGATGATATGGGAGGCGGATGGGGAAATAACCGTCAGGGAGGTTTGGGAAAGGATGGACGAGTACGCGTATACCACCATATTGACCATCTTCCAGAAGTTGGAAAGGAAAGGGCTTATAGAGGGTTGGCAGGAAGGAAAAGTTAAGGTGTTTAAGCCGAAAATCTCAAGGGAGGAATATTACAGGTTAAAGCTTGAAAGGGCCATATCCGAGATCTTCAAGAAGAACCCCGACGCGGTTTATTCCTTCTTCCTTGAGAATATAAACCTTAAGGAGGAGGATGTGGAGAGGTTGTTGAGGATGTTAATGGAAAAGCTATGAGCATCGGATTTGTGGCTATCCTAATCCTCCTCATCCTTCGCCTCATCCTTTACTTTAGGCCCCTTAAGGATTTCAAATCCCATTTCCTTTTTGGGATCGCTCTACCATATTTAGGGATTTTATCCTTCTGGTCCGTACATATCATACATGCGGGGGCGGATATAAACCGCCTCGTACATATGCTAAAATATTTGGATTTTCCGATTTCAAGCCTCCTAATTTTTGTATTTCTCGCTTATGTTTTTTATAGGTATTTCAAGATCTTGAGGGAAATTTGGGAGATTGAAAGAAATCTCCTTTCTTTACCGCACAGGAGATTTGGGAGGGTTAGGGTTTTAAAAACGGAAAAGCCGATAGCCTTTACCTTAGGGATCTTTAGACCCAGATTATTTTTGTCCGAGGGTGTCCTCAAGCTTGAAAGGGATCTAAAAAATCTCATAATATCCCACGAGATAAGCCACATCAAATCCTTTGATAACCTTAAGGTCTTCCTATTTTCCCTCCTATTCCCATCAAGGAAAGAGCTCTCCCTTTTAAAGGCGCATCTTGAGATCCTGAACGATAGGAAGGTTTTAAGGAAATATCCTAAATCTACTCTTATAAATGCCCTCATCCTCTCCCTATACCCCCCAAGGCTCGGTTTGGGTATTGCGGATGAGATATATTTAAGGCTTGAAAACTTGGAAAAGAACGGTAAGGGAAACCCCTTAGTGTTCGTCCTCTTCGTTCTATTCTTACTTGCGCTCCTTTACCTTTCAAACCTTAACTGTAAAGGTTGAAGGTAGCTTACGTCCACGACTGGTTAATAACGAGGGCGGGGGCGGAGAAGGTTCTTGAGGAGATGGTAAAAACCGTAAAGGCCGATGAAATATTTACCATGTTTTATAAAAGGGAAAGCTTCAAAAACTCGTCTATTTCCCAATTCAAAGTAACCCCATCCCCCCTCAACGGTTTACCTTTTGTCCATAAGTACTACCGATCCCTTTTACCTTTTATGCCCTTAGCAATAGAATGGTTTGACCTTAGTGGGTACGACCTTGTTATATCCTCAAGCCACTCCGTTGCAAAAAACGTAATAACCTTACCCCACCAAACCCATATATGCTACTGCCATACACCCATGAGGTACGCTTGGGACCTCACACACGAGTACTTAAAAACATTGCCCCCAATTTTTAAGATTTTTGCGCACAAGATTTTGCACGACATAAGGGTTTGGGACTATGTGTCTTCAAGCAGGGTTGATGTATTCATCGCCAATTCCAAAATCGTTGCCAAGAGGATAAAAAGGTATTACAACAGGGATGCTTTGGTAATTTACCCACCGGTTGATGTGGAAAAATTCAAGGTTGGTAAGGGGGGAGATTATTTTATTACCGTTTCAAGGCTTGTACCTTACAAAAAAGTGGATGTTATAGTTTCCGCCTTTAACGAGCTAAGTTTAAAGCTTCTGGTTGTTGGTGACGGTCCCGAGATGGGTAGGATAAAGAAAATTGCGAGCAAGAACGTTGAGATTTTGGGTTGGGTGGAGGATAAAACTTTGGTTGAACTCCTTTCAAACGCGAGGGCTTTCGTTTATTGCGCTTACGAGGATTTTGGAATTTCTCCGGTTGAGGCTATGGCCTCGGGTTTGCCGGTGATAGCTTATGGGTACGGTGGGGTTTCGGAAACAGTTGTGGATGGCGAAACTGGTATTTTCTTTTACGAGCAAAGTCCAAAAGCATTAAAAGAGGCAATTTTGAAGTTTTTGAAGGTAGAGGATAAGTTTGACAGGGAGAGAATAAGAATGCATTCCCTGAATTTTGGTGCGGATGTTTTCAGGGAAAAGTTCTTAAATGTTGTAAAATCATCCGTAAAATTCCCGCTATGATTGTTGGTGTCCCAAAGGAGATAAAGACCGAAGAATATAGGGTTTCTATGACACCCGCGGGGGTAAAGGAGTTGGTAAAGAGGGGACATAGGGTTATAGTTCAGGAGGGGGCGGGAGCGGGGGCCGGTTTTAAGGATGAGGATTACAAAGGGGTAGGAGCCGAAATAGTTAAAACCCTTGAGGAAGTTTATGATAAAGCGGAGCTTATAGTTAAGGTTAAGGAACCCCAACCCGAAGAATATAAATTGTTGCACGAAGGCCATATTCTTTTCACTTACCTACATCTTGCCGCAGATGAGAATTTGACGAGGGCTTTAATGGAAAGGAAAATTGTTGGAATAGCTTACGAAACTGTGGAAACCGACGACGGGTACTTACCCCTTCTTGCTCCAATGAGCGAGATAGCGGGTAAGATGGCACCCCAAGAGGGGGCAAAGTACCTTGAGAAACCCCAAGGGGGACTCGGCGTGCTTTTGGGTGGGGTTCCAGGTGTTCCACCCGCGAAGGTGGTGGTAATAGGGGCGGGGACTGTAGGTATGAGCGCTACTATGGTGGCGGCGGGTATGGGGGCGGATGTCACCCTCATGGATATAAACGTTGAGAGGTTAAGGAGGGCGGAGGAGATTATACCTGCCAACGTAAAAACGTTATTTTCAACGGATTATACCATAAGGGAGGCTGTAAAGAACGCTGATCTGGTAATAGGGGCGGTTTTGATAACTGGCGCAAAGGCACCAAAGATCCTAACGAGGGATATATTAAGGGAGATGAAGGAAGGGGCAGTTTTGGTTGATGTTTCAATAGATCAGGGTGGGATTTCGGAATTTTCAAGGCCAACAACCCATAAGGATCCCGTATTTGTAGCGGAAGGAGTCGTGCATTATTGCGTGGCAAATATGCCTGGGGCGGTTCCAAGAACCTCAACCTTCGCCTTAACAAATTCCACATTGAAGTACGTAATAAAGCTCGCGGATATGGGTTGGAAGGATGCGGTTAGATCTGACAAGAGCCTTGCCCGCGGTGTAAATTTGGTTAAGGGTTTTATAACCCATAAGGCGGTAGCGGAGGCTTTTGGCCTTGACTACCATCCGGTTGAGGAGTTCATTTGATCTGGGTTTGACCCTAACAAGCGGTCAAACCTTCTATTGGGGCAATTTTGATAACGGAAGTTTTAATTTCGGAAAACCGGACGGTAGGGGTTTTTGGTGGGGGGTTTCACGAGGTTCCGTTTGGGCAATAAAGCAGGATGGAAACAAGATCATTTTACAAAAGGGGGATTATAACCTTTTCTTTGAACTCTTTGGGATCTTTGATAAACTTGAGGAACTTTACGAGCTCGCGAGAAAATACTCGGATACCCACCTGATAAGGGCACTTGAAAGCTTTAAGGGTTTGAGGTTGATGAGGCAGGACCCTTGGGAGACATTAGTATCTTTTATCCTGTCCGCCCAAAATAGGGTAGAGAATATAGCAAAGGCCGTTTGGATGATAAGCAAGGAGTATGGGGAGGTTGAGGATGGGATCCCAAAGATACCAAGGCCTGAGGTTCTAAAGGATGCGGATGAGAAATTCTTGGAAAGTCTCCCTATGAAGTATAAGGCTCAGGCTTTGAGATTGAAAGAAACCGCAAGGATAATATCAGAAGATCCGGAATTTTGGAAGAAATTACCCGAAGATTATTACGGTAGGAGGAAATATTTAACCAAACTTCCGGGTGTTGGAAATAAAATAGCGGATTGCGTTTTGGCTTACGGTCTTGGGGATGGTAGGGCTGTTCCCGTTGATACCCATATATTAAGGATCTCAAGGGAACTTTACAACCTTGAGGGATCTTACGATGAAATAGGGGATTTCTTTAGGAGGAGGTATGGGGAATACGCGGCCCTTGCTCAACTCTACCTATACGCCCTTTCCCGCACTCCAAACGTTTTGAGGGACAAATCCGCTTTATAATTTTGAAGTGTTAAAGGTAAAGGGGATATTATTCAAGGCTTTGAACACTTTGGTTAAAGAAAACTTCGGAAATAGGGGGGAGCATGAGGTATCAAAGAGATTAAAAAAAGCCTCAAGGGATGCCTTTGAAAAGCCAATATTAACCCACCTTTACTTGATAAGCTTTTACGAGGAGGCTTTAAATGTAATAAGCAATACTTTTGGTATGGATTACGAGGAGATAGGCAGGAGGATGTTTGGGTACATAAAGGATATGCTCTTTGATGTTCTTGAGGGGGAGATGGGCTCCTACACGGATCTGGTGCTGAACGCCAATAAAATTTCCTCTTATATGGTGGATGGGCTAAAATGGAATATTGAGACATTGGAAAAGGGGAAATCTTACCTTATAACCATCAAAAGCCCCTATGCCCTCGCCCCATACCGCGCTTTCTGGAAGAGCGCAAAGGGTTTTTCGGAGGAGCTCCTTAAGTTTTATAAGGTTAAAAATCCGAAGATCTCCTTTGAGAGTATGGATTTTAACGAGATAAAGGTAAAACTGGAGGTTTGAAATGTGGTACTTTCCCGCCCTCTTGGATCTAAAAGTAAGAGAGTTCGTTTTAGAAAATAGAAATCCTTATGCGGATGCTTACTTCAAGACCGTAAATTATGGGGGTGATGGTTTGATAGTAGGTACAGCGTGGGCTTTGGTTTGGGGTTATGGGAAAATTTCGAATGAAAGCGGGGTTATAGGATGGGGGAGGGATGGGTTTCTGGGCTTTTTGATGGCGGGCACATCCACATATATTTTGAAAGTCTTAATAGGCAGGGAGAGGCCTTACGTTAGCGGAAATCCGACAATCTTTAAACCCTTAAACTTGGATGATAAATACCAATCCTTGCCCTCCGGTCATACAGCGGTAGCATTTTCGGTTGTTGGGGTAGTGTGGAGAAAAAGTAAAAGTCCATATTTGAGAATATCTTCCCTTATTTACGGCTTATCCGTTGCGGGAGCGAGGGTATATCTTGATAAACATTGGCTTTCTGATGTTATATTTGGGGCGGGGGTTGGGTTTTTGGCGGGTTATTTATCATCTGGGTTATGAACTTTAAAGAAAAATTAAAACTTTCCTTGGGAGAGGACGTGGTGAAGGATGACGAGGAAACCCTTTTAAGGTATTCAAAGGATTCATCCGATCATCCCCCGATTTTACCTTCCGTTGTTATACTTCCGAGGAATTTAAATGATGTGATAAGGGCGGTTGAGATCCTTTATTCGGAAAGGATCCCAATAACTCCAAGGGGTTCCGGTACATCCTTAACGGGAGGTTCTATCCCATCCGAAGGTGGGGCGGTTATCTCCCTTGAGAGGATGAATAAAATAAAGGAAATTGACGAGGAAAACTTAACCGCTACGGTTGAAGCTGGCGTAATAACCGGCGATCTCATAAATGAGGTTGGAAAATTTAACCTTTTTTATCCTCCCGATCCCGCAAGCTTGCAAAGTTGCACCATTGGAGGAAACGTCGCGGAGAACGCGGGAGGTCCGAGGGCCTTTAAGTATGGGACAACAAAGAATTATGTTTTGGAAATTGAGGCTGTAATAAAGAACGGGGAAAGGATCAGAATAGGGAAGAAGACGAAAAGTGGGTGGTGGATATGATCTCCTCCCTCTTGTGAGTGAGGGCACCTTTGGGATATACGAGATACTTAAGGCTTATACCGAAACCCCAAGGTTCTACACCTGCTTGTTGCTTTTGGAGATGGGGTAAAAGCTGGAAATCGGTATCCGAAATGATAAAAAGTTCCCTTTTTCCTACCGCAATAGAGTTTGTTGATGGTAAATGTATCTCCGCGGTTGGAGAAAAGATAGCCCCGTTTTTACCCAAAGATACTGAAGCTTTTCTTTTGGTTGAGTTTGATGGGTTTGGACCGGAGTTTGAAAGACAAGTTGAGATCGCTTACGAAATCTTCCAAAAAAACTCCGCATTGGAAGTGTTCGTTGCGGAGGATGAAGGGACAAGATCGAGGCTTTGGTCCGCAAGGAGGGGGGTTTTACCCTCCCTTGAGTCTTTGGGAAAGCTCATAAGACACGAGGATGTGGTAGTTCCAAGATCAAAAATCCCCGACCTTATCGCTTATACGGAAGAAATTGAAAGGAAAACGGGATTAAAAGTGGCAAGCTTTGGACATGCTGCCGACGGAAACATACACGTAAATATCCTTTACGATGAGGATCAAAAGGAGATTATGGAAAGGGCGGTGGATATGGTTATAGAAAAGGTTTGGGAGCTTGGGGGCACTGCGTCTGGCGAGCATGGAATAGGATTAATAAAGAAGAAACACTTACTTTTGGAGCAAGGGGAAGCCTTGGTAAGGTTACAAAGGGAAATAAAAAGGGTATTTGATCCAAAAAACTTATTTAATCCCGACAAGGTTTTCCCTTAAAGTTTTATTACTTTCCACCCGATACAACCTCAACGAAATAAACACCCATTGGAAGATGGACTTAACTACGCCTCCGCTCACATTATAAACCTTTATACCGCCTTTATATGGTGTTATAATACCACTTGCACAGTGGCAGGATTCGGAGATGGATAAGGTTAAGATTGGAGATGTAACGGTTGGACTTATGGAAGAAACTGAAGGAGAAAGTGAAGTTACAGTTGGTGAGACCGTATTTAACGTTGGGGTTACATTCTGAACTATTGAACAAGAACCTATGTTCCCGTTCGCATCCGTCTTGATGAGGATAATATCATCCCAGCCCGCACCGAAGGATGATGTATAACCCCCCACTATACTTGTTCCCCCATAAGTTTTAGCCCATATTACATTTCCATTCGCATCCGTTTTGATAAGAAAAATATCGGTACTGCCCGCACCCAAAGACTG
>LBFQ01000042.1:15658-25925 GCA_000980735.1 Candidatus Caldipriscus sp. T1.2
TTGAAAGCTTAGGTTTAACTATACCTACAAAGCTTCCCCTACGCCCGATCCACCGTAAATAGAGTTGCGCGCATAGAATTTAACCCTCTTAAAATCCCAATATGAGGAAGTTAAAGGGTGAAATTATCTTTGAGGGTTTGGGTTTGCATACTGGTGAATTCTGTAAAGTAAAGTTAAAACCCAGGGAAAGGGGATACGTTTTCGTAAAAAATGGTAAGGAGATACCTGCAAGGTACGAGTTCGTGTCGGATACGAACAGGAATGTAACCCTTGAAAGGGATGGGGAGAGGGTTATGACGGTTGAACATCTCCTTTCAGCCCTTTACGGTTTGAGGGTTTTGGGTGCGGAAATAGAAGTTGAAGGTCCTGAGATTCCCGCCTTAGATGGATCAAGTAAGATCTTTGTGGAGAGGATCCTCGAAAACTCTGAAGAGGCGGAAGGGAGGGTCTATAACCTAAAATATCCCCTTGAGTATGAAGGGAAAAGGGCAAAGATCCTTGCTTTACCCTCAAGTACATTTAAGGTCTCATATGCGATCAGGTTTGAAGATAAGGGTTTCTCCCAGTTCTTTGAATTTTCGATAGGGGATTACATTGATAAGATTGCACCCGCAAGGACGTTCGTCTTTAAGGAAGATATCGAATGGATCCTTAAAGGAGGTTTGGGGAAGGGGGGAAACCTTGAGAATGTGTTGGTTATTGGGGAAAGTCAAGATTGGAGATTTCCCGATGAACCTGTAAGGCATAAGGTCTTGGATTTCATAGGGGATTTATCCCTTAGCGGGATCTTTATAAATGCGCATTTTATTGTGCTTATGGGTTCTCACGCTGATCATGTGAATTTTGCGAAACTTTTGGCGGAAAGGGGGATTTGGGGTGATGAAATGGAAATAGGAGAAATTTTCTCCTCCCTTCCGCATAGGTTCCCTTTCCTCCTTGTTGATAAGATTGTTCATATCAGTGAGGATAGGGCGGTTGGGATAAAAAACGTTACCATAAACGAGTGGTTCTTTGAGGGACATTTTCCCGAAAACCCCGTTATGCCCGGAGTAATTCAAATAGAGAGTATGGCTCAGGTTGCTGGGGCGGTTCTGATAAAACGTTTGGAGGGGAAAAGGCTTGTACCCCTATTCGTCGGGATAGAGGACGTAAAGTTCAAAAGGATAATAAAACCGGGGGACACTATGTTTATATACGTAAAGCTCCTTAGGTTCGGTGGAAGATTCGCCAAAGCCTTAGGTGAGATCTTTGTGGATAAAGAGCTGGTTGCTTCGGCGGTTATGACCGCTACATTCGTTGAAGGATAACGTACCCATTTTTGTAAGTCAATTTTAATTTTCCAACCTCTATACTATCTCCATCTTTAGCGGGCCTTGATAAAATATGCTGGAAAAGATCCGCAAGATCCCAGTCCATAGGGCCTATTTCTTCACCCGTTAATAGGAAGACTTCCATAAGGGAAACGTTTAGTGGTAATATATTCCCACCGTGTAATATCCATTTTTCCACGCTTTTTTTACATGCAAAACCCCTTATGGTCCCAAACTCATCCACCAAACCCACAACCTCGTTTTCCTCTATTTTATGCAAAATATATTGAAGTCTCGCCATTATCGGAACGAACACCACCTTTTTCATCGGAAGATCCATAACGGGTATATCCCCTTCCCCCCTCCTTATATCCTCCACCTTTACAAATCCTATGATCTCATCCACCTTGAAGAAATAAACGGGAACGTAATCGTAATCATAATCCTCAACCGATTCCCTTGCCTCCGCAACCGGTGTTTCCGCCCTTAAGACCACCGCCGAGCTTAAAGGAACCATCACGGAATAACCTCTCGCATTCAAACCGTGTATTAGCTTTGCCAAAATGATCTTCTCTTCTTTCGGGATCCTTGAGTAATAAAGGATTTCGGATAGTGCATCTATGAACTTAACCTTTGTGGTTTTCAGCCTTTCACCGAACCCCTTTATACGAAAGATGGAAAAGGGAACCGTTATGATCTTGTAAAACCAAGATGTTAGAATAATAAAGGGTTTGGGATAGGAGAGGGCGAACCTCTTGGGTAAAAGCTCCCCAAATAGGGAGATGATAGCGGTTAGAATCAAAGAAAGTATGATGCCAGATATAGGAAAGGCCTTTGAGGAAAATGCGGAAAGTAGTGAATTTACGAGGTTGTTTAAAATAAGGATGGTTAAAAGTAGGGCAAATGTTCTCTTATATGCAAGGTTTGAAGGAGAATATCTTGAGAAATAAGCGATTTCACTTCCTGATATCAAACCCGAAAGCCCCAAAAGAACAATGAAAGTTAATATTTTAGCCCAAACCCATAACCCTTCGGGCATTTTCCTCCGTTATTTCCCTACACTCCTCAAATTCCAAACCCCAAATTTTTGACAACCTCTCCACTACGAACCTTACAAAAGCGGGTTCGTTCCTTTTTCCCCTCATGGGAATAGGTGCAAGATACGGGCTATCCGTTTCCGTTAAGGTCCTATCCCTTGGCGATATTTTTGCCGATTCCTCCACTTCCTTAACAAATGTTATCATACCCGAAAAGGAGATAAAGAAGTTTTCAAAGGGCAAGAGTTTTTCCATCTCCCTTTTCGTAAAGGAGAAGGAATGGAAGATAAATTTCAGATCGCCAAATTCTTGAACTATACTGAAAACATCATCAAACGCCTCCCTTATATGAAGGACAACGGTTTTTTTGTATCTCCTTACAATTTCTAATTGAGATACAAAGAGTTCTTTTTGTCGATTTTTGTCCGAGGGTCCCCTGTAATAGTCCAACCCCACCTCCCCCAAGCCTTTGACCTTTTCGTATTTAAGGAGTTCTTCAATTTCCCTCAAATCATCATCTTTATACCTTTCAGCCTCATAAGGGTGAAGGCCAACTGTGGCATATACCCCGTCATACCTTTGCGAGATCTCCACTGCTCTTATTGATGATCTTACATCATACCCCACAACCACCATAGCCCTAACCCCCGCATCAAGAGCCCTGCTTATCACCTCATCTAAATCGTTTTCAAATTTTGGGTCGTTGAGGTGGCAATGGGTGTCTATCATGCCATCCTTAAGCCGTTTATATAAAGGTGAAGTTCGCTATTTAAAACTGCGCGCTTTCCTAGCTATTACAACCTATTTAGAAATCTCAAATACTCAAAACCGGCGATATGTGTATGTCTATCTCTATGTTATACGTAATTATCCTGCTGTTTGGGTCTATCTCTATCCTTGATAATGTGGAGGCATAATTAACCCTATCGTGTATATCCGTACTTATTGCGTACTGCGTCCTATTTTGGGGCCTAACCCTTGTTCTATGCACATCGGCCTTATCCGCCAAAATCAAAGCAGCCGCTATATCGGAGACGGGATAACCGCTTTCCTCGTGATGGTTCCCTATGGCCGCCATCACCTCCAAAACTTCTTCAAAGGGCATTCCCATCTCAAGCAGGATATCCTTCGCAAGGAGAGCGCCTATACTCTCGTGGCCTATCCTATTAACCGCATTTCCTATGTCATGCAGATATCCCGCGATTTCCGCAAGCTGAGCTCTCCTTTCCGGATAACCGAGCTTCCTCATAATCCTTCCCGCGTTCTTTGATACCCAAGATACATGCCTTTCTCCATGTTCCGTATATCCTAGCTTTTCCAGATTCTTGTCCGCCTTGAGGATGAGAGCTTTCACCTTCGGATTCTTCTTTAGATCCTCCACCGTTATAACATGTTCCTTCTCTACCATTGAATGAAAATTTTAAGGTGGCTTTAATCTTCCCTTCCGTTTTATCTAGCTTAGCTAGGGATTATCTCCGTTAAAATTCCAAGTTATGAGACATCCAGTTGAACCCTTCAGGATAAAAACCGTTGAGAGGATAAAATTACCGGATAGGGAAGAAAGGGAGAAAATCTTGAGGGAGGCGAAATACAACCTTTTTAAGATCCCTTCGGAAAAGGTTTTTATAGACCTTTTAACGGATTCGGGAACGGGTGCACTATCTCAAGAACAGTGGGGTGCAATTATGGTTGCAGATGAAGCTTACGCGGGTCCCAGAAGCTGGTTTAAGTTAAAGGATGCAATATACGAGTTCTCTGGGTTTGACGATCCTATACCCGTACATCAGGGAAGGGCGGCGGAAAAAATAATAGCATCAATATATTTATACGAGGGGGCAAAGGTTTTGTCAAATACCCTTTTTGACACTACAAGGGCAAACTTTGAAAAGGTTGGAGCTATAATTTATGATATACCAATAAAAGAAGCTTACACCCTTGAGGAAAACCACCCGTTTAAGGGGAACATAGATCTTGAAAAACTGGAGGATATTTTGAGGAGGGAAAACGTGGCGCTCGTTGTTATGGTTATGACGAACAACACGGGAGGGGGGCAACCCGTTGATCTTGATAACCTAATATCCGCCTACGAGATATGCAAACGTTACAATGTTCCCCTGATAATAGATGCTTGCAGGATATCGGAGAACTCTTATTTTGTAAAGAAGAGGAATCCTAAATACTCAAATTGGGAGGTTAAGGATATCATTAAGGAATCCTTCAAGTATTGCGATGGTGCATTTATGAGTGCCAAAAAAGATGGGCTCTCAAATATGGGTGGTTTCCTGTTTCTAAAGGATCCCGAGAAAAACCTCAGGGCAAAGGAGCTATTGATCCTATGGGAAGGGTTCATACATTACGGGGGTCTTTCGGGTAGGGATATTGAAAGCTTCGCGGTAGGACTTTTGGAATCGCGGGATGAAAGATATTTGGAGTATAGGGTGGGACAGGTGGAATATTTAACGAGGAAGCTTAAAGAAATAGGTTGGGATGTTATGCTTCCACCCGGAGGACATGCCGCATATGTGGAGGTAAGTAGAGCTCTGAAGCATATTCCGAAGGAGAATTTCCCCGCGCACTCTTTGGCGGTAGAAATGTACAGGGAGGGAGCGGTTAGGGTGGTGGAGGTAGGTTCCCTTATGTTTAAAGATAAAGCGAAATTTGAGTTTGTTAGGTTTGCAATACCTAGGAGGACTTACACGCAAAGCCATTTGGATTATGTTATTGATGTTGCTGCAAGGATATACGAAAAGAGGGAAAGCCTTAGGGGATACAAGATAATATACGAACCGCCTTATTTGAGGCACTTCCTTGCGGAGCTTGAAATGGTATGAACATAGTTCAGCTTTTAATACCGGACATCAAGGAGCTTATACGGAATAGGGAGTTTGAGGGGATTAAGTTGCTAAGCAAAGATCTATACCCGGCTGAAATAGCGGATCTAATTGAAAACCTTGAAACGCATGAAGCAATAATAGTTTTAAGGCTTTTGGATACGGAGAAGGCGGCGGAAGTTCTTTCCCGTTTTGAAGGGGAAAATCTTGAAAAAATATTGAGGGGGTTTTCAGATTCCCACCTTGCTGAAATATTTGAGGAAATGGATCCGGACGATAGAACCGCTTTATTTGAAGAGCTTCCCCCCCAGATGGTTAGGTCAATAATTTCCCTTCTACCAAAGGAAGATAGGGAAATTGCCTTAAAGATCCTTAACTATCCTGAAAACTCCTGCGGTAGGAGGATGAGCACGGACTTCGCCTACTGCCTTGATACGGATACGGTGGGTGAGGTTCTTGAAAATCTGAAGAAAGCGGATATATCCGACGAGCTTATGTTAAACATCTATGTGTTGGATAAAAACCAAAATTTAAAAGGCTTTGTTCCCCTCACAAAGCTCATAAAGTACGAACCTCAAGAAAAGATCATAAACCTCGTTGAGCCTACACCTACGGTTTCTGTTTACGATAGTGCGGAACTTGCCGCAAAGATAATCTCCGATTATGACCTCTTTGCATTACCGGTGGTGGATAAGGGTGGGCGCTTAGTGGGAATAATAACCGCCGATGATGTGATAGACATAATCCAAGAATCTGCAAGCGAGGATATCTACAGGATTGTGGGTATGATAGATCCCGAGGCGAAATACTTTGTCCAATCCCTTTGGGAGAGGTTCTGGAAGAGGTTTATACCTGTAGTAATAATGATAATTCTTGGAAACATCTCAGGTTGGGTAATACACAGCTTTGAAAGTATAATCGCTCATATTACAATATTGGTCTTCTTCATACCAAACCTTGCGAATACTACTGGAATAATAGGCTCTCAATCCTCCGTATTTACGATAAGGGCTATAGCTACGGGAGAAATTGAGAGGAGTTTTAGGGGGCTTTTTAAGGTTTTCTTTAAGGAGCTTTCAACCGTGATGTTGTTAGCCTTGGCGGTGGGTTTTGGGATGTTCATAATAGCCCTTATAAGGGGGGGTTTTTGGGTTAAATTGGCCCTTGTGGTTTCTCTTTCCGCCATGGTTTCCTGCACAACCGCCGCGATCGTAGGGATAATTTTGCCTATGATATTGAGAAAGATGAACATAGACCCCGCCGGCGCGGATGTCCCTTTTATAACCACCATAGGGGACGTTATAACCTACGCTACATACTTCTCCCTCGCCAAACTCATCCTCGGATGAGGAAGGAACCCTTCACCTTTTCCCTTAACTTATAAACCTTGAGATTCCCAAAATCTTTCATCAAAACGCCGTATTTATTAACCACCTCCAAAACCGCGGGATTTTTCTCATCTTTCCGCAAGAAAATATACCCGAAATATTCTTCTTTTGCCCTTTCCTTAAACTCATGAAGTTGCGTGATTATGTAATGGGAAGAATGTGCCGGAACCCCGAACATAGGTAAGAAAGCTTCCTCGCGGCCATATTTAACAAAAACCCAAGAGCCATCCCCCTTAAAGGTTTTAACGAATTCCCAAATTTGGGGATCCTTGGAATAATTCTTATGGGCTATATAGATCGTAAAAAACCCTAAGAAAAGTATAGGGATCGTCAAAATCTTAAAATTCTCCAAAAACCACTTTATGCCCATAAATGCTGGTATTACGAGGGGAACAAGGACCCTTATTAGATAAAATCCTTTTATTTGGTGCGGTGTTAAGTCAAAGAAAGCCCAAAAGAAGGAAAGGAGCCCGAATATAAGGGGAATAAAGGCGGAAATTGGAGGCACCTTTTTTGTTATCTCGGGATATTTTTTATAACCCCAAAGGGCAAAAATAATATAAATTGCGGAAAATAAAGCACCCTCTTTAAATGTATCCAAAACGAAGCGGTTTAATGTAAAGTTCTCGTAAGGTTGCATCTCGGATCCAAAAAATACGATCCGAAAGTACTGCTGAAAGAGGATAAGGGCTATTATTATCAAACCCAAGAGGAATTTTCTGTCAAGATTTTTCCAGTTTGCAACCAAATACGAAAGGAATGCAGTTGATGATGTGATAAAGTGGGTGGAAAAGGCACCCAACCAGAAGGGTATGGATAGGTAACCGTTAAAGGAAAAGGCGAATATTGAGAAGGAGTAAGATGCGAGGGTGGGAAATCCCCCCCAAGCCATAAAGGTTGATATACCAACGCTCGTGAAGGTTATAACGACGGAAAGTAATGGAGAATTAACAAAAGAGTTAACCGCCAAGAAAAAGGTACCCCAAAATATGTAAGCGGTAAGGATCACTGAGCTTGCAGAATCCAAGCCAGTTATATACGATAAGCTGGCGGATATATAGTGAAAGCCCAAATTGAAGGAACCCATACCCTCAACACCGAAGGGTTCAAAAATATGGTAAAACCCGCCATGGTTTATTATGGTTGAGGTGGTATAAACGTGCATTATTGTATCGTTCCCGTATGGAAAGGTTAGTGGAGAAATTATTAGGAACCTAAGGAGTATAACAGTTAAAAACCCGAGTAAGATCTTCCATTCCTTTATCAGGTCCCTAAAACCCCAGATCATCCCAAAGGCACCGAGAAAGGTTAGGACCCAAGATAGAAGTTTTAAATATCCAAAGGAAAACCACCCCAAAACCGACCAAAAAGTTAAGGAAAGGAAAACGGAAAAAGCGATATCTCCCTTTCCGAAAATCACCCTACCTAAAACATATCCTAAACCGTAGAGATATGGGAAAATTAAGAAAAGCCTTAAAAACTGAAGTAAAGAAATCCCTTCCATTCCTCAGGTATTTCCCTTCTTGAAAGGATCATAAGCTCCAAGTAAGAGGGTTTGCGGGGTTTTGAAAGAAGTTGCATACCCGCCTCTTCAGGTGTCCTGTTACCCTTTTGATTGTTGCACTTCTTACATGCGCACACTAAATTTGTCCATGTATCCTTCCCCCCCTCACCTTTGGGATTATATGATCCACTGTAAGATCCTTCGTGGAACCGCAGTACTGACACCTAAACCTATCCCTTATAAATATGTTTCTCTTTGTCGGATAAGCCTCCCTGAATATGGGTTTTATATAATATTTCAGCCTTATCACGCTTGGAACCGGGATCCTCAAATTCCCTCCCCTAATTTCCCTATTCTTGTTTATCAGGCTTTCCGCCTTTTCCTTCAGGAGCAAATTTATTGCCCTCCTTATCGAAGTTAAACCCACCGCCTCATATGCGGTGTTTAAAACCAGAACCTCAGTCGATGTTCTTCCACTTACGCCAGGCCTTTTGTCGGAAGGCCTTGACCCTTTCAATTTGCCTGTTTGCATATTCCCTTATGTTTCCTTCGCCCAAAAGTTGGGCCTGCTCATAAGCCGCCAAAGCGCTATCGAAGGTTGAAACCGCATCCTCATACTTCTTGTTCTTGTAAAGTTCTAAGCCCCTATTCTGCCTTATATCCCCAATTAAGGACCAGGCGGATGCCCTAATATTACTATCCAATTCCTTACTTCCCGCCACCTCCCTAGCAAGGTTCTCCGCCTCAGCCCTATTCCCCAAATCGTTATATATAAATGCCTGTTTTAAAAGTAGTGCCTTGGCATCGGGATTTAAAGAGTAAGCCTTCTTATAGTCCGATAAAGCCTCCTTTAGCATCCTAAGGTTCTCGTAAATTGAAGCCCTCTTTAAGTAATATGTGTAATTTGAAGTATCTAAGCTTACAAGCTCGTTCGCGTACCTTAGGGAGTTCCTTAGATTAACCGATTTGTCCTTCTCCCAAGCCTTCCTATAAGCATCAACGAGGTTTTCCAAAAGCTTTTTATCATCCTTCTTTTCCAAGAGCCTGTAAGCCCTCTCGAGGTAATAAAGTGCCCCTTTGTAATCCCCTATCTCCATCAAGAAGAGCCCGTAAGACCTGTTGAGGGCTGGGTTCAAACTGTCCCTTTTTATCGCATCCTCGTATATCTTTTTTGCCATATCGTGTTTTCCCCTAAGTTCGTAAACCTTCGCAAGTCCAAAAAGGACATCTGGGTTGTCGGGGGAGACTTCTAAGGCCCTTTTATAGAAGTTTTCAGCCTTTTCGTAATCCCTCCTAACTATACCGTACAAAAACCCCAAACCCTGCCAACCCCTCGGGTCCTTCGGATCTATCTCCGTAAGCTTGGTGTAATAGTACTCGGAGGAATCAAGCTGGTTATTTTTCAAGAAGGCATAAGCGAAATCCACCAGAAGCAGGTTTAAAATCGTATCCTTCTCATTTCCGAGATATTGGGAATAATATAACGATTTCCTGAAGTTCCTTAAAGCGTCCTCATAGCTTGCCCTACCATCCTCCGCCTTTATCAAGTAATCTTTCCCTATGGCATACCAAACCTTCATGGAGTCTTTGGCTTCATAAGGTGAAAGAGCGGGCTTCTTTTCACCCGTAGTTGCGCAGGAAGAAAGGTAAGCGAGGAGGAAAAATATAAAAACCCTTCCTTTCATATCCGTTTATTATACCGCGGTAAGGCAAACAGGTTTAGAATTCTTTATGCTTAGGAAATTTTTACCTTTATTACTCCTACTTTCCTGCAAGAGGGCGGATACGGATTATCAGTTTTGGCATGCGATGGGGGGACCCTTGGGGGAAGCCCTTAGCATTATAGTTTCCAAGACAAACATAAAGGAGGTAAATTTGGGAAGTTATAGTACCCTATCCCAGAGGCTCGTTTCCTTCGCTCTTTCCGGCCGTTTCCCCCTCATAGCCCAAACCTTCCCATCTTGGACCGTAGAGTTTTATAAGAAGGACCTTATTGTACCAGCGGAGGAAGTACTTCCCGAAAATCTCCTAAGTAAGATCCACCCAAAGCTTTTGGAGGAGGTTAAATTGGATGGGAAAATATATTCTATCCCCTTCAATAAAAGCGTGCCGGTGATATTTTATAACGAGGATTTGATGGAAAAGTTAAATTTAAAGGTGCCCAGAACATGGGACGAGCTCAAGGAGGTTTGTGTTC
>LBFQ01000042.1:25945-36012 GCA_000980735.1 Candidatus Caldipriscus sp. T1.2
TACGTCGGTTCCGCTTATTCCCATCAGGACGACTTCGCAAACCAAAAGGTTCTTATGATATGGGCAACTTCGGTATCTTACGTATTTATGAAGCCAAAGGTAAAGTTCAGGATGGGTGCATCACCAATACCCGTTGATAGGTACGACTCCGTGGTGATCTCGGGGACAAACATAACGATATTTAGGGGGCACTCAAAGGAGGAGTATAGGGAGGTGAGTAGGCTCTTTGAGGTTTTCCTTAATGATTCGGTTCAGAGATTTTGGTCCTCAAGTACGGGTTATCTTCCCATAACGGATCCGGAATTGGGTCCGGAGGATCTTAAAGAAGCCTTTAGGCAGGTGAATAGGGCAACTTACGAACCGAGAAGCGAGGTTTGGATGAGGGCAAGGAGGTACTTCTCAACCGAGGTTATGGAGCCGGTTTTGTTTGGAGTTTTGGATGTTGAAACCGCGTTAATTAGGTTTGAAAAACTCTTAAGGACGCTTGAATGAAACCTAATCCCGGAAAGAACCTGTTTATAGATGTAGATGGAGAAAAATGGGCGAGGTATCCAATAAAAACACACGTAATAAAGCCTGGGGAAAATATAGCGGAGGTTGTTGAAAGATATGTAAGGGGTCTTTTGAGGGAGGGGGATATCGTTTTTGTGAGCGAGAAGGTGGTTGCGATATCCCAGGGCAGGGCGTTTCCTATAGAAGAAATTAAACCCTCCTTTTGGGCGAGGTTCCTTTCTAAGTTCGTAACCAAGTCTCCTTATGGGATAGGTTTGGGGAGCCCTTGTACCATGGAGCTTGCCATAAGGGAAGCTGGACTTTTTAGGATACTCCTTGGCGCCTTCGTAAGTGCCCTAACGAAACCCTTAGGTATAAGGGGCCTATTTTATAAGGTGGTGGGTAAAAATATAGCATCAATTGATGGACCTACACCATATACCCTCCCTCCCTACAATAGATACGCCAAGCTACCCCCGAAGGATCCCGATAAGGTTGCGAAGGAAATATCAAGTAAGATAAACTGTAGGGTGGTGATAGTGGATGCCAACGATCTCGGGGTATCCGTTTTGGGAAAATCTCACGATGATATAAAGGAAGATTTCGTAAAGAAGGTTTTTAGGGATAATCCCATAGGGCAATCCTCGGAACAAACGCCCATATGTATAGTAAGGAGGGTTGAGGATGGAGGAACTCCTTAGGGGTTTAGGGATAGGGGAGCTTATACTAAAAACCGAGGATAAAAAGAAGGCTTTGGATATATTTGCGGATAGCATAAAGGATTGCAAAAAATGTAGGCTACATACGGGTAGGAAACAGGTCGTTTTTGGAACGGGAAATCCTTACGCCCGGGTGATGTTCGTTGGGGAAGCTCCTGGGATGGAGGAGGATATAAAGGGTTATCCCTTCGTTGGAAAGGCGGGAAGGCTTTTAACGGATATTCTCAAGGAGCTCGGAAAGGATAGGGAAAGGGATGTTTATATAGCGAACGTAATAAAGTGTAGGCCTCCGAACAATAGGGACCCTATGCCCGACGAGATAAAAGCCTGCGTCCCATACCTTGACTTTCAGGTAAAAATAATCTCTCCAAAGGTGATACTATGCGTTGGTAGGTTTAGCATGTATTACATCCTGAATAGGTTTGATCAGCCAAAGATAAGCGAGGTTAGGGGAAAGATGCATATATCAAGGTACGGTATTCCCGCCTTTGCTACCTATCACCCCGCCGCGGCTTTAAGGAACCCATCCTTAACCGATCTTATAAGGGAGGATATAAAGAGGGTTTTTGAGTTTGCGGAAGGCTCATAGCACTATATTTACCACCCTCCCCCTGACGTATATTACTTTTTTAACCTCTCCCGTTATGTACCTTGAAAGCTTCTCGTCCCTCTTTATAGCCTCCAAAACTTCACTTTCATCCGCAGATAAAGGAACCATAATTGTTCCCCTAAACTTCCCGTTTATCTGTACCCCTATCTCGATGAGCTCCCTCGAGATCCCCTCCAAGGGTTCCGGAAGGGGAGACCTAAAAACGCTTTCAGTTCCGAATATCTCGTCAAGTTTAAACTGATGGAAAAGTTCCTCCGCTATATGTGGTGCTATGGGTGCTAAGAGGCGGATGAATATATTTGCAAACCAACCCTTCGTCTTATCCGAGATTTTTGAATCCTCAAACAAATTTAAAGCCTCCATAAGCTTTGCTATGGCGGTGTTAAACTTAAATTTCTCGTAATCCTTCCTAATCCCAGATATTAAATCGTTGAAATTTGCCAAAAACTCCTTATCCGAAAAGTCCGGCTCCACCTCCCCCCTAATCCCCCCCTCATAAAGGGAATAAAACACCCTCCAAATTCTGTTCAAAAACCTTATCGCGGATGTTGCTATAGCATCCGTCCATTCAAAATCCATATCAGGGGGTGCGGCAAAAAGGATCGCCACCCTCGCCGCATCCGCACCGTAATTATCAACAAATGATCCCAAGGGAACAACGTTTCCCCTTGATTTTGACATCATTTCAAGCCTTTCCTCAAGGGGAGTCCCATCGGACTTTAAATATGGTTTCCCATCCCTATATTCAACATCCTCGGGGTTGGGAAAGCTTTTTAAATGTACTGGGGACCACCAGAATTTCTTCAAAACCAAACCCTGGGTAAATAGGTTTTTGAAGGGTTCATCCTCCTTTAAAAGCTCTTCATCGTAAAGGACCTTGGTTATAAACCTCGCGTATATAAGGTGTTTCGTCGCATGTTCCGCCCCACCTATATACTGATCCACGGGCATCCAAACATTAACCTTTTCAACATCAAACATCTCTTTATCGTTCTTCGGATCCGTGAATCTCAAGAAGTACCAAGAGGAATCCACAAACGTATCCATTGTATCCGGATCCCTCTTTGCGGGACCCCCACATTTGGGACAGGTAGTGTTTATAAATTCGGGAACATCCTCAAGGGGAGACCTTCCCTGAGGTAAAAACTTTTCGGTTTCCGGCAACAGAACAGGTAAATTTTCATCGGGTACCTCCCCGCAATTTGGGCAGTGTATTATGGGAATGGGTGCCCCCCAATACCTCTGCCTCGAAACCAACCAATCCCTTATCCTATAAGATACCTTAGGACCCCCCAACCCCATCTCCGAAAGCCTCTCCTCTATCTTTTTTATAGCTTCGTCCGATCTTAGACCCGTAAATTCACCCGAAGCCTTTAAAACCCCCTTGAGCTCATAAGCCCTTTGCGGTTGAAATATATACCTTTTCCCTTTGTACTCTACCGAAAAATTTTCAGACTCCGTCTCAACGTACATACACCTCAAAAACTCCTCAAACTCTTCCCCCTCGTTCTTTTCTGGAAATATCACCACCTTTATCGGTAGGTTGTGCTCTTTTGCGAATTCAAAGTCCCTCTGATCGTGGGCGGGAACCCCCATAACTGCGCCGGTCCCATACTCACCCAAAACGTAATCCGCCACAAAAATAGGGATCTTCTCCCGCGTAAAGGGATGCTCCGCATAAAGTCCGGTAAATACCCCCGTCTTCCCTTTTTGCCTCTCGTCCGGAGATTTAATCAAGGATCTGTTAATATATTCAATCACCCTCTTCTTCGCATCTTCCGACAGGAAATTTAAAATCTCGTCTATTATTTCGCTGTCCGGGGCGACGCTTATGAAGGTTACACCAAATAAGGTATCCGCCCTCGTGGTGAAAACCCTTATGGGAAAATCTCCCAACTTGAATACAACCTCCGTCCCCTCACTTTTCCCTATCCAGTTTTCCTGCTGTTTTATCACATGTTCCGGCCAATGTCCCCTCAGCTTCTCAAGATCCTTTAACAACCTCTCCGCATAATCCGTGATCCTAAAGAACCACTGCGTTAGCTTTTTCTTTTCAACCGGAGTTTTACACCTCTCACATTTCCCCTCTACAACCTGTCGTTCGCCAAAACGGTTTTACAGTTTGGGCACCAATTCACCCATGCCCTTCTATAGCCAACCCCTCTATAAAGTATTAAAAACAGTTTTGCGTCCATTTTGTAGTATCGGGATCCGATGTCGCAAACTCCTATCCCATCATAAGAAAGCCCAAGCTTTTTCAGCTGTTCCTGAAACTTCAATGTTATTATAAGTCCAAACCTTAGGATGTATCCCGTATTGTATCGCCGCATTCTCGGCGGGGAGCCCAAAGGAATCCCAACCCATAGGGTGCAAAACCTCATATCCCTCCATCATCTTTATCCTCGCCACCGCATCACCTATAGCGTAATTCTTCAAATGTCCCATATGCAGGTCCCTACCGGAAGGGTAGGGGAACATCTCAAGAACATAATACTTGTTTTTGGGTTTATCGGGAGCCTTAAATAGTTTTATCTCCTCCCAGAACCTCTGCCACCTCTCCTCCACCTCACGGGGTTTATACTCTTTATCCATAAGCGGGAATTTTACCGTTGTAAAATACAAGAATGCGGATCCTCTTAAGCGTTGGAGATAGAGGGAAGGCGGGGAATTATTTAATCTACCTCAAAGATTTAGGCGATGTAGAGATTATAACTCCGGATTCAAAAATTCCCGATGGGGATTACGACCTTTTGGTTTTGGGAGGAGGAGAGGATATAGACCCTAAGCTTTATGGTGAGGTGGTGAGATACGAAAACGTAAAAATTGAAAGGTTAAGGGATGATTTTGAGTTTGAGCTTGTGGAAAGGTTCCTTTTAAGGGGAAAGGCTATTTTTGGGATATGTAGGGGTTTTCAGCTTTTAACCGTTTTCTTTGGGGGAACTTTATATCAGGATTTGGAGAAAGAGGGATTTAAAGCGATACACAGGGGAAAAAACGGTGAGGACGTGGAGCATAGGGTAATATTTTCGGGGATCTTTGAAAATTATTTTGGATTAGAAGGTATTGTAAATAGCAATCACCATCAGGGTTTAAAGGGATTTCCGGAAAAGTTAAAGGGTGAGATCCTTGCGGTTTCGGAGGATCACCTCGTTGAAGCATTTCATTCGAAAACTTATAGAGTTTTGGGTGTACAATGGCACCCAGAAAGGCATGATAGCCCAATATCTAAAGGTATTTTGAGTTTCCTTAAACTTATTTAATCACCGAGAACCACTTTTCCACCTTTTTATCGCCCGCTCTAATTCTCACGAGGTAAAGCCCCGTAGGAAGTTTTGGAAGCTCAAATTCGTACGTCTTAAACCCATCAAAGCTCCCCTCCTTATGATAAACTCTTTTCACTTTCAGGTCAAAAACCTCAATCACCGCATTCGTATTCGCCCCAAATATCACCCTCAACTTAGCCTGCCCCTTTGTCGGGTTCGGATAAATTACAACGTTCTCCTTATCCAAAAATCCTATACTTTTGACCTTGATTATGAAAGGCTCAGAGGACCTCTCAACATAATCGTTCCAAGCTTTAATGGAAACGTTATACTCCCCAACTTCAAATTCCCCAAACCTATAACGCACATACACCGTTTCAACGGGTTCATCAAAGCTCCCATCCTTCGCAAACATAGGAACCTCAACAGAACCGTTTATTACCATCTTCGCTCCCCTTATGTTATACCTTGAGCTAACCTCCGCAAGGATGTATGTACTGTCTGGTGACCCCTTATAAACCGTATTCGGATTTACATTAAGGATCCTTACGAAAACTTCCGCATTTGAAATTATGGTGAATCTGAAGGAGAAGGAATCACCAACCATAATGTTACCGCTTAAGTCCCTGTAATTCCTTAATACAACCTTAACCGTTGAGTCGTAGGGTAGAGGTGTTGTGTTCCTTATTTTCAATGTCCTCGAATCTTCCCAATATTTCGTGTATGGATATGTTGAGCTTCCAACCCTTATCTCCAAACTCCCAGATGATGTATCCATACCCTCGCTGAATACCACAGTTATAAGAGGTGTTGGCGAAATTCCATAAGAGTTATCCCTGGGATCCGTGAATACTACGTAGGGTTTTACTGTGTCTTGATAGTCTAAATAGGCGGTGTCTATCCCAACGTTCCCAGAATAATCGTATGCGTACGCTATTATTTTGTATGTATCTGCCGGTATGTCTGGAATATAAAAGCAGGATGTGTCGGGATTTCCGTATATGTTCCCATTGCAGTTGGTGGGTGATATGTAAGCTTGTGAGTTTATCACCCATTCAACTTTTTGGATCCCATAATCGTCCCAAACATGAGCTTTTATGGGTATGCTCCTGTCGTAAAGCCTTACCGTGTCATTGTCGGATATTATGGTTATGATTGGGTTATTGTTATCCTGTGCTCCGGTCCTGAATGTTATTATTCTTGGTACCAAATTCCTGCCGTTTAATGCCCTTATTCCACTTCTAAACTCTACGGTGACGGTCTCACCACTACGTTAAAGGTATCAGGGTTTATCTCGCAATAACTTAATGTTCTGCAAACTTTGGTGAAAGTGTGAGATCCACTGCTTGAACCACTTATTCTTACATTCGTAGAGTTTACCGTCGTTGTATCCATATCCCTTGAGAACTGTACCGCTATCTTCGTGTTTGAGGGGACATTTACAGCGCCACTGTCGGGTGTTGTGAATACCACAACGGGGTTTAACGTATCCACCGCTTGCGTCCTGAATACTATAACCTTGGGTATTAAAGGATTGTTGGAGGTGTCCCTTATTGTGCTGTTAAATCTTACGGTTATCTCTTCGTTTGGTCTGAAGTTTAAAATTGGGTCAAGGACGCAAAAGTTTGGCATTGGACAGGTTCTATTGAAGCTGTAGGTCCTAAAACTGCTCCCATCCCAACCGGTTATGCTAATATTCGTGTTATTTACGCTTGCAGTATCAACCGCCCTTGAAAACCATACACCAATGTTCGCGGAGAGAGGTACATTTATATCCCCACTATCCGGTACCGTGAAAACAACCGTAAAGGGTTCCGAGAAGCATATGGTGTTTGTGGCTGGTGTGTAGGATGATCTTGATATCGGCGAAGTGTATAATGAAGCCGTATCTGGGTCAATTAGAGAAAGGCTTAATGTTGTATAAGACGGGTTTGGACGGGTGGAATCATAAGCTGGAGCACTACTCATCCCGCATGTTCCCAAGAAATTAGGGTTAGTCTTCATAAAGAATGCCTGAAAATCTCCTATGTATATAGCAACGCCGTTTTCCGGATCCAAAAATCTTACATTTCCTATTACCATAGTATCCTTTACGAAGCTTAAAAGATTCCCCGAAGTATCCAATATTGCGATCGCTGGGTTCCCCATTGCTCCATAAAGGTAAATTTTGTCACGGTATAACCTTACACCGCTTAAAAAGATTGACGAGTTTATTCGAAAATGTCTAACCGTGTTTAAAGTCGTATCAAGCAGAAGGACACCTGTAGCGCTTGTTGTGCGATACCCAACCGCCACGAATTTACCCTGAACGTCTATAAATGCGTCAGAAACCGTAAGAGTATCCCGTCTTCTTGATATAATGTTTAAGCTCTCATCCATCTTTACCGTCGTGAAAGAGGTGGAATCCTTCATCAGCAGATATATCTTTTTACCCGCATCTTCATATGCCACATCTATGCCCCTTATAGTATATGGCACTTCGAGGCTCCAATATTTGATGTCTCTTTCCTAAAGAAAAATACATCATATCGTTATACGAGACGAAGTAGAGGTAATTTGATGTTCTAACCGCTCTATAGAAGGGTGGGAAACCAGAGATTGTTTTTATTGTATCCACGTCTAGGTCAATGTAGAACGCCGAGCTAGAAGATCCACCATAAGCCAAAGGTTTTCCGTTATTATCAATTACCAAACCACGAATGGTATCCGTTAAAGATCCAGAATCCGCGCGAATCACCTGTCCAAGGTTGTTTATGTGTAGGAACTTGTAGTTTCCACTTGTACCCAGTATTCCCACGAGGTACCCAGACCCATACCTGATTGCCCTCATATCCGAAACTGCACTATCCAACCTCGCATGCACATACTGATTAAGCAAAAACAAAACCCCAACCATATTAGTCCTCCTTTAAAACATTACCCAACCTGTAATAAACGTTCCTGTACTTCTCGTTGTTTGGATCAAGTCTTATGGCTTCCTTTATGTAAGCGTACGCTCCCTGGATATCACCCTTCTGATAAAGCTCAAGGGACTTTAGGTATAAGGTTTCAGAGCTCGCCTTTATGTTGCTTTCAACGTAGCTTAAAAGTCCGGGAGATTCGGGCAAGGGGTAAATTTTCATGGATTTTTCAATATAATATTTTGCCTGGACCCAATCCTTGTTTGCTATAAGCTCCTTCGCCTTTCTTAAATATTCCTCCGCGGTTCTCCTCAAAGTGTTTGAAAATCTTATCTTATCTGGACCTTCGGGTAAAGTGCTTACGAGCTTTGATGCGCTTACGTAATCCCCCTTGCTTATTAAGTTCTCAATCTTCTGAATTTTACCGCTCTCAAACTTCCTATTGGTTTCTTCCTTTATTTTGTTTGCCTCCTTTTGTTTTTCAACCTCCCCTTTAACTTGATTGTACGCCCTAAGGGCGTCCCTATCTTGTGGATAATTCTCAAGGAAGACCAAAGCCTCAGCCAGGGCATCCGAATAAAGATTGTTCCTCAAGAAGACGTTGATCCTCCTTATGTAACTCTCCTTATCCGCTTGGGATATTAGGTTTGTCAAACTGTCTTCCATCCTTTTTGCGGTTTGGCTTGTGTCAAAGACCATCGCTATCCTAACTTTTGTTAATGCGGACTGCGGATCAGGATCTTTTTTAGCGCTTTCAAGGAGATTCCTTGCAAAATCCACCGCGGAATTTTCAAGCTTCGATATCCTATCCTTTAAACCCCTTATCTCCCTACCGTACTCCGCCAAAAGTTCCTCTTGACGTTCTATCTTCTCCTCCAACTCCTTCTGCTTGCCCCAAAGTATATTAAACCCGAACCTGTGCGTTGAGTACCCTATCCAATAGTACTCGTAATCGTACCTAAACCTGAAATTCCCGCTCTCTACCGAGAATCCCACTATTGCGTTCTTTAGGGAAGGGGAAGCTATAAAGTTGAAGAGTCCGTACCTTGAAATAAAAACAAAACCCGCATCTAAGTCGGCGTCTCCGTAAAATCTTAAGAATGGTCCCAGTGTGAAGTTCTGGAAGTTGGAAAGCCCCCTAAAATATACCGAAGGTGCAGGTATGGTTTTCCCAAAACCAAGATTTTCTATCAAAAGGAGGACCTCGCCGTTTTCCAAATTCCCCACAACGGCCCCGTTTATGGTGCCCGCGTAATCCGCATATGTGTGGATCTTGGAGGTTAAAACACCCAAACCGGCCCCAAACTTCCAACCTTTCTGCGGTAATGGGGAGTTAAGGTATATAAAGTTCAGGCCCGTAAACGCCGCGTAATATGTTCCCGTCCTATTTGCGTTCTCATCCACGAGCTCTATGCCCGTTAGGTAGCCCCCCTTGATGTTCAGTATTAGGTTATCAAAGTTTAGGGATATCTCCTCAAGTCTGAAACCCGCTATGTACTCTCTGTGGAATACCCCTGCGCTCCTTGGCAGGATCTCAATTTGCGAGCCATTCCCAAGATACCAAAATACATACCCCATAATCTGAATTTTAAGGCGGAAATCAACCTTATAATACCTGTTCTATGAGGGAATACGAAGTGGCTTTGTTGTTAAGCCCCCAGCAGGAGGATGCTGGGTCCATAGAAGAGGTGAGGGAGTTTATAACAAAAAACGGTGGTGAGATATTGGGGGAGGAGGATTGGGGGGTAAGGAAGCTCGCATATCCCGTTAAGAAGCACGAGTTTGGTAGGTACTATTTTATACGTTTTAAGGCAAATCCCAGTACCGCATACGAGCTAAATAACCACCTCCGCCTTATGAGGAGGTTTTTAAGGCATATGATCGTCAGGAGGGATGAATGAACGAGGATAAGAGTATAAGGGTTCCGAGGATAAACGTGGTGGTATTGAGTGGGAGATTGGTAAGGGATGCGGAAAAGAGGGTAAACGATAAAGGCGTGGGTTTCTTAACATTTCGCATGGCGTCGGATCAGGCTTATATGGAAAACGGGGTTTGGAAGAGCAGGCCCCTTTATATAGATGTT
>LBFQ01000042.1:36032-39006 GCA_000980735.1 Candidatus Caldipriscus sp. T1.2
CCCCCGACGACGAAATACCCTTTTAAAAGGAGGTGAAAATATGGGAAAGAAGAAAGCCATGACCATTTGATTACAAGGATGTGGAAACCTTAAGCAAATATATATCTCCAACGGGCAAGATATTGCCCAGAAGATACACCCAAGCTGTCCGCAAAGGAGCAAAGGAGGTTGGCAAAGGCTATAAAGAGGGCGCGCATAATGGCATTACTTCCGTTTGTAAGGGAGTACGTGGTATGAAGCAGGTTGAGGTTTTGCTGGTTAAGGATGTCCCAAATCTTGGAAAGGCTGGGGATGTGGTGAAGGTTAAGTGGGGTTATGCGAAGAACTACCTTATCCCGAAGGGGTTTGCCCTTTCTGCCACCGAATCCGTGTTGAAGAATTACGAAAACATCAAGAAAATGAAGGAGCTATCTTTACAGAGAAGAAAGAGGAGGATGGAAAAACTTGCCCGCGAGCTCTCAAAGGAGAAGCTCCTGTTCGTGCTGAAGGTTAACGAGGAGGGGAAACCTTATGGTTCCGTAAGCTCCGCGGATATTGTGAAGAAACTGAAGGAAAAGGGATACAACATAGATAGGTCTATGGTGCAAATTGATAGCATATCCGAATTTGGCACATTCCAGATTCCTATAAAACTCCACCCTGAGGTAGTAGCAAACCTGAAAATTGTCGTAGAACCGGAGAGATGAAGAACCTGATAGAGGTTGAGGTTAAGTCCGTGGTTGTTATAAGTACGCAGGAGGGTATTCCGCAAGCCTTTGCGGTTATACTTAAGGAAAAAGAAGGGTCAAGGATCCTACCCATATACATAGGGGGTTTTGAAGCGAATGCTATACAGATGGCGAAGGATGGCGAAAAGTTTGAAAGGCCCCTAACCCACAACCTCCTTGTAATATACTTGAAACCCTTGGCGCGAAGGTGGAAAGGGTTGTGATAAACGACCTAATTGAAAGCACCTTTTACGCGAGGATAATATTGAATCACGGGGAAAAAACTTACAGCATAGATGCCAGACCCTCGGATTCCATAGCTATAGCGCTACTCTCAAATGCGCCCATTTATGTAAGCTCCCACGTCCTTGATCAGGCGGGGGAATACTCCTCGGGTTGGGAAGAGGGAGAAGGGCAAGGGGATTGGGATTAATATCTCTTATTATGTATCTGCCCAACGATCTTGAGGTTCTCTTTTACGCGGTTGATTCCGCCTGTTCAAGGGGTTGTCCCCTTGAGGGTTTCCTTTCCTTTTACGGAACAAGGAACCAACAAATCGAGAACTACCTTTCCGTGAAGTACCTTTCAAATTCCCAAAACTGCACGACAAAGGTGGGGCTTTTGGTGGGTAGGGTATATTACGATTTCTCCCTTATAAATTACAGGAGAAGCGCGGATGTTAAGATGGTTATAAGATCCTGCGACGGCTCCGTTATTTATAGGTACGGTAAGTATTCCGATAGGGTGCCAATAAACAGGGTTAAGGATGTTTTCGTTGAGGGGGTTTCGCCTGACCTTTCCCAAATAGTTCCATCCTACTTTGAGGCGGGTATAACCGCCCTATTGGTTTTGGGTATTTTGTATGCCTTTTATACCGTGGAGGGGAGATGATGTTTAAATTTACCGCTGTGATAAAACTCCTTGATGATGGAAATTACGAGCTTTATTTCCCCGCAATAAGGGGGATAAGGATAAAGGGCTTTTCTATTCCGGAAATTTTGGAGGAGGGCGAGAGGGCTCTAAGGGGGTACTTGGAGGAGAGGATGGGATTGGGAGAGGATATCCCTAGGGATATAAAGTTTCTACCCATAAACACCGAGGAATCCGACGAGATAATAATTACAAAAATAGTGGTCTTCATAGACGAGGGGGGAACCCTCACCGCTTGATGAGGGTATTAATCTTAGGAGATGCCTCCGTACCCCATATACACAAATGGGCGGATATATTGAGGGAGTTGGGGAATGAGGTTGAGGTTATAACCTTTGAGGAGAGCCTTGAGGATAAGGTTTTAAGGTTAAAAGTGCCGGGCGGAAAATTTAAATATCTTCTCGGAATTCCGAAATTAAAAGGTCTAACTAAGGAACTCAAACCCGACGTTCTCTTCCCCCACTTTATCCCAAATTACGGGCTAATCGCGTACTTTTTAAAAGGTTTTAAGGTTTTGGCGATCTGGGGCTCGGATATAAACGTATGGGCAAAGAAAACCTCAGTCCACAACTTTTTAGCCAAGATAATACTGAAAAACTTCAACCTAATAGTATGCGATGCGGAGATGATAAAAAGGACCTTGGTTGAAGATTTCGGGATAAGGGAGGATAGGGTTTTCGTTATCCCGTTTGGAGTTGAGAGGGAAATAAGGGAAAGGCCCCTTAAGGAGCTACCTTTTGACGAGATAAGGATACTATCCTTTAGGAGGCATGAGGAAAACTTTAACCACTTTGAGATTTTGCGTTTCGCCAAGATGTATCCCAAAACTTCAAAATAAGGCTGATTTATATAAACGGGGGAAGACTAACGCAAAAGTTGGAGAAAACCGCAAGGGAGATGGGCTTAAACTTTGAGAACCTCGGTAAGGTTCCTCGGGAAAGGTACATTAATCTCCTTGAAAGCTCCCACTTTTGCGTATCCATACCGAAGTTTGATGGCACATCCGTGTCCCTACTTGAGGGGATGGCCTTGGGTTGCGTACCGATAGTTTCGGACATTCCGCCAAACAGGGAATGGGTGGATGAGGGTAGGGGGATAATATCGGAACCGAAAGGGGAAAAACTCTTTGAAAGTTTTATAAGGGTATTCTCTTGGGATTGGTGGAGAAAGGCGAGGGTTGAAAATAAAAGGGTGATATTACGGAGGTGCAAATGGGAGGAGAACGTTAAAAGGTTTTGGGATTTAGTGTCTAAAGAGTCTCTTTCCGGTAAAAACCAGCTTTAAGCCCAATTCCTTTGCCCTTTCTATCACCACCTCGTCCCTTATTGAGCCCCCGG
>LBFQ01000042.1:39259-40748 GCA_000980735.1 Candidatus Caldipriscus sp. T1.2
CCGCGGAAACCCTATCCACCAAACCGCTACCCGTACCCAAGAGGGTTTTGTTCTTAACTACCACCGCGGCGTTTGATTTTGCCCATTTCACCATCCTTTAAACCGAAAATTATTTCCTCCCTTTCCCCCTCTTCCTCATTCCCAACCTTGTAATCTATGTAATCGTAGGGAAGGGTGTAATCGTTGGTTTGCATAAGAATATCGTTCCCAAGCATAATCATGCTCAGATATGGAGGTTGATACTTGTATGGATCCACCCGTAGGATCCTTAGGTTTCTCCTCTTTGAGAGGATCTCTAAAGCTTTTTGTGAATAATCCGTAGCTATAACCACCTCGTAAAAGTGTTCAACGAGAAGTTGGGCAAGCTCTTCTTCAACCGCAAAGTTGAAGGCTATTATTCCACCAAAGGATGCCTCCATATCCCCATTTAGGGTTTTGTTGTAAGCTTCTAGTGGGGATTCACCCTCCGCACCCGCACATGGGGTCATATGCTTAACTATAACGCATGCGTGGTTTTCAAACTCCGAGACGCAAGAGAAGGCGGAGAAGGAATCCAGTATATTGTTGTAAGATAGTTCTTTGCCTCCAAGCTGTTCTACCGCGGATAAAAAGGAATTGGGGTTTTTCTTTATCCAAGCAAGCTGATGTGGGTTCTCTCCATACCTTAAGGGTTGTGGATCGGAGATATGTATAAAAATATTCTTGTGGAAATTCGCCCTGTCAAGGAAGGATGCCAAAACCTCATATATCTTAATATCGTAGCTTGCGGTCTTTGCGAAGGCCTTCACAGCCAACTTTTTTCTGAGCTCCTCCGAAATCTCCCCCCTTTCCATCTCATCCATAACCGCCTTTATATCGTCAAGGTCCGTTAATACCAAAACCCTCCTAAAATTCTTTGCGCCCGCCCTTATTAAACTAACCCCACCTATGTCTATCATCTCAATTATCTCCTCAAGGTCATCCGACCTTTCCGCAACCTCAGAAAACGGATAAAGCTGAACGAAAACTATTTCTATTTTTGGTACCTTCAACCAGCTTAATATCCTTTCATCCTCTTCCCTCCCTAAGATCCCCGCAAATACATAAGGGTTTAGGGTTTTGACTCTGCCCCCCAAGATTTCCGGAAAGCCCGTTATTGATGATACATCAAAGGCCAAAACCCCATTCTCGTTTAGGAAATTTGCGGTTCCAGTGGTGGAAATTATCGTATATCCCCTTTCAAGGAGGAATTTTGCAAAGTTTAGGATCTCGGGGGTCTTCTCGTAAGAGGTTATCAAGGCGTATGGTGGCCTTTCCTTAAAGAGGAATTCCACGATAGTATCAAAATAGAGGGCGTGTTCCACCGAATGCACCCTACTTTCAAAACTTTCAAGGGATTCCCCTTCAAACGTTGGGATCACCTTCTGGGCCAATATTGGACCTTCATCCACCTTTTCCGTCGCAATATGCACCGTCACGCCGGAAAACCTCACACCACTTACCCATGCCC
>LBFQ01000043.1:0-2782 GCA_000980735.1 Candidatus Caldipriscus sp. T1.2
CCGATTATAACATCCGCTTCTACCCTTTCGCCTGAAATAAGGGAAAAGATCGCAAACCTGAAAGGAATTGATAAGGCAAAGGAAGTTGGAAGACTCATCGCGGAAAGGGCAAAGAAGTTTGGAATTACGAAGGTTGTTTTTGATAGGGCGGGTTATAAGTATCACGGGAAGATTAAGGCTTTGGCTGATGGCGCGAGGGAAGGCGGTTTGGAATTTTAGGAGGTGAAATATGGAAGAACTGGTTGAATATACTGTGCTTGTCAGAAGAACCGCAAAGATGACAGCTGGCGGAAGGAAGTTCCATATAGACGCTTGGGTGGTTGTAGGAAACGGTAAAGGGAAAGTGGGTTTGGGACACGGAAAAGCCCTGGAAACCCCGGATGCGGTGCAAAAGGCCACAAGGAGGGCAAAGAAAAGGATGATAGATGTGATAATTGTCAGGGATACGGTGCCTCACGATATAATGGTAAAGTTTAAGGCCACAAAACTCTTGATAAAACCCGCATCACCGGGTACGGGTATCATAGCATCCCGACCAGTCCGAGCGATCCTGGAGGCTGCGGGTTACAGGAACGTACTCACAAAGCTAATAGGTTCCACAAATCCTATCAACGCCATGTATGCAACTATGAAAGCGCTCCAACTTATGAGGTCACCCGAGGAAATTTTAAGGGCAAAGGGGAAAATGGAGGGAAGGAAATGAAAATGTTGAAAATAACCCTGAAAAGGAGTCTAATTGATAAAAGCGCAAAGACCAAGAGGATAATTAGGTCGTTGGGCTTAAGGAAGAGGGGGCAAACGGTAATACACAAGGATACTCCTTCCATAAGGGGGCAGATAGCAAAGCTGGGGTCTATTGTTGAGGTGGAGGAAATAGATGCCTAAGGAGTTTCACCTTCCCGAAATAGCGGAAAGTGTGGTGGAAGGTGAGATCTCAAAATGGTTGGTGAAAGAAGGGGATGAGGTAGAGAAGGAACAGCCTTTGGTTGAAGTCATAACCGATAAAGTCACCGTGGAGATCCCTTCACCGTTTAAAGGTAAGATCCTCAAGCTTTTGGCCAAGGAGGGGGATGTAGTTAAGGTCCATCAACCCATCCTTGTATATGCCGAGGAAGGTGAGGTGGATGGTCAGGTTGAAATTGTGGAAAAGAAGGCTGAAGAAAGGATAGAGAAAGTGGAAGATTTAAGGGAGAAAACCGTTAAGAGATCCGAGAGGGTTCTAGCAGCACCCGCGGTTAGGAAGCTTGCAAGGAGCCTCGGTATAGACCTCTCCCTAGTAAAGGGCACAGGTCCGGGCGGTAGGGTAAGGAAGGTGGATGTCTTAAGGTATTATGAGGAGAGTAAGAAGGAGGTTAAGCTTGTAGAAGAAAAGAAAGTGGAGAAGGTGGTTGAAGAAGTTGTCACGCAAAAGGTGGAGGAGGTGGGGATAAGGAGGATACCTTTCAGGGGCGTAAGGAGAGCTATAGCAGAGCACCTGAGGAAATCAAAGGAGCATGCTGTCCATGCTTTCCACGCCGAAGATATGGACTTTACCGAGATCCTAAACCTCGTGGAGAGATTGAAACCCTTGGGCGATAGGGAAGGGGTAAAGATATCTATATTCCACTTGTTCTTAAAGGCTGTGGCTGCAACTTTAAAGAAACATCCCGAGTTCAACGGTAGGGTGGACGACGAGAGGGGCGAAATATTACTTTACGATAGTATAAATATATCCATAGCGGTGGATACCCCGGAAGGTCTAAAGGTTCCTGTCATAAAAAATGTAGAAAGGAAGTCAATTTTGGAGATAGCAAGGGAGGTTAAAGAAATTGCGGAAAAAGCTAGGAACAATACGTTAAAGCTGGAGGATATTAGGGATGGTACCTTTTCGGTATCTAACATAGGCTCCATAGGTGGGGTTTTCGCCTACCCGGTTATAAACTACCCAGAAATAGCAATAATCGCCCTCCCGAGGCCCAGAAAGGTACCATTTTTTGTTGGGGATGAAATAAAACCAAGATATATTGCGACCATAGTTATAACATTTGATCATAGGGCGGTGGATGGGGCACATGCCGCGAGGTTCCTAAACGACCTTAAAGCACTCGTAGAAAATCCAGACTTACTCCTCATAAATATATGATAAAATCCTTAATAAATTTCTTTAGACCTGCCATAGCTGTTGATCTTGGAACATCAACCACTTTAATTTACGTGAAGGGTAAAGGTATAGTTTTAAGGGAACCATCGGTAATAGCTATAGATGCCAATACGAAGAAGGTGGTTGCTGTAGGTTGGGAGGCAAAGAGGATGCTTGGAAAAGCCCACGAGGGCCTTATAGTTAAAAGGCCTATAAGGGACGGCGTTATAAACAACCTTGAGCTTGTGCAGTATATGCTTTACGAGTTTAAAAAGAAGGCGATAAAAAATGTATTCTCAAATCCTACCATTATTATGGCGGTACCGTCGGGGGCAAACGACGTTGAGAGGAAGGCTTCCATAGATGCGGCAAAATCCATAGGGGCGAGTCAGGTGTATTTAATAGAGGAACCTGTAGCATCCGCAATAGGTATAGGCCTGCAAGTGTTTGATCCCAAAGGATACCTTATAGTGGACATAGGGGGTGGAACATCCGAAATAGCCCTTGTATCCCTTGGGGGTGTGGTATATAAATACCCCATAAAAACCGCGGGGGATGAGATGGATGAGGCAATAGCGGACTATATCCGCAAAAATTTCAACATCCTTATAGACGAATACTATGCAGAGAAGATAAAGATAGAGATAGGCGATGTGTACGGAG
>LBFQ01000043.1:2802-4296 GCA_000980735.1 Candidatus Caldipriscus sp. T1.2
TGTTGGAGAACGCGAGCCCTTCTTTAGTTCAAGATGTTTTGGATGAGGGGATATACCTGACGGGTGGTGGTTCAACTATAAGGGGTTTGGATAAGAGGCTTGAGAAGGAAACGGGCATAAAGTTCATAAGGGCAAGCAATCCATATGAAAGCGTTATAGCTGGGGCGGGTAAGGTTCTTGAAGAAATTGAAAATGGGAATACACAATATTACAAATTGGTATTACATACCCAAAAACTCGGATGAAATTTTCGCTCTACGAGGATGAGATCCTCTCCCTCCTCTTCTCCCTTCTCCTCCTATTCCCCCTGACGAAAAATTTCTTATACGGGATAATAAACCCGATATTTTACCCCGCACTCTTTCTAAGGAACGAATTTGAAGGTATAATCAGACTTAAAGCTCAGAGGGATGAGCTTTTAAGGGAAAAATCGCAAGTCATAGTTGTTTTCCCTACGGATACAGCAAATTACTACCCAGTTAGGTTTAAATCCCTGTGTGATTTCGTATCCTCAAGCTCCGAACCTTATCCATCCTTCATAAAGATAAGGTGCGAAGGGGATGTTAAGGAAGGGGACATAGTTTGGGCGGTGGGGCTTGTTGGTTTTGTAGTATCTTCAAGGGGAAAATTTGCCGAAGTATTGACCTTGCACTCCCCCGATTTCCACTCAAAGGTTTTTATCGCAAGATCTATGGTTATGGGAGTAATTAAAGGTGGAAATATTCCAAAAATAGCTTTTATCCCGTACGGTGCGGATGTTAAGGTGGGGGATACGGTTTATCTTATGGAGCATCCGGGCGTAGAGGTCGGAGAGGTAAAGGAAATAAGGGTAAACCCACCCTTCGTTTCCTTAGATATTAAGCCCTTCTGGAGGTATGAAATATGGACAAGGTTCTCCGTATTGGAACCATTTTAGCCTTCGCCTTTGGACTTTTCCTTCTCGGAAGGAGCCTTGTAAATCCCTTTGATATTTTCTTAGTTTCCCTCGCTCTTTTCTCCCTCCTCAAGAATCCAGGTGGTATGATTCTTTTTTTTAAGGGAAACGGAAAATATTACCTTTTTGCCCTATACTTTCTTTTTTCCATTTCCTTTTCCATTTTCGGTGCTCCAGATAAGTTTGAGGTTCTCAAAAACCTCATTCAATTTTCCGCATATACCCTCCTTATACCCTTAACCTTTGCCATTAAACGCGACATAGTGGAGGATATAAAATCCACCTTTACATTAATTTCCATCATCTTCCTCCTTTATTCTATTCCCCCTATTTTGCATTCCAAAACCCGTGAGATTGTCCGCATTTGAGATCCATCCCAACGCTTTAGGTTTTATCTTTTCCTTATTTGCGGTTTTGAACTTAAAAAATCCCCCCCTCTTTCTCTTCTTCTCCTTTATGTCTTCATTAACTTTTTCAAGGGCATCTTTACTGGGTTTGTTCATTTCTGTTCTTGTTTTTTCTTTTCTTGAAAAAAGGCCAAAATTCGCCCTTTTTGCGTT
>LBFQ01000043.1:4316-11217 GCA_000980735.1 Candidatus Caldipriscus sp. T1.2
TAGAGGATCCCCTTATAAAAGCTCAAGCATTTGCGAATTTATAAATAAGAAAACTTTACCCTCAGCTCCTGCAACCGATATAAAGCTCGTGAGGATATACGACCTTGATAGGGTAAGATTGATTGAGGCTTCCCTGAAAATGTTTTCCAAGAATCCTATAACAGGTGTAGGTTTGGGGAACTTTAACGTTGTTGTTAGAGAGATGTGTAAAAAGGGGGAACTGAATAATGCTCAGTGTTCCGCCGCTATGCCCCAAAGGGATGCCCACAATTTTATTTTTGGTTTCCTTGCGGAGACAGGAATAGTTGGCTTACTCTCCCTTATTATATTTTTCGGATTTTTAATTAGAATTCTGATTTCTCCGGGTGATAAATTGGGTATTTCCATTTTCACCCTTTCTATTTTTATGAGCCTCCTACATCCCCCCGTCTTTTTCACAAGGTTTATGGGACCTTTAGTTTGGTATATTATCCTAAAGGGCAAACTTAAAATTCCCTCTTATGAAGGTTCTGGAAAAGTTTAATTTCAAAACTTTGTACGCGGTTTATCCTATGTCGGCGGTTGTAGCCACCGCTTACGATGGTGAAAATAAAGCGGTTATGAGCTTGGTTTGGTATACCCCCCTATCCTTTGACCCTCCCCTATACGGTATTTCGGTATCCCCAAAGAGGTTTAGCCACGATGTGATATTAAGGGCGAGAGCCTTTGCTGTGCATTATTTCCATTATGAACATTCCGATTTTGTGGAAAAGGTCGGCTCAACGAGCGGAAGGTTCATAGACAAATATAAGGAATTTAACATAGATTTCTTTCTTTCCCCGTTGCGCAATCCGATAATAAAGGGAGCATTTCTCGCCCTTGACTGCTATTATACCGAACATTTCACCTTAGGTGATCATACTTTGATAGTGGGGGAAATTCAGAGGGTTTATTACGATGAAAACTTTGTTGAAGTTAAGGGGGATTATATCCTTCTAAAGGACAAAAGAACGGTCTTTTACGCGGGTATGGGGGAGTATATAACCTCTGATCCAAAAACCCTAATAAAATTAAGGAAGGTATAGGCTTTTATAAACCCAATAACTCCTCATAACCCTCCTTACGTAAGCCCTAGTTTCGTTGTAAGGTATCACATCAACAAAGACATCAAAATCCAACCTTTCATATTCGTAATCACAAAGCCACCTGTTTAAGGCACCACAGCCCGCGTTATAACATGCAAGCGCAAGGTGATAATCCTGGAAAATGTTTAGGTACTTTGAAATTTCCCATGCGCCTATCAATAGGTTTATTTTTGGCTCGTAAGGGTTTTTAACCCTCTTGTTGAAGGTTTTGGAAAATTCCTTAATGTTTTCGGGCATGACCTGGGCTAAACCTATAGCCCCAGCGGGTGAAGTGGTTTTCGGATCAAACCTACTTTCTTCCCTAACAATCGAAACAAAAAACAAGGGATCCACCCCAAAGGTTTTTGAAGCGGAGTCTATGAGATGGGAAAAGAATCTCTTTTCATAAGGGAAAGCCATCTTCCCCCACCACCTCGGGATCCCCTTATCCTTACTTGAAACTTTGTATATATGCTCAAGAACGAGGGAAGCTTTTTGAAAATTGCCGGATCTTATCAGGTCCTTTGCGTGGGCATAGGCGGAAGGAACATCTTTCAGGTAAAACTCCCTCGCGTAATTGTACCCCGCTATCCTTTCAACTATCTTACCCATCTCGTAAAACCTTTTACTGCTTGAGGTATCCCAAACCTCACCCTCCACCCACATGGGCTTTATGCCCAACCTCAAGGAATAATATCCGATGGGATCTTCAACCCTTAAAGTTTTCAGATATTGAGTATCCCTAGTTATCTTATATAGCCAAAAGGCGGACCTTGACCTCTCAAAACTTCCCCTTTCTGCTTTTTGATAGGCTTTATAAAACAAATTGTATGCCTCCTCTATATAACCGAGAATATACGCGGAAAGTCCAAGCCAATTGTACGCCGAGGGGGTTGAACTCTCCTTTAAATAAGCCCTCAATATCCCGTAAAGCCTATAACCCAAGGTTTTATGTTCCAGCTTTGCCACCTCATGCGTCATAAGTCTGAAAGCCCTCTCCTCGTCTATCTCCGCCAAAACCCTTAAATAAGCCTCTATGGAATCGTAATTTCCCTCGCTTAAAACCCTACGTAGAGGTTTTGATATGTAATTTTTTAAGTACCACTTCGGAAGTTGCACCATCTCTTTGAAACTCAACGATTCCTTCTTGCTCTTTGCTATTAAGTATAGTTTATACTCTTCCGGCTTTGTTGTATCCGCAAGTCTTAAGACACTATCGTAAAACCCCATTTCAAGAAGTACTCTTAGACTATCCAGTCTATCTAAAAAGGGTAGAGCTTTTATGGAGTATGGGGAATAGGGGTACTTTTTGGCAAGCTTTACGATTGAAGAGGTATCCCGAAAAAGTTCAAACTTTGCGTTTAAAACTTCGGGTGTCTCCGGGCATAAACTATAGTCCGCCTTAATACCCTTGGATGCTAAGAGGTTGCAAGATAAGGTGCAAGGGGGGGAAGCTTCTGAGCATATCTCCTTCAACAACGCAAAATTCCCCCTCCTCAAAGAATCGTAAAGTATAAAACCCTTAATCTCCGGATATAAAGCTAAAAGCACGAAGGTATTATAAGAATGCTAATTCGTTGGCTTGTATATAGCCTGTATGTTCAGCTCAACCTTGACAGTTTTGTCAACAACAAGACCCCCCGTTTCCAAAACCTGGTTCCAATTTAGCCCAAAATCAAACCTGTTTATTTCAAAGCTCGCCTCAACCCCTATCCTGAGATTTCCCCAATTATCTTTAACGGGTCCGTATATGTTGAACGGGAACGATACGGTTTTCGTCACATCCTTTATCGTAAGGTCCGCATCCGCCCACCACTGATTCCCTTTTTTATAAACCTTTTTTAATACCATTTTCATCGTTGGGTACTTTTCCGCATCAAAGAAGTCTTGGCTCAAAAGGTGTTTATCCCTTCTCTCGTTCTTTGTATCTATGCTATTTACATATACTATACCTTCCGCCTTTGTATTCTGAGAATTCTTCGGGTCGTACTCTATCCAACCCTCAAACTTGCTAAAGCTTCCCCTAACCGTCGTCACCATCATATGCCTGACGTTGAAAATTATTGACGTGTGCGATGGATCCACGATGTATCTGTAAGCCTGGGCAAACAAGGCGGAACTTGGCAACAAAAGAATTAAAGCTACTCTTTTCATAGCGCGAGTATTATAAGGGAGATATTATATTCTCTCCGCGAAGAAGATGGATACCCTCTCTTTGCCTGAAAACATTAACGTTATAGGTTTGGGTATAGGGGTTAATAGGTAAATGTAATTTGTGATCTTGTAGAACATCTGTCCTTTGATTTTCGCCGAGTTTTTTACAGCCTTCAAAACCCTAAATGGACTATAGAACTCACTTTTTCCCACAAACTTGCATTTAAAGCCCATTTCTTTCAAATATTCCCCAAACTTTTCCAACATTTCTTTCCCTTCGTAGTGTATTTCTCCCACCAACCTTTTTATCATCCTTAAACTTTCTTTCCTTGCGTTAAATATCACATCGTATTCTGCACCTTCTATATCCATCTTCAAAAGCTCAATTTCACCATATCTTTCAACGATCTCATCCAGGGATATAGCCTGAACCTCAATTTTCCCTTCCTTTGAAACCGTCCCCATAACACTGGTAAGGTCGTCGGGATTGAAGTAAACGGTTTTTGAGGAATGGTATAAGGCGTAGGGTAGTATATCTATGTTCCTTCTGCGGTTTATTAATGTGTTCATTTCAAGGATCTTTACCATAATGGGATTCGGCTCAATGGCTACAACTCTATCCGCAAAAAAGGATGCGGGTATAGCAAAGGATCCCGCGTGGGCACCGGCGTCTATTATTACCCCCTTAAGGCTCTCAAAGGGAGGATAAGCTTCCAAAAGATATATCTCCCTAATTAGCGCCCAAATACTATCATCGGGTAAGTATATTTTGCATGGTGGTTTCTTTAACTCAAGGAGAATAAGATTCCCCTTTATCTTAAGTATCACTTTAGCCAATTTACCCAAAAGGCTCATTTAACACCCCCAAGGAATTCCTTTATCCTTTTTGCTATTTTCCTGTTAAAGCCTGGTAGCTTTGCTATCTCTTCAACGCTTGCCTCTTTTATCTTATCAATACTTCCAAAGTATGCCAACAGTACATTCCTTCTTTTCTCCCCCACGCCCGGTATGAGGTCAAGGATGGACTTTTTGATCTCTTTACTCCTCAATGTGGTGTGGTACCTTAGGGCGAACCTATGGGCTTCATCCCTAATGTTCTGAAGGATCTTAAGTGCGGGTTCGTTTAATGGTAATTGTACAACCCTATTTCCCGGAAGTATTATTGTTTCAAATCTCTTCGCTAGGGCAATTATTGGGATTTCCAAACCCAGTTCCTTTAACGCCTTTAATGCGGAATTCAGCTGTCCTATACCTCCATCTATTAGTATGAGATCGGGTAAGGGTTTCCCTTCCTCCAAAACCCTCCTGTACCTCCTAAACACTACCTCGTACATAGATGCGAAATCGTCAATTCCTTCAACCGTTTTTATCCTATACCTCCTGTATTCGGATTTCAGGGGTTTTCCATCCTTAAAGACCACTAAGGATGCCACTTTATGTTCCCCGAAAAGGTGCGAAACATCAAACCCCTCTATCCTCGATGGGACCTTTGGTAAATTTAGGATCTTTTTTAAGGATTCAAGGGCGGGATTTATTCTCTCTGACCTTTGTATGTAGCTTTCCACCTCAAGCCTAGCATAATTTTCTGCGGACTTTAGGATATCTTGGTACCTCTCATCCGCAACCCTTATAGGAATTCCGTTTATCTCTAAGATCTCCAGCTCAAAGGGTACCAATATCTCCTCCACCCCCTTTTGATTGTTTGAATAGTAAATCGTTAAAAACTCCTCCAAAGTTCCCCTTTCCCCTTCTATTGACGTGTTCGTCAAAAACCTATATGTGCCCTTTATAAGATCGTTTTCCAATGTGTAAAGGACAACGCACGAGGTGTTTCCCAAGGAATATATTGCCCAAAGGTCCTTGTTTCCAGAACCCCTCGCAAGAAAGTCGTTTAAACTCCTAAGCCTATCCCTCCAAACTATTGCGGATTCAAAGTTTAAGTTTTTCGCGGCTTCCACCATCTTTTGGTATATATAATTCGCGGTATCCCCAACATCCCCAGATATGAACCTTTTAAACCTCTCCACAAGCTCGGAATACTCCCTCTTCACCTCAAACTTACAGGGCGCTATGCACCTTCCAATGTGATATTCTATGCATACGTTATGTTTCCCTTTGGATGGGAGCTTTAAGGAGCAGTTCCTTATTGGGAAAAGTTTTCGGGCAAATTTAAGGAAAAATCTAACTTGAGATCTGTTTATGTATGGACCGAAGTTTTGCCCACCTTCAAGGGGTTTCCTCGTTATGACGACCCTCGGGTACTCCTCTTCGGTTATATATATGTAATAAAACGGGTTTTCCTCCTTGAGCTTTATGTTGTACTTGGGTTGATATTTCCTTATCAAGTTCGCCTCCAAAAATATCGCATTTTTTTCGCTGTTCGTAGTTATTATCTCAAGCTCATCCGCTTCCGATACCATCCTCAAAACCCTCTCGTTCTCCGGAGATAGGTAATACTTCAATCTATTTCTCAAATTTTTTGCCTTCCCAATATATATCGGTTTCCCCTCACTTTTGAAGATATAAACCCCACTTTCTTCGGGGGCATTTAGGATCCTCTCAAAAACCTCACTTTTTACTTGAGATGGATACATAGAGCAGGGGGACAGGTAAAAGGGAAAGTTTCTTTTCCCCCGCGAGCAGATAAACGGGTAAATTCAAACCCGCCCTAAAATTACCCAACCTATAACCTACCCTCAAAAAAGTTGCGGTATAACTCTGATCCTCTATGTTGAGCCTTGATATTCCCGCGGTTGTGCCCGTAAATCCAAACATAAGATCAAAATTATTGATGTTTGTTCCAAACCCAAGGCTTGAATTCCACAAAACTATCCCTTCCTCGCCCAATGCATACGATATTCCGCCTACATCAAAGGATGCTGTTATGCGATTTTGAGACTCCAAACTCAATCCTAAGGAAGGGAAACCAAAGACAAAAGGCAGATCCCTACTTACAAAGCCCGGAAATGTGAAAAATAACGAAAGGTTAAAGGCCAAACTTGGCATAACCCACCTCCAAACCCCCATAAATTGACCTGTTTGTATGCTTGTATGCTATGGTAAATTTCCTCCTGAAAAATTTGAAACTCACTCCAAAGAACACCCCCATCCTTTCGGGATAGAGATAACCCAAGAAAATTTCGGGCCTTACCCTTCCCGCAAAGGTATAGCTAAACCTCGGTTCAAATCCATAAAACTTTCCACCCTTGCTAACAAACCACCTTAGACCAAAACCTTTTTCCCCTTTTTCCGAAAATTCCCTATATTCAACAAAGTTCTCAAGTATAAGTCCCCTCCTAAAATCCTTTGCGCTAAAGACATAAGCCAAGAAAAGGTCAAAATCTATGTTGTACTTTCCCTTAGTCCAAACCTTTCCAATTTCACCCTCAACCCTCACCGGTATTACTGTAGTTCCAAGGTAAGATATCTGCCTCCCAGTGAATTTAAAACCCTCAAAGCTCGCAGAAAATCCCGTCCATGTAGGGGTCCCCTTGGGATTTATTCCAAAACCCGAAAAGTAATTAAAAAATTCCCCTTGATATGCGACTTCAAAACCGTAATTTCCAAAGTATATCCACCTTTCATAAAAATCCAAAACCTGATCCCCATAAGGGTAGCTTCCTATGTACGCGCTCCTCTGGAAA
>LBFQ01000043.1:11633-16302 GCA_000980735.1 Candidatus Caldipriscus sp. T1.2
GCGCTATCGTTTAGATATTCGTAGCTTGCGGAAATAGAAAAAGGATAAACGAGGGCATAAATTTTATCCCTCAGGATGGACGGGGAACCCGACGGATGAGTTATAGTTTAGAACATCCTCAAGGTTTTTCTTTTGTAGGCTGTCGGGAAGGGATATAAACCCTCCACCTGTTAAGTATATATAAAAGAGTGGTAGCGTATCTATCAAGTGGCGGCGCGGGGCCTCGAACCCCGGACCTAGGGTTTATGAAACCCTCGCTCTAACCACCTGAGCTACGCCGCCTTGAAGTATATATTCTACACCCGCCAAACTTGTTTTCAAGGGTATAATTCCCGCCTATGTCCAACAAGAACCTCATAAGGTTAATATTGATTATTTTGACTTTTGTTGTACCCCTGTGGCTACTTCAACCAACATACAAGGTTTTAACGATGTCGGAAAGCGAAAAGGAGAAACTCAACCCCTTAGAGTTTCAGAAGCTTATGAGGAATTCTTTGAATTTGGGTTTGGATATACAGGGGGGTATGTACGTGGTTCTGGGTGTGGATAAAGATAAAGTTAAGGGAGAGCATATTAAGGATGCGGCGGATAGGGTAGTTGAGGTGATAAGGAACAGGGTGGACCAGCTTGGGGTGTTTGAGCCCGTGATACAGAAGGTGGGGGAGGATAGGGTCGTCGTCCAGCTTCCGGGTGTGATAAGCAAGGAGAGGGCGAGGATGATATTGGGTAAAACGGCCCTCTTAGAGTTTAAACTCCTTGCGGACGAAAACCTTTTTGCGGACTTCATAAGGGGTGTAGATAGGATCCTGAGAGGGGGGGAAATATTCGGTGCGGATACATTAAGGGGACCTTTTTCCAGTCTCTTGGTAGCCCTTGAGGGTGATGTTGCGGTGGCGGAGGAAAACTGGGCAAAGGTAGATAGCATCCTGAAGCTCCCCGAGGTGCAAAATCTCATACCCGTGGGTTATGAGATCCTATGGGGTGCAACCCAGGAGGTTCAGGGTAAAAAGTTCAGGAAGCTTTATATGGTTAAGGCGGAAACACCACTAACGGGTGCATACCTTATGGACGCAAACGCAACCATAGGACAAGAGCAGGTCGCGGGGCAACCTATAGTTCAGATTAGGTTTGATAGGACGGGTGCGGCAATATTTGCGAGGATAACAGGGGAAAACGTAGGAAAGAGATTGGCGATTGTTTTGGACGGCGTTGTACAATCCGCCCCTAGGATCCAGGAGAGGATCCCAACGGGAAACGCCCAGATCACGGGGATGAGGAGCCTTAGGGAAGCTCAGGATCTTGCGGCGATTTTGAGGGCGGGAGCCTTGCCTGTGCCTGTGAAGATAGAGGAGGAGAGGGTAATAGGTCCGAGCCTGGGTAAGGACTCCATACAAAAAGGTATGATAGCCCTTAGTGTTGCTTTCATTCTCGTGATATTATTTATGATTTTGTATTACAGGATCGGCGGGATAATAGCAAACCTCGCGCTTTTTGCCAATTTGATCCTTATCCTCGCAATAATGGCTATGATAAACGCAACATTGACGATGCCGGGTATGGCAGGCTTGATCCTTACGGTAGGTATGGCGGTGGACTCAAACGTCCTAATATTTGAGAGGATAAGGGAGGAGCTGAGAAAGGGTAATCCCTTCAGGACCGCCCTTGAGAGCGGTTATTCCAACGCAAGGAGAACGATCCTTGATGCAAACATAACCACCCTATTAACCGCCTTGGTCCTAATGTTTCTCGGTACCGGTCCCATAAGGGGTTTTGCGGTGGTTTTGAGCATAGGTATCTTGGTGAATTTCTTCACCTCAATCGTTATGACGCGCTGGATATTTAACATTTTGCTTGAGGAGCTGAAGTGGAAAGAGGTTGCAATATAAGGGGGTTCCGCCATGTTTAAGTTTTTGTATAACGCGAATTTTGACTTTATGGGGAAAAGGAAGGTTGCCTACACCCTTTCCCTCATCCTGCTGTTTCTCGGACTCTTGGGTATAACCCTAAGGCTTACACCTTTGGGTTCCCTTGTGAATTTAAAGCAAACTTGGGCAATAGACTTTACCGGGGGAAGCCTAGTTCAGGTTTTTGTTGAGGCTCCCATTGATAAAGTTAGAAGCGCGGTTTTAAGCGTCGGGATAAGGGCGGAGATCCAGAACATAGGGGAAAGGAACGAATATCTGATAAAATACGCGGAGGATGTTGAGGCGGATAGCCTTGTAAAGATCTTGGAGGAGAAACTCGGGAAAAAGGTTAGGCTTGATAGGGCGGAGAAGGTGGGACCTAGGATCGGGTCCGAGCTGAGGAATAGGGCGATAATACTGAGCTTGGTGGGCTTGCTCGTGATCCTGATTTATGTATGGTTCAGGTTCGACTTAGTTTTCGGTGTCGCATCCGTCCTAGCCCTTTTCCACGATGTGATAATATCCTGGGGGATCCACTCCCTCCTTGGATTTGAGACCGATATGACGGTTATAGCGGCTATTCTCACCCTAATGGGTTATTCCATAAACGACTCCATAGTTATTGCGGATAGGGTTAGGGAATACTTGGGAAGGTTCAGGCTTATGGAAATTTCCCCAAGGGAGCTGACGAAGATTTTCAACGATGCGATTAACTCAACCCTTCCAAGGACGGTGATCACGTCCCTTACGGTTTTCGTCGTGGTCTTTTCAATTTTGATACTTGGGGGACCTGTCCTTTTTAACTTCGCCTTTGTCATGACCATAGGTAGCATAGTGGGAACATACTCCTCCATCTTCATAGTTGCCGCCTTGGTTTTGGATTGGAAGCTGAGAAAAAAGGGAAGCTAACCCACGGTTATAACGTTCCTGAAAAGTTCAAGGCTTTCCCTTAAAGGTAAGTTTTTCGCAAGAACTAAGTCCGGATCTTGCGACAATATGTACTCCGCATCCCTTTTTGCAATCTCAACGATTTTCAAAAACCTTTCATCCGAGGAAATTTCCGATATATTTATCCCTTTCAACATCCATTCCCCATGCTGTTTTAACCCCATTATTTCCCCAGGTCCCCTTATCTTCAGATCCTCCTCCGCCAAAACAAAACCATCCGTTATACTTTCAACCGCCTTTATCCTCCTGTAAGCATCGTACCCAATTTTGTCGGGTACGACCATTATAAAATATGCGGGCTCGCTATTTCTTAATATCCTCCCCCTAAGTTGGTGAAGCTGGGATATTCCGAACCTATGAGCATCCTCCACCACCATAAACTTCGCATTCGGTACATCCACCCCAACCTCAACGATGGTTGTAGAAACCAGTACATCTATCTCTCCCTTTCTGAACCTTTCCATTATTAGGTTTCTCTCGTTTAGTGGCATTCTCCCATGTAAAATCCCGATACTTATTTCGGGAGGTGCTATTGATAAAAGCTCCTTGTAAAGCCTCTCAACGGAAGATACATCAATCTTTTCGCTTTCCTCTATTAAAGGGGCTATCACGTACGCCTGCCTTTTGGTTTCCTTTATCTTTGCGAATAACCACCTGTAAAGGTTTAACCTTTGGTTTTCCTTAACAACCCTGTTATAAACCACCGTATCAAACGGTCTTTTTGTGATGCTTGATACCCTAAGGTCCCCATAAACGGTTAATGCTAATGTCCTTGGTATTGGGGTTGCGGTTGAAACGAGGAAATGGGGATAAATATCCTTGGCTTTTTCCAAGAGCCTGGCCCTCTGGGCCACCCCGAACCTATGCTGTTCATCCACTATAGCCAAAGCCAAGTTTCTAAACACCGTCTCATCGGTTATCAAAGCGTGGGTTCCTATTATGAGCTGGGCGGAACCGAGGGCGGTTTTCTGCCTCGCTTTAAGCTTCTCCCTTTTCCCCATGGAGCTAGTTATTAAAACTATATCCACGAGGTTTCCAAGAAAACTTTTTGCTACGGAATATATTTGCTCTGCCAAAATTTCCGTTGGTGCCATTAATGCCGCCTGATATCCGTTTCTCTATGGCTATTAGGGCGCTCCAGAGGAGGACCACCGTCTTACCGGATCCCACATCCCCCTGCAAGAGCCTATGCATAGCCTCCTCTTTACCCATATCCTCCTCTATCTCACCCATAACCTTCAACTGCTCCTCCGTTAAGCGGAAAGGTAAGCTTTCTACGAACTTTTCGGTAAGCTCCCCAGTCCTCCTTAATGGAACCGATCTCCTCTTCCCAAAGGAGGAAGAAAGATTTAGGGAAAGGTAGAACTTCAAAAATTGCTCGTAAATGATCCTCTTCTTCCCCCTCAATATATCCTCCTCGGTTTTTGGGAAGTGTAGCCCTTCAAACGCCTCCCTCAGCGAAACCAAATTTCTACCTTTAATAACATATTCTGGCAGTGTTTCCTTTATTTTTACGTTCTTCAGGGCATAATCTATGAACTTTCGTATGGTCTTGCTTTTTTCCTATTCCGTCTGCGGATATACTGGTATTATTCCGACCACCTCCGATATTTCCTCCTCCCGCACTATCTCCGGATGGTATAACCTGTAAATTCCAAAGGATCTTTGGTATGCCCTGCCCGCCGCGAAGACAATCTGCCCTATCTCGTACTCCCCGAGGACAAACTCCATATTCCTCCAGACGAGCTCCACCAAGGCACTCCCATCCGATATTACAACTATGGCTTCCGAACACCCCTCTCAAGGTTCCTCTTAAG
>LBFQ01000043.1:16775-18589 GCA_000980735.1 Candidatus Caldipriscus sp. T1.2
CCTTCCCCCTAACCACCACATCCTCACCCGGTTTTATACTCGCCATCCTCCTCACCTCCCCCCTCACTATGTACCTTCTTGGGAGGAGATATAAAAGATCTTCCACCGTCCTTATCCCAAGTTTTTCAAGCTTCCTTGCGATTTTGAGGCCCACACCCGGGATCTTTAAAACCTCATCCGAAAGGTTCATCTATGAATATCGCAATTTTCTTGAATTTCCTTACCCGCCCAAAACATCTCCAACGCCTTCTTTGGACAGGATCCGTTTGCCAGCTTGTAGGATTGCTGGCATATATTTACAAATACGAAGGGACCGGAGTAGTCAAAGTTCTTCCTCGGCAAATTTTTATGGGCTTGAACCATAAACTTCGCCCATATTGGAACCGCAAGCTCGGAACCTGTGGCACCATGAAATATTACCCTAAGGCTATCATAACCCACCCAAACCCCAACGACAATATAAGGGGAAAAACCTATGAACCAGGTATCCTTGTAATCGTCGGTTGTACCGGTCTTTCCCGCGGCTGGGATCCTGGAATTATCCCAACCGTAAGCGCTTGAGTTTGAAGCTGTACCACAGCATACCACGTAAGTCATGGCATATGTGGTCATCTTTGCGACGTTTGGATCCAAAACCTGAACCAAGCTGGGATTGTTCTCTTCCAGAATATTTCCATATACATCCTCTATCCTCGTTATGAAATAAGGGTTGAACCTTTTCCCCTTGTTCATCAGAGTTCCAAAAGCCCTAGTAATATCCCATAGGGTAACCTCTATACCCCCAAGGGCCATTGAAGGGTAGGGCTTTATGTCGCTTGTTATCCCCATCTTTCTCGCAATATCGGCGACATAAGATGGGCCTACGTCAAGGGTTAGTTTAACCGCGGGGATGTTCTTGGATAGGGCAAGTGCCCTCCTTAAATTCATCAGTCCCTCGTACTTTCCATCGTAATTTTTTGGGGACCATATTCTACCGAGTTCGTCTATCATCTCTATGGGCTCATCCCTTATTGTATCTCCTGGGGAATAACCCCTTGAAAAGGCGGCGGTATATACGAAAACCTTGAAAGCCGATCCCGGTTGCCTCTTCGCCTGCCTAACCCTATCAAACTGGGAGTGTTGGAAGTCCCTACCACCAACGTAAGCCAGGATCCCACCGAGGGTATCGTAAGCTATAAGCGCCACTTGTAAATACTTGGGTTCCCCACCGTTATATTCCGAATACTTCGGCTTCAAAGACTTCCATTTCTTTTCGTAAGAATCCAAAGATGTTCTGATCACATCGTTTGCGATTCTCTGAAGGTCAAGATCCAAAGTGGTATATATCTTTCCCCCTCCCCTATAAAGGAAATCCTCCCCATATTTTTCGGCTACATAAAGTCTAACGAGCTCCGCAAAGTAAGGTGCATCCCCTCCAAAGGTGGTCTTGGGCCTGGGTTGAAGCTTGGGTGGATTTTTCAAAAGGCTATCGTAAGTCCTATTATTTATAACTCCGTTATTAAGCATGGCGGAGACCCCGATTTTTCTCCTCGATTCTGCCCTTTGGGGGTACTTGTATGGTGAATATCCTCTGGGATTCTTCGGAAGTCCGGCTAAAAGCGCCGCCTCGTTTATATCTACATCTTTTGCGTTTTTTCCAAAAAAGAACCTACTTGCGGATTGAACACCATAAACCCCCTCGCCGAAGTATATCTGGTTCAGGTACCTTTCCAGTATCTCATCCTTCGTAAATGTCGCCTCAAGCTTCAAAGCTAGGGCAAACTCCAATATCTTCCTCTTTATCGTCCTTTCGTGTCCAAGGGGGATCCTCTAGA
>LBFQ01000044.1:0-3801 GCA_000980735.1 Candidatus Caldipriscus sp. T1.2
GTTTTACATGTAATCCTTCCATCAGATAAGCGGGTCCAAGCATAACCGAGAATGCGAAGAAGATTATATAAGCCAATGGGAAATAACCTTTAGATAGCCGCATAAATGGAACAAAAACCCATGAGGACAAAAACCTATAAGATGCGAAATATCTCTCACCATCCACCTCTACAACCGGGAATAATTTCTTGGAATACCCGAAAGCGGGAATGAGATAAGAATACGTGTCATTTCCCATCCCAACGACACCTTTATTGGGGGGGCTGTTTTATCGTTCCCGGGGGAGGGGCTGTAATTCCAGATATGTGCGGGGGGCCCTTTGAGAGATCCACGCAAATTTTTAAGCCCACCATTACCGAGGCCAAAAAACCCGCGAATAAATAAGGTAAAACCCTCATTCTTCCGAAAGGCTAAACCTTTTAGCTAAATGCTCCACGATCTCCCTTTCTTTACTTCCCTCAACAACCACGGAGATCCTCATATCCGTTATGTTCATATAAAAAATATGCTTGTCCTTCAGGGTTTCCGTTAAAATCTCCAATATTTCCCTCGAGCTTCCAACACCCCACCCCACCAAACTTATCATTTTAAGATTATCCCTTACGAAAAATCTAGATCTTGATTCCGAGAAGACCCTTATAAGGTTCTCCCTCTCGGATCCATCCGCTATAAAAACCAAATGCTGGCCCGTAGAATCATGCGAAAAACCTATAATCTCCCCACCTTTCAAAACCCTGTTCAAAATATATTCCCCCTCCTTTCCCTCAACGTCAAACATCACCACATCCTTAACCGCTATCCCCTTAACACCCGGACTTTCCAAAAACTTTCCCACCATGGTACCCCCTTTTTTTGGCTCAAAGCTTGAAAGGACAAAAAAGCTCAGATTGTACTTCGCCGCAAGGCTAACCGCCCTGCTGTGCATTACCTTTGCCCCCGCCGATGACATCTCCAAGAGGGTTTCAAAGGAGATCCTTTCGTACCTCCTTGCGTTGGGGTACTTCCTTGGGTCAAGGGAATAAATCCCATCGACATCCGTATATATTTCGCACCTTACGTTTCCCAAGGATATTGCCAAGGCTATTGCGGTTAAGTCGGATCCCCCCCTTCCGAGTGTGGTTATTTCCTTACTTATGCTTACCCCCTGAAAACCCGCTATTACCGGTATTACTCCCTCTTCAATGCTCTCCTTGATCCTCAAAAGTTTCACCTCCAAAACCCTTGCCTTGTTGAACCTATCTTCGGTTATTATCCCAACCTGCGAACCCGTAAAAGACTTCGCCTTTAAACCCATCTCATTCAAAGCCATAGAAAGTAAAGCCATTGATATCCTCTCCCCAGCGGTAAGGAGCATATCCAGCTCCCTAGGGGGAGGTTCCGAGGTTATTGAGTACGCCATTTTTATTAGGTTATCCGTTGTTTTTCCCATTGCGGAAACAACAACAACCGGAAAAAACTCTGCACTCTTTTCCTTTATTATCCTCGCCACGTTTAATATCCTTTCCGTATCCGATACGGAGGAACCCCCAAATTTCATAACGCATATGGGCTTATCCATAACTTTCCCTGATTTTATCAATATATCCTTCGTCCGGTTTTACTCCCCTCCTCCCCATGACCCTCCTTGCCATCTCTATCGCCTTCTCAAGGGACATCTTCCCCCCTCCCGTCCAATAGAAATCCGGAATAAATTTTTCCGTGGGAGAATCCTTTGCGGTTATATTGGCGAATATCCCCAAAACCGTCCCCGTTGATATCGTGGTGTTTATTCCGATCTTTACATGATCACCCGCAAACATCCCCAAAAAAATCTCCCCAGTATCCACTAAACCTTCCTTTTCGTAAGAATATACCTTCACAGGCCCATAGGTGTTCTTTAAATTGCTAACCTCGGTTCCCGCCCCAATATTCACCCAGCTTGATATATAAGAATGCCCCACAAATCCCCCATGCTGTTTGTTGGAAAATCCCTCAAATACGGTATGAGAAATCTCCCCAGCAACCTTACACACCGGACCTATAACGGAGGAAACTATGTAAGAAAACGGCTTAACGAGGGAACCCTTCCCTATGTAAACCCCCCCTTCCAAAACCACAAAGGGCTTTATTACAACATCTTCATCTATCAAACCCCAACCCCCAAACTCCCCCTTAAGGGAAACCTTTGCGGTTTTATGTATGTAAATTTCCCCGATTTTATAATAACCCTCAAGGTTCATCATCTTGAGATCGTTTTCCAAAACCGCTTCAACCTTTAACGGGAGCTCCCAAAAGTTATCAAAGAATATCCCCCTAATTTCTAAAGCCCTTCCCATCCTTGCGAACTCTTCCGCCTCCTCCCAACCTTTAACCTCCCTTGGATCAAAACCCACGACCTTACCATCCACCAAGATAACCGGTGCCTTCTCCCTTAAACCCTCAAATGGAACGAAGTTGGGCGTGAAAATAAATTCCGTTTCCCCGAAAAGTTTCCTTAACCTCTCTCCAAACGTAAAAATACCAACCCTTAAATCCTCAATACCCTTCAACCTACTTAAAGGATAAAACCTTTTCCTGTATTTAGAATCGTCAAACCTCATATTTTCCTAACCCAGGATAAGAACCAAAGGAAGGACCACGAAGGGGAAATATTGCCGTTTATCAGATCAACGCCCAGCCTAAAGGCGGTTTTTAAATTAACGGATCCGAACCCAAATTCCTTACCCTCGCTCCCAAAACCAACCCTCAACCATCCTTCCCTTGGCTTTCTCGGAAATTCAGCAACTGGGGGTAATCCGGAGTTTTCAAACGCCAAACCAAAAGGTGTATTTCCGTGTAAGATGTATTCTATATCAGAGAATAGGGAACCTTTTGAATAGTAAGCGTAAATGGAGATGTAATCCTGACCCAAGAAGTTTGATAAGGGCAAACCTAAGGCATCAAAGTTATTTTTCCTTGTGAAATGCGCATAAGTGAAGGGTAAAACAATCGAGGCTTCCAAGTTAAAGAAATTCTCCCCCTCCCACCTAATACCCCCCGTAAAGCCCATAAGGGGAGCCTGCCCCTCGCCGTGAAATACAGATGGATCGTCTCCCATAAATTCTCCAAAAATCTCAAGGTTTTTAAAATTTAAGGAAAGGTCCAAGTGTAAAAATAGGTTATCGTCGTTGTCGGATTCCCTCCTCTGAACGACATAATAAAGAACAAAGGGGTTAGCGTACTTCCAAGTATCCTCCCTTGTATATACAACCATCTCGCTTATCCCGAGCTTGATATTCCAAAATCCCCATTCAAGCCTCTGAAAAGCTAACCTCTTGTTCTCGTACTTCGATGGTACCCTCGCAAAGCCCGAATAACCCCTCAAACTTTCAAAACCACCTTCCGCTAAGTAAAACCAATCCAAGGGATAACCCCAACCCGAGAAAAATAGTGGGTACCTTAACGGTTTCCCGATCTTCAGATAATCCCTACCCACCTTAACCTTTATAAAACCCCCATCCAACCAACCGAAAGCCCTATATTGCAAAGCTTCAAAAATAGGGTACTTGCTTATTATGGGTTCTTCCTTCCAATCAACGACCTCAAGGCTATACTCCCTGTATGGGTTCCAATCCCGATCCCCTAAAAGCCTTGACCTACCGTTAAAGGCGCTTATGCTCACGAGAACTCCGAAGTTATTTTCCTTTATGGAAAGTTGGGGGGTAAAGTCAACAAAACCAGCGTAAGGGTTGTTTCTGCTATAAAGATTCAAGGAAAACTCGGATCTTTCGGGCAAAAATAGGCATACCCCAAACAAAGATGTTCCTCGGATCCAGGATCATC
>LBFQ01000044.1:4167-13918 GCA_000980735.1 Candidatus Caldipriscus sp. T1.2
TTTCACCGATTTTGTAGTGTTTGACCTCTCAAGGGTCTTTAAGGCAAGATCGAAGTAACCTTTCGTAAATAGCCTGTAAGATACATCCGTCAAACTATCGGGGGGTATGAGGGTGTATAGGGTGTCAAGGGAAAGTCCCCAAATGGGGTCTATCTCTGGGACGGAATTTATAAGAACTTTTGCAAGATCTCGGGCAGAATCTATATCCCCAGAATAAAGCTTAATGAGGGCAAGACGCCAACTGTATTCACTTGTGGGTAGGAAGCGTCGATATTTGTTAAGAATTTCCTCCGCCTCCTTGAATTGCCCCATCCTCATTTTTATATAGCCCCTCGATAGCCTTATCGCGAATATCTGGGGATCCCTCTCGGGTTCTACACCCAAACCTTCTATGGATTTTCTTGAAAACAGCTCTCCCAAATCAAAGAGCTTGTCCGCCCTGCTATAGTTTCCGTCCGATATATACTGAGCCGCGAGCGTTAAAACCGCTGAAGCGTAATTCCTCAAGAGCCTCAGGTGATCCTCGTTCTTCGGAACCCTATCATCAAACAAGCTTCTAAAACTCCATCTATCCAACCTTGGATCGTTCTTATAATCAAGGGAGGAAGTTTTTACGAACTCAACCGGATCTTCCGCCCCACCGGTTATAACCCTATCCGTCCACTCCACATCTACGGAACCAAAGCCCGCAACCTTCTTTCTACTTTCCCCCGTCAGCCTAAGGAGCAAACCCTCAAGTACCATATAATCCTCCCAACCCCTGAAAACGTCCGGATCGGATGTTAGCGAAAAATATATAGGAATTGAAAACTCTTTACCCTCAAAAACTTCCTTGGCAAATGATAAATTATCCGCAAGGTATATCGCGGGTATTTTTATGGGCTTCCCGTCAATCCCCATAATCTCCGTGTATTTATCCGTCTTATATCCCACCGCCCCGGCTATCATATCCCTTATCGCCAGATCCCTCAAATACAAAACTCCCGCCTCATTTCTGGCAGGTACTATAGGTGGTAGCCTGTATATATCCTCGTCTGAAAGCGTTATGGGTGCCCCCCAATGCTTAACTTGCCTAATGTACCAGTTTGTGTTCAATAGGGAAAGGTTGGCGTTTATTAAACCCCATTTCCTCTTTAGAACCTCTTGAACGAACCATACAGGGAAAGTATCGTTATCCCCATTCGTCATAAATACTCCCTTATCCGACTTTGCCGAGACCAGGATGTTGTGGGCAAAATCCTCTGGTATATAGTTTGCGGTCCTGTTGTTGAACGGATAATGCTGGTATATTTGGTATATCACCGCCAAAATTCCAGATAATGCAACCGCAAGGGAGGAATATAGATTATTTTTTATGTAGTCCGTTAAAACCTTAGATATGTAAAACATCCCAAAGGCTAAATATAACCCCCAAAGTTGATAAAACGGATGGTAGAAATAATCCCTATTTCTCACCTCAACATTCCCAAGCTGGGCGTTTATTGGATTTACGGGATGTGAAGGGGAATCCTTAAAGTTGAAAGCAATAAAGAATCCCACCCCCGCAAGCAAAACCGCCAAACCCACCAAGGCAAAGGTCCTCTTATCCCTAACAAAGTGCTCCCACATTCCGAGTATTCCCAGAGCTATTGCTATCATACCAAAGGGACCTATATGATCAAAAAGGGTCATCCTTGCTATCTTCTCGGGATCCATAACATTATAAGTTGAGGCGTTAAACTGCCATCCGAACCACATAAGGAAAACCTTTATCTGATCCACCAAGTCTATCCTTCTCGGTAGTATGTTTGCGGGTTCATACTGTTTTCTCAGGAGGACATCCATAAAGGCTTGCCAGGTGTAAGGATCACCCTCGTTTATCCTGGCGTCAAGGGGGTTAAAGTGCAAATAGTAAGCCCTAGCTATGATCCAAAATTCAACGGAGAAACCTACAAGAATGGCAATAAAAACCCAACCCTTCCAATCCTGCCACATCCTCCCGCTTATAAACATTGAAGCAACCGAAAGGAAGGTTCCCGAGACCAAATATGTATTGTTCTTTTGGATCAGCCCGAAAACCGCCAGCAAGGCGCCAAGGATAAATAGAAGGGTAAGAGGATCTTGGAGCTTTTCAAACTTCCTATCAACCAACATATAGGCAAACATCAGGAGGAAGGAGAGGACAAATGGAAGAACCATACTCCCGTCGTATGTGATGAACATTAAGAAAAATAGGGAAAACAGGGCTCCGAAAAGCCCCAAAGCGATCTTATCCCAAAGGATCTGAGGCTTAACCGCCCAGACAAAGAAGAATAATGCCGGGAGGGCGAAGAGGACGGTAAGGTGGATCCCGGTGCCGAGCATAATTGAATAAACCGCCAGAATCAGCCATTTAAGGCTATCATCGTTTTCCCTGTTTTTGTACCAAAGTAGTCCAAAGTAGAGCGCAAGGATCCCGAAAAAGGCACCAGGCGTATAAGTTTCAACCTCAAGGGAATCAAACCATATTATCCTCGCAAATGCCATAGTTAAAGCTCCGGTGGCGGAAAACAAGTGTAAAGCCCAATCGGGTAAAACATCATCTCCCTTTATGAGCTTAAGAACCTCGTAAGATATTAAATAAACCAACGCCGCATTCAATCCCCCCATAAGTATGGGTATTAAGGTCATCTTTAGGACAACCGGGTTTGCCTTTATTCCCCCGTTTATTAGAGAGTAAAGCTCTGCAGCTGGTATGGGAAGTAAATCAAAGAACTTTGCAAGTAGAACATAGAAGGGTGTGCCGGGTGGGTGTGGAACACCGAGAATATGCGATGCTGCAAGGAACTCCCCCACATCCCAAAAGGCGGTAGTAGGCGCGGTGGTTTTGAAATATATTGCGGATACAAAGAAGAAGATAGCGAAAAAGATCATCCACTTCAACCTATTTGCGCTCATAAGCGGTGTATTGTAAGGTGGTTAATTACCAATTCACAATGCTACCCTTCGGATATGTAATTTCAATAACCCTACGTATCTCAAATTTTTCCCCACCCTGCAATCTCTTCTCCCAAACCAACAAACCATCCCCAAGGTCTTCTTTGGGTTTCGGATAAACCTCAAACTTTGTAATATTTACGTTTCCCGCCGCAAAGGGTTTCCTCGCATAAATTATCAGAACCGTCGGAGTTTTCCTCAGGTTCTGTATGCTTATAACGTATTCCCTCTTTTCCCTCGTAAGGGGTTGCTTTCCCTTTATATCCTCCCTCGTCTGATTTATAACCTTTACATCCCCAACGATGAAAGGATCAAACCCCAAAAACACCGTATCCTCCGCATCCCTAACCGATCCGTTAAAGTAATATTCCGCCGATAGCTCACCGTTGAGGAAGACCTTTAAGTTTCCGGGCAACAGGTCCATATCGGGTTTGAAGATTGCGCTTAAATACCCCTTTTGAGAAAGCTCCGGATAACATGAAACGATCTCCCTCGCTTCGTATTCCCTCTCAAACAAAACGATGAGGGCGGGTTTAAACCTATCAAGGGTCATCTGCCTCTTTACCTCAAATCTAGTTGAGATCCGGGTGAAATTTATATCAATCTCAACCTCGCTTTGGGGAGAAATCGTTTCCTGCAACTTTATAGCCTTCATCAATACGGGATAATGCTGATCCATTATGTACCAAGGTTGGTGGATGGGAGCAGAGAAGGAGGGTTCAAGGTTTGTTATGATGAGGTTTTTAACGTGTAAGGTTGTGGGCAAATTCGCCCTAATTTTTCCTACGGAAGAAACCTTAATTTTGTTGCTCGCGTAATACATAAGGTACTCGGTTTCAAGGGTGATAAAACCGCTCGGGTAAAATACGCGGAATTCGAGGGTCGGATCCTTAGCATTCTCAACCAAAATTTTCATTTCCCCCTGAACCGTCAGAAGGTTTACTGAAATGTTTTTTAGGCTATCCAGCATCCTATTCGTTTCGTTTAGCACCCGCATAAGCGAGTCCCTCAATATATAGTACCTTTCCAATCTTTGCGACATTTTTATAAATTTGTCAAAATTATCCACCTTTCCCGCCTTTACACCCTCCAATATCGCGTTCAAAAGGTTTATGTAATACTCCACCTCCGCAATTTTCCCCTTCGTTGAGGAAATTTTACTTTGGTGGGATTCTATCTCTGACTGCACCTTCTCGTAAAGCCCTTTGTCATAGGGTAGCTATTTTATGATCACGGAAACATTCCCATCTTGATCCGAGGGTATCCCCCTAATTACTCAACTCCCCTTACGCCCAAGCTCGCAAATATGTAGGCGCCGTTTGGAGATATCACCATAGAATCGGCGGTTTTTGGAAAATCCAAGTAAATTTGCGCCAATAAAATCATACCTCTATTCTACGATCGTCGCTTGATAAGATTTTCCACTTTATAATAATCACTTACGGGGCGGTAGCTCAGCTGGGAGAGCGCCGGAATCGCACTCCGGAGGTCGGGGGTTCGAGTCCCCTCCGCTCCATTGAGAAATTTGTGAAGGTTTTAGTATCCTTCAACGCAAGCGAGAAACAGAAAAACATAATTGAAAACCTCCTAAATGGGTACGCGGAGGTTTATTACAAAGAGGATTTTCCCAACGAAGTGGATATCCTCATTACCCTAGATCCGAAAAGGGAGCTGGGGGAGGAAAGGTTAATTTCCTTAAGATCCTTAAAGTTTATCCAATGCGTTTATTCGGGCGTTGAACACTTACCCTATGAGCTCATAGCCGAAAACGTTCTGATAGCGGGGAACTTTGGGGCATATTCCGTTCCAATAGCGGAGCATATCGTGGGGATGATCCTGGACCTCGCGAAGAGGCTAACCGCAAACCACATAAAGCTCTCAAGGAGTATATACGACAGAAATACGCCGAATAAGATGTTAAGAGGAAAAACCGTGGGGATATTGGGTTTTGGTGGAATAGGAAAGGAAACCGCAAAGCTTTTGAAGCCCTTTGATGTTAAAATTTTAGCCATAAACAGGACAGGGAAAACGGATCTTGAAGTTGATTTTATTGGCACATTGGAGGATTTAGATTTCGTCCTGAAAGAATCGGACGTTTTGGTTATAAGCTTGCCCCTAACAAAAAGGACGAGGAACCTTATTACAAAGAGGGAGCTTAACTTAATGAAGAGGGATGCCATCCTGATCAACGTCGCAAGGGCGCATATAGTAAGCGAGAAGGACCTGTGCGAGCATCTTCTCGAGAACCCAAACTTTCAGGCGGGTTTTGATGTATGGTGGAGGGAACCTTTCATGGGGGAGGAATTTTCCTTAAACTACCCATTCTTTGAGCTTGAAAACTTCCTCGGATCCCCCCACAATTCAAACATAGTTGAGGGTATGTTTGAGGAGGCTTTGGAGATAGCGGTTAAAAATGTGCTCTCCTTCATAAAGGGGGAAGGGGTTAGGAACTTGGTGAATAGGGAGGATTACCTCTGATGAGGATCCTTTGGATAGACGACGAGATAGATGAGCTCGGATCCGTAATAGCCTTCTTGAAATCCCAGGGGGTTGATGTGGATACCGCAAAGAGTGCCATTGAGGGTGTTGAAAAGCTTTCAAGGAACACCTATAACCTCGTCCTTTTGGATTACAGGATGCCCGGAGTAAATGGTTTGGAAGCCCTAAGGTTGATCAAGCAGAGTTATCCAAACTTACCCGTGGTTATGCTCACGATGATAACGGATGAGGAAGTGATAAAGAGGTCCTTCGTTGAGGACGCTTACGATTACATCGTAAAACCCGTACAACCCGCCCAAATTCTGGCATTACTTTCAAAGCTCAGAAGGACGAGCATCAAGAAGGACGTATTCTTGGAGGAGGCGGAGAAGTTAAGGGAGGAGATTTCTGAGATCCCGGAAACTTTTGAGGGGTGGCTCTTAAAGGCGATAAAGATCTTTCAGGCGAGGATAAGATATAGGGCTTACAGGTCAAAGTTTGACGAGATCCTTGAGGAAGAAAACGTCAAATTCTCCGAATGGGTCTCAAGGTTTTACCCTGAAATAATCAGGGATAGCACCATCCTTATGTCCCATAACCTGCTTAAGAAGATGGTTTTACCTTACCTTGAGGTTGCGCCCGTTGCCCTTTTCGTCTTGGACAATTTCAGGTTCGATCAGCTTTACGAAGTGGTTTCCGAAATCTCAACCTTTTACAAGGTTGAACAGTTCGTATATATGTCAATACTCCCGAGTGTGACCCAATTCTCAAGGAATGCCTTGTTTGCAGGGAAACTTCCGGACGAAATGGAAAGGATGATGGAGGGGGTACTTCAGGACAATCAGAACGAGTTAAAGATGCTGTGGAAACTCTTGGAGGAGGAGAGGTACAAGGTTAAGACTTGGTACACTAAGATCAAGAGCCTCGAGAGTTTGTCCGAAATAGAACCCGTGGGGAAGAGGTTTGAGATTTACGTTGTGAATTTCGTTGATACGATTTTGCATATCTCCTCAAGCCTTGAACAGCTCAAGGCCCTTGGTGAGGGGGAATCCTCCGTTAAGAGGTGGGCGAGGCTCGTTTTGGAGGACGGTAGGTTTGCGAAGGTTATAGAAAAGTTCCTTGAGGAGGGATATTGGGTATTTATCACATCTGATCACGGATGGGTGATAGGTAGGGAACCGATGAGGGTTTTCGGGGAGGAGATGGCGAAGGGGTTTAGGTACAAACACGGTAGGGGAATTAGAGTTGAGGGGAGAAAGTTCTTGATGGTTGAAAAACCCAAAGAGTGGGGACTTCCGGATTGGGGACAGTTCCTCTTTGCCACGGAAGATGGTTTCTTCGTTTGGGGAGAAAGGATGGACGAATATGCCGAAATTTACAAAAACAGAATGTTCCACGGGGGAATCTCCCTTGAGGAGATGGTCTTAAGTTTAATACGGGTTCAACCTTAAAATCCCAATATGAGAAAGTTCTCGTTTCTACTTTTGCTCTCGCCTCTTTATGCGGATACACTGGCAATTATACATATAAACGATACCCATCATCATCTATACCCTTACAAGGCCTGGAATGGGGTCGCCGCGGCGGCGTTCGTGATAAAAAACCTAAAGGCAACCTATCCCAACCACCTTTTCTTCCATGCGGGTGATATCCTTGTTGGGGACTTCTCCTTCCCATACGGTCTCGGTAGGGTTGAGCTTAGAATATTGAAGAATATTCTGAGGCCCGACGCCATCACCTCTGGGAAACCACGAGTTCGATATTACTCCCGATAGCCTTTATTCCGTCCTCACCGATGTGGGTATGCCCATGCCCCTTCTCTCCGCAAACTTAACCCCCGATACCCTACCCATCTCCTCAATAGTTCAACCCTATGCGGTATTTGTGAGATCTGGCAAAAGGATATGCGTTCTCGGACTTACCACCAACGAGTTCAACATCCTCTCCCCCGCCCAACAACCCGTTCAGTTTGAAAACCCAATAACCATAGCCCAGCTTTACGAGGATACCCTAAGCGCCCTCGGTTGCGATTACAGGATAATACTCTCCCACGCGGGGGTAAATACGGATAGCGCCATAGCCAGACAAACCAGGTTTTACAATCTAATAATCTCGGGACACACGCATACATGCTACACATCACCCGCAAGGATCGTAAATCTGAGCGGGGATACAACTTACTTCGCGGAAGCGTGTTCCCACTATCAGGCGGTGGGTTTCTGGTTGATAGATCTAAACACAAGGAGGCCCATAAGGTACGAGCTTATAAGGTTAAACAACACAACTCCCATTGATTCCGAAACCTGGGATACCCTTATGGTTTATAAGGGCCTCATAGAGGGTAGGTTCGGAAATGTATTTGATGATTTCGTAGGTTATGCCCCAAGGGAGATCCCAAACCTTCCGGACTTCGCGGGTTATTTAGATACGCCTGCGGGAAATTTAGTAGCTGACGCCATGAGGGTAAAAACGGGGGCGGATGTTGCGGTCTGGCCAACGTTCTTGATAGCGGAGGATCTTGAGGCGGGAAGGATTACATCGAATAATATTTTAATGTTGGTTCCTTACGGACTTGACGAGACCGCAATAACTGGCAACAACTCAATGATCCTATTGGCCACCTTCACGGGAAGGCAGATATACGACCTTCTTTCAACTACCCAAGCCTTCTTTGGGGAAAAACCCATAGTGCAGGTTTCGGGCATGAGGTATAGGTTTGACCCAACCTCTTCCCCAGTTATGCTCCCTTCGGACATAGAGATCGACGGCTCACCCCTTGACACATCCGCAAGCTACACCCTTGCGTTAGATAAAAACGTCCTTTACGTGGCAAGCTTGCTCGGGATCTTCCCATCCTCCGTGGATACTACGAGTCATACCGTATTCTCCGCTTTAAGGGATTACATAAGGGACATATGGATCGTTGATTACCACTCCGAAGGCAGGATAACTTATAAAACTTTGTTGGTTTCCGAAGCTGGAGACAGAAAAGTTGTGAAATTCTCGGGACCTATGGATGTTTACGATGTCTCGGGTAGGCTTTTGGCGAAGAACGTAAAGGATTTTAAATTCCCATCAAGGGGGGTTTATTTCATAAAAGTTGGAGGAAGGGTATTCAAGGTGCTCTCAAGGTAAATTCTTCCCTCTTATAATTCCCGCCAATATGAGAGGGAGAATTGCGCTAATGTCTTTGGCTCTGCTATTCGGATGTCAGCCCACCGAAAGGAGCGTAAAAATAGGGCTACTTATACCTAACTCCGCCACAGGGGAGCTCGCCACTTACGCCAAGTACGTGCAGGATGGAGTAACCTTGGCGGCAAAATCTAAGAACTTCCGCGTTAAGGGGATGCGCATAGAATTTGTATATCCAGAGAGGTATTCGGGCGATCCCACGACAACCGCGGATGCTTTAAGGGAACTCAAGGGAAAGGGAGCCAAGGTGATAATAGGTCCCATAACCAGCTCCGAGGCTAAAGCGATTTTACCCGTACTTTCCGAGATAAAAATCCCCGTAATCCTCCCCGCCGCAACTTTAAACAGCCTTACGGATAACGAATGGGTTTGGAGGGTGAGCATAAGTAACAGGCAGATGGCGGTGGCGACGGCGTATACCGCAAAGGACTTCCTGAAATTAAAGGAGGTTGGAATAGTTGCATTTTCCAACAACCCATATTCCCTTGAGTTGGCGCAATCTTTTAGAGATTGGGCCGAAGCCCACGCGCTTAAGATTTCAAAGTTCGTTGAAATTTCTGGAAATTCCTCCAATTTAAATTCCGCCCTTGACGAGATCGTCAAATCCTTCACTTCAAAGCCCGAGAGCACGGGAGTATTTTTACCCCTTTACTACGACGAGGCCGCCAAAGGTATAAGGTACCTGAGGGACAAGGGGTATAAGGGTATAGTTCTTGGTGGGGATGGATGGGATGTTCCGAAAATAGTGGAGCTTGTTGGGAAGAACGCGGGTGAAAACTATTTTATAACCCACTTCAACCCTTACGACCCACAATCCGCGGATTTCGTTGAAAAGTACAAAGCGGAATATGGATCCCTCCCTTCATCCTTCTCCGCTTTGGGTTATGACGCTTTCCTCGTGGCGTACGAGGCAATAAACAGGGCAAGGGGTACATCGACGGCGGATATAAGGGATGCCCTCTTGTTCCTTTCGGTTGATGGTGTTACGGGTAGGATAGAGTACAGCTCCCAAAGTAGAAACCCGGATACCAAAGGTTCCGTGCTTGTAAAGTTTTCGGACATAGGTTTCCAGTTTGTACGTAGGATTGCGGTATCACCAATTTTCTGATGAGGGTACTAATTAAGG
>LBFQ01000044.1:13938-15341 GCA_000980735.1 Candidatus Caldipriscus sp. T1.2
CCCCTTTTCAACGGACAAAATGGAAATTTACAACCCAAACCTCATATGCAATCCCCCAATAAGGGATGAGGAGAACAGGAAGGCTTTGGTGAGAGCTTTAAAGGAAGGGGTTATAGACTTTATAGCAACCGACCATGCACCCCACGCGTACCACGAAAAGGAGGCTCCAGTCGGTGAAACCTTGCCCGGGATAGAGGGCTTGGAAACCGCATTCTCAGCTTTATATACCCACCTCGTTTTGAAGGGGGAAATTGATCTAAAAACTCTCATAGATGTTATGTCAAGAAAACCCGCAAATTTCTTAGGTGTTGACACATCTATTAGGGAAGGGAACGAGGCGAACTTTTTCCTGTTCAATCCAAACGAGAAATGGTTGGTTAAGAGGGAGGATATAATATCAAAGGGTAAGAATAATCCGTTTTTGGGTTCGGAGCTTGTGGGGAGGGTGGTTGGGGTTTTTGCAAAGGGGAAATTTTATAAGGAGGTACGAATATGATAAGCTTTTTACTTTCCGCTTCAAATACGCCCCCTTGGCTCGGGGGTCCAAATATCCTTTATGCTGGGATTTACGGATACGGCTTTGCGTCTTATGAGGGCAGGATATTGGAGGTTTATAACTCAAAGGGTGCATACATCACCGAGGGTTCAAGTATGGGGGGGCAGAATGCCAACCTTGGGGGCGGAGCCTTCCTAAGGTGGAATCAGCTTGGAATTTCCCTTGACTTCTCCGAAGCCTTCTATAACTCTTGGACTTATAAGGGAACGGATTACCCTGACACGAGCTTTTACCAGAGGGTAGGGCTTGATATAACCTGGCACATAAACAACGAATCCTGGACGGGTATAGGGTTAGGCTTTAGGACCTTGAGATACGCCTCGGGTTTGGGTTTTCAACTTCCCGACACCAGCGACAGCATCGCAAAAATAGGTAGAAACATTCCCCTACCCAATGCGACGGTTAGGTTCTTCTCTTTGGGCCTTCAGGGTAAATTCTTTGTTGAAGCGGAAAAGCTTTACGCGGATAGAAAGGGACTTTTACCCTGGGTTGGTGGATATGTGGGGTATGCTCAGGCGAGCCTTGAAGCGGGAGAACCCCTAAACGCGACCTCCGACGCCGCAGGTTTCCACATAGAGGCTTCCCTCGGCTTGGACTTCTATGTCCAACCCTGGTTATGCTTCTGGATCTCGGGAAGGTACTCAACCTTTGAGACCACCTTTCCTCTAAGTTTGCCCTCATCCAACAAATACAAGGATATTTACGATAACGTCAGGACATCCTCGGGCATAACATCCGTTCAAGGAGGAATAAAGGCTAACCTTCACTAGGGAAAGGTATTGATAAGCTTTATCATTTCTTTTGACACGGTAAGAGTTGGGGATATTTTGTTCGTTAGAGTTTTTGG
>LBFQ01000044.1:15555-17973 GCA_000980735.1 Candidatus Caldipriscus sp. T1.2
TGGGTGAGGTTTTAAATCAGGGTTCGGTTAGGTATGTAAGGGGTATGAGGCTCTCGGATGTCTTGGCTCAGGCCGGCGTAAAACCCACATCCGACCTCACAAGAATAAAGCTGAACACCCAGGAAATAAACCTTTACGAGGAAAACCCTTACTTATCTCCATGGGACAGGGTTGAAGTTCCACCAAAGTGGTGGAAGGGATGGGTGGAAAACATAGGATTTTTTATAAACGTGGCCACCTTCACCTTAATTTTATACACCACTTTCGGGAAGAAATGAGGGTCTTTTTGGAGAAGGATCTCATTTTTCAGGACCTGGGGGATAAAGTTGCGGTTTGGAAGCCGAGGAATATGGAAACCCTGATCCTGAACAGCACCGCTTGGTACATCCTGAACCTAATAGAAGATGGGATAAATTCGGTTGAGGAGATCGCGGAAAATTTGGCGAGGGAGTATCGTATAGATCTTGAAATTGCGAGGAGGGACACGATTGAGATTATAGATGAACTTTTAAAGGCGGGGGTAATATGGAAGGAAGGATAATAGCGGGAAACTGGAAGATGAATCCAAGAACTTTAAAGGAAGCAATTGAGCTTGCAAGGGGGTTGATGAAGCCTTAAAGGATCTACCCATTGAGAAGGTGATCTTTCCACCCTTCGTTTTCCTAACCGAGGTTTTGAGGATTGTTGGGAATATTAACGTTGGCGCCCAAAACGTATTTTACGAGGATTCTGGGGCTTTCACAGGGGAAGTATCGCCCGCTATGCTTAAAGACATAGGAATAAATTGGGTAATAATAGGGCACTCCGAGAGGAGAAATATCCTAAAGGAGGATGATGAAATGATCCTTAAGAAGGTAAAAAGGGCCCTTGAATGGGGTTTTATGGTGATACTTTGTGTTGGGGAGAAGTTGCAAGATAGGGAACTTAATAGGCATAAGGACGTGGTGAAGAGACAGCTTGATGGTTTGCCGGATCATGAAAATTTAATAATAGCTTACGAACCCGTTTGGGCGATAGGTACAGGGAAAAACGCAACACCGGAGCAGATAGAGGAGATGCACACGTTAATTAAAGATCTCACGGGCAAGAAGGTCCTGTATGGGGGTAGTGTAAATCCGGAAAATTCAAGGGAACTTTCAATGGTTAAAAATTTGGATGGGTTTTTGGTTGGGGGGGCGAGCTTAAAGGTGGAAAGCTTTCAACAAATCGCAAGATCCCTGTTAGAGTTTCACCCGTAAAATACCTGTGATGGCAACAAGGTACATTTATATGAACACCTTCTCGAAGAAAGGTTTTATTCCTTGGGAGGAGGCTACAATACATGTCCTTTCCCACGTAATACACTATGCGAGCGGGGTTTTTGAAGGGATAAGGGGATATAGGACGGATAATGGTATAGCAATATTTAGGGGTAAGGACCATTACAGGAGACTCATAAACTCCGCAAAGATTTATAGGATGTTTGTGGATATTGACGAGGAAGGGTTTATGGAAATAACGAAGGAACTCATAAGGAAAAACGACCTCCAAAATGTCCTTGACAAGGTGAAGGCTGAAGGGAGGATGAAGAACCCCTTCGTATATATAAGACCCGTAATATTCAGGGGCTTTATCTCGGAAGAGCCGGATGACCCCGTTATACAACCCCCCTTGGGTGTAAATCCATTGAAGAACCCAACCGAATATTTCATAGCGGCTTTCCTTTGGGACGATTACCTTGGTGAAAAGGCTATAAAGGAAGGGGCGGACGTTATAACCTCTTCTTGGACCAGGATAGCGCCAAATACCGTACCTGCCTTTGCCAAAGGTGTTGCGAACTATGCCAACGCCCAGCTTGCAAAAATGGAGGCGGAGCTTACGGTGGTTTTGACGGATTATAAGGATAAACTCGCCCTAAAGAAGGCAAGCGAAAAGGGAGAGTTGGCGGATGTATCAAATTTAAGGTTTCCGGTTGAAAGTATCCAACTGAACGCTGAGGGTTATGTATCCGAGGGTGCGGGGGAAAACATATTCGTCGTTAAGTACGAGGGGAAAAACGTAAAAATATACACACCACCCATTTATGCATCAATATTGCCCGGAATTACCAGGGATTCAATAATAACCATAGCGAGGGACTTGGGATACGAAGTAATAGAAACTATGATCCCGAGGGAGATGCTTTATGTGGCGGACGAGATATTCTTTACGGGAACCGCCGCGGAAGTCACCCCAATAAGGAGCGTTGATGGGATCTCCATAGGTAAAGGTGAGCCCGGAGAGGTGACGTTAAGGATCAGGGAAGAGTATGTAGGAATAGCAACGGGTAAGAAGGAGGATAGGTACGGTTGGCTTGAGTACGTCTAAAGTATATCAATTCCTTAAATTCCCCTTTGGCTTCCGTAATTTTGTACTCTACACTTTCAACCTTACCCGGAC
>LBFQ01000044.1:17993-19461 GCA_000980735.1 Candidatus Caldipriscus sp. T1.2
TGTGCAGTAATCTATCACCAAAACCTTCTTATGGTTTTCCTTTAGGATGTCCAAATATTCCCTCCAGTAATTGGTTATGCTGTCTGGTGTGGGAACATCCAATCCTTCATAACCATAAAGGAGTTCCTCCCTTCCCGCCCCATCTATAACGGAAACATAATCCCAGGCTATTTCCCCATCCTCGTTTTTTATAATTTCCAGTCCGTTCTGCGGGATAATTATGAATCTCGGGTTCAAACTCCTCGCGTAATACGCTATTTTCTTCACAAACTCCCTCATCTCCCGCCTATAGTTTATTGCCTCCTCTTTCCTTGAACACCCGAAAAGAAGGATTAAGGGTAAAACCCATATCATAATTTTTGCGATCTTGAGTAGGTACCTCCTTATATCCGCATCTATCTTCCCCGCATCCATCATAGATAGCACCCACTTTGCATAAAAACCAACATCACCCTTACCTTCTTCCACCAATTTCTTTAACACATCCACAAGCGGTTGTACATCCTTTAATGCCACCCTTTCACCTTCTTTAAACTTCCCCGCGTACTCTTCCAAAAGCTTTACAATATTTTCCCTTTCCATACTCACCTCCCCGTTATAAACCTCAGTATAGTCCTCACCGCAAAACCCGTGGCGCCAACAGGATTATAAGCCCACCTCTTAGAGTTAAAAACGGGTCCTGCAAGATCTATATGCGCCCACTTTATCCCCTCTTTTACGAATTCCTTCAAGAAAAGGGCGGCATATATGGCTCCTCCCCATCTATCGAGGGCGGAGTTTTTAATATCCGCATCGTAAGTTTTTAATTTCTCGTATATAAATGGATCCTCGAGGGGCATCCTCCAAAACCTCTCCCCCGCAAAATACCCCGCCTTTAATATACCCCTTGCCAAATTTTCATCGTTTGAAAATAGCGCGGCGGTAAATTCCCCAAGCGCCACAACCGCTGCCCCCGTCAAAGTTGCCAAATCTATAAGATAATCCGGTGAGAGATCTGATGCATAAGAAAGGGCATCCGCGAGGGTTAATCTCCCTTCCGCGTCCGTGTTCAGGATCTCCACCGTCTTCCCGGAGTAAGTTTTAACGATATCCCCTGGCCTGACCGCGTTCCCATCAGCATATTTTCCGTTGCGGCAAATATCCCATGAACCTCGTAATCCGAACCCAACTCCCCTAAACCCACAAATATACCCAAAACCGCGCAAGCCCCACTCTTGTCTATCTTCATCGTCATCATACCCTCAGCTGTTTTTATAGAAAGCCCACCGCTGTCAAAAGTTAAGGCCTTCCCAACTAAAACTATCTTCCCCTTTGGCTCTCTTGGCTTGTAAGTTATATGAACAAAATAAGGCTCTTTTGTACTTCCCCAATTAACCGCAAGAAAGGCGTTCATACCCATCCTCTCAATTTCCTTCTTCTCATAAACCTTCACCTCAAAGTTATATTTCTTTGATATTTCCACCGCCTT
>LBFQ01000044.1:19860-21474 GCA_000980735.1 Candidatus Caldipriscus sp. T1.2
GGGTTTTCCCTTTAAAGAACGGGTTTTCCTTCCCTTTCAAACCTTACCACTATATCCGCATCCGCCTTTTCCACAACCTTCACCATAGTGGGTATTCTAAAGTATCCAAAAGTAATTGATAAGCACCGAAAATTACGGGATATTCTATCCTCTTTGCCCCCCGGATTTTATATGGTAGGTCGTCGGAGACAAAAATCTGATTTATTTTGTAATTTTTCTTAAGTTCCCCAACAAGGGTTTCTAAGCCCCCATTAAACATACCCTCAATTGCGCTATTTATCGCCCTTTCCGTATCCCCCCTGATCTTCTCTATTGCCAGGATCCCGTAAGCCCTCTTTATATTGGAAAATGGTGGAAGGATAGGTCCTCCATAAAAAACCCCATTTTTTACCACGTTTATGGTAATTGAGGTTCCGGAAATTACAATTATCGCATCTTTTTTAGATCTAATAAAAGGATAGCAGCCCGCTATCCTATCCGCACCCACAAGATCCAAGGAGTATTCGCTCTTTATTTTAAGTTCTTTTGGCGATAATACGAAAAGCCTCGGAAAGATCCTTAGTAGCATGGGATTTAAACTCTTCACCGTTGAAACCAAAATTCCAACATCGTAATCCGGGACCATTAACCTTTCCAAAAAAGCATAAGATGAGATCACCAAAAATTTTAACTTCCCATCCTCAAATATTGCCAACTTTAAATTCGTATTTCCCGCATCAACGACTAAAGCCCTCAAGCGGTGATCTTAAACTCATCCCCCTCCGCGCTTATCCTTATTTCCCCCTCCTTAACCTTACCCGAAATTATAAGCTCCGAGAGCTTGTTCTCTATTTCCCTCTGTATTACCCTCCTTAGGGCCTTGCACCAAGCAAAGGATCAAACCCTTTCTTCACGAGCAATTCTAAAGCCTTTTCATCCAAAACCACCCTCAAGTTCCTTTCCTTAAGCCTTTCGTTCAACCTGTTTATGAGAAGGGTGGCTATTTTCTTAACATCCTCCCAACGCAAGGGATTAAATACAATTATCTCGTCTATCCTGTTCAGAAACTCTGGCCTGAAGTAGGATTTTACAACATCAAGGACCTTTTCCTTTGCCCTTTCAAACTGCCTTTCAAATTCCTCCTCAAGCTCCTTTAATTTCTTTTCAAATTCCCCATCCTTCTCAAGGAGATTCTGATATGCCCTATTAAAGTTGTTTGCAACTTCCCTCAGGTATTCCGCCCCGAGGTTGCTTGTCATAATTATTATCGTGTTCCTAAAGCTTACGGTTCTACCGTGGCTATCCGTGAGCCTCCCATCATCCAATACCTGAAGGAATAGGTCAAATACCCTAGGATGCGCCTTCTCTATCTCATCAAGGAGAATTACGGAATAAGGCTTCCTCCTAACCGCCTCGGTTAGTTTCCCTCCCTCCTCGTACCCTACATAACCGGGAGGTGCTCCTATTAGTTTTGCAACGCTATGCTCTTCTTTGAACTCCGACATATCAAGCCTTATCATAGCATCCTCATCCCCGAATATCACCTCCGCCAAAGCCTTCGCAAGCTCCGTTTTCCCAACACCTGTGGGTCCCAAAAATAGGGGGATCCTCTAGAGTCGACCTGCAGGCATGCAA
>LBFQ01000044.1:21808-23026 GCA_000980735.1 Candidatus Caldipriscus sp. T1.2
AAGCATAAGGATGGCGGTCTCAATATCGGGTTCATCCACCCATATGGGTTGAAGCCTCCTTTCAAGTGCCGGATCCTTCTCTATGTACTTCCTATATTCATCCGCCGTTGTTGCCCCTATAACCTGTATCTCGCCCCTCGCCAAAGCGGGTTTTAGTAGGTTCGCCGCGTCTGTGGCCCCTTCAGCCCTTCCGGCACCCATAATGTTGTGTATCTCGTCTATAAATAGGATAACATTTGGATTTGCTTTGAGCTCCTCGAGGAGCTTCTTTATCCTCTCCTCAAAGTCCCCCCTATACCTGGTCCCCGCTATTAATGCTCCCATATCAAGGGATAAAATCCTCTTACCCTTCAAAGATTCTGGAACTTCCCATTTTACTATCCTCTGAGCCAAACCCTCCACTATCGCGGTCTTTCCTACTCCCGCATCACCTATCAAAACTGGGTTATTCTTCGTCCTCCTCGTCAAAACCTCTATCACCTGCTCTATCTCCTTATCCCTACCGACCACAGGGTCAAGCTTCCCCTCCTCCGCCATCTTCGTTAGATCCACTGTAAACCTCTCCAAAACGTTCTTCTCCTCTTCCTTAAGATCTTCTAATCTTCCGTTCATTTTCTCACCTCCTTTATAACCCAAAATTTGCGAAATTATCTTTCCCGCAAAACTCCCATTCCCAATCAAAGCCCTTTATGAAATCCGCGGTGTCTATATTGCCTCCTTGCCCACTTGATACTTTATCCAGCGCATCCTCCAAAAAAGTATGACCAAATTGGCTCACCCCCACTTTCAAGATTCAAGGACCTCAAAACCCTCCTTGCTATTCTCCTAGGATCAAAGCCGTTTTCCCTTAAACTTTCAAAAGAAGCGGAGAGCTTATCGTAAATATCCGAAATCTCATACAGAACATCCTCCGAAACCTTATTTTCAAGGGCCCTATAAATCTCCTCGGGTATTTCCACCGTCTCCTCCCTATAAAACCACCTCCTCCTCCCTATAGGTGCTCCAAAAAATTCGCTTATAAGACTCTCCCATTCGCTGAAGAATTCCTCCTCGGGTGACCACCTTTTAACCCTTATCCTTACTGTCTTCCCCTTACTTGGGCTTGATGCTTTTCTAATAAGTTCCGCAAACTCGTTGGATAAACCATAACTCCTAAAACTCCCATAAACCCTTTGCAAATACTCTAAGTAGCTTTGGGGATCCTCTAGAGTCGACCTG
>LBFQ01000045.1:0-2285 GCA_000980735.1 Candidatus Caldipriscus sp. T1.2
TTTTGTGAGAAACACCACCTATCCACCGTTAAGGCTTTCCCTCCAGGTATCTCGCACTCAAGGGCGAACCTTATCAAAAATGAACCCAAAATCTTTAACTCCTCCTTAAGGAGACCAAGGCGGAATATAGGTCTTTAGCCTTCAAACTGTTTGAACATACAAGCTCGGCGGGTTTTCCGGATGTATGCGCGGGCGTCATCTTTTTTGGCCTCATCTCGTACAGGAAAACCCTAACACCAAAACTTGCTGCAACTAAAGCTGCTTCGCTTCCCGCAAGCCCAGCCCCAACAACCGTTATCCTTTTCAAAGCCCCAATTTTAAGGCAGATTCAATATCCCCTTAAAAACCTCAACCTCGTCGTACTTTCCCTTCAAGAGATTAGAGAAACTTTCCGATAGGTTTTTGTACTCCTCCCTCCTTTCCAACATCTCCACCGCAAGATTAGCCACCTCCTTAGGATCTATATGCTGGACAAACTCGGGGAAAATTTTCCTTCTCAAAATGATGTTCGGCAAGCTTATGTAAGGGACTTTCAATATTAACCTACCAACCCAATATGTGATCTCGGATACCATATAAAGGACTATCGTGGGTTTTCCCTCAAGGGCGGATTCAAGGGTAGCGGTTCCCGAGGAAGAGATCACAACATCGCTTGATCTTATAACATCCCTACCCCTTCCATGCACAAAGAACGCGTTTGGGAGGTTAAGGGAATAGCCCTTGGGTAGGGAAAAGAGGAAATTGGAGGATGGTAGGATTTTCTTGATCTCCTGAGAAATTCTTATCATTCTCGGTAAAAGCCTCCTTACCTCGTCTTTTCTTGAGCCCGGAAGAAAACCGAAAACAGGTCCCTCAATTTCTATAACTTCAGATATAAAACCTTCCTTCGCCATAGGGTGTCCAACAAAGTAAGCTCTAACCCCGTAGGATCTTAAAAATTCCTCCTCAAAGGGTAGAACGCATAAAACCCCATCCATAATAGCTAAGTCCCTCACCCTCCATTTTCCCCAAGCCCAAACTTGTGGTGAGATATAATAAATAACCTTTTTCCCCAGAGACTTAAGGATTTTTAGTAGGGGTAGGTTGAAACCGGGAAAGTCCACACCAATTATAAGATCAGCATCAATCGCCTCGGATATTACTCTTCTCTTTATTCGGTTTATTTCTTTAAGTTTTAGCAAAGCCTCCTGAAGCCCCACAACCGAGATTCTTTCGGGATCCTCAACCACCTTAACTCCCTCTTTTTTAAGGTTTTCCCCGCCGAGGGCGTAAAATTCCCAGCCAAAAACCTTAAGTTTTCTAACCAAATAAGATGCGTTCTTATCCCCCGAAAGCTCCCCCGTTGATATAAAAACCCTCAAATTTTCAAATTCTTGATCTTCGCCTTTGTTGTATCAGTGACTATGAGCAAAACAAAATTTTCCACATCAATGTATTTCTTCGCAGCCTCGTTTATATCCTCAAGGCTTAAATTCCTTATCTCCTCTATGTCCTTTATCCAGAACATATTGGGAAGACCGTAGAGATAACGGGTGGATAGGAGGTTTGCAACCTGGGAGTATGTCTCGGAAAGGCGGGCTATATACCCGTTATAAAAACCCTTTGCCGCATCCAGTTCCTCTTGCATAAATCCTTTTTCCTTCGCTTCTTTTATCAGTTCTATAAGGGTGTTTGTAGCATCTTCGGAAGTCTCCACCCTCGTCTGTAGCCCCGCAATAAATATGGATGGGTATTTTCCGTCCTTCCAAACAATATTTGGCATAACGTAAGAGTAAGCGGAGTATGCGTATCCCTTCTCCACCCTTATTTTCTTCAGGATCCTGCTTGAGAAACCCGAACCCCCCAAAATATAGTTCGCGACCCTAACCTTGTTGTAATCCGGGGAATTCCTCGTTATATTTACGGGAAATGCGAGCCTTATATAAGCCTGATTTATACCATCCATATGGAAGATCTCAAACTTTTTCTTTGCGCTTATTTGGGGTATATCGGGAAGGGATACATCCTTCCTTTGCCACCCGGAAAAGTATTTTTCAACCTTACCAATCGCCTCCTCCGGTTCAAGGTCGGAAACAACGACGATATAAGATAAATTCGGAAGCCAGTAATTTTTATGGAAATTGACTACATCCTCCTTTGTGATCTTTTCCACGCTCTCAACGTAGCCATCCGTAGGGTGAGCTAAGGGTGTTCCCTCGTAAATTAGGGCGTCAAGTTTGATGGAGGTAACGTAATTGGGGTTGCTGATGCTGTTTTTTATGCTTGCTATTTGCCTGGATTTTTCC
>LBFQ01000045.1:2305-3343 GCA_000980735.1 Candidatus Caldipriscus sp. T1.2
TTCAAAGTTCGCACCCAGGCTCTCGAGGTATTCCGCTATTTGGGTTGAATTTTTGGTTTTTGTGCCCTCGTCTACCAAAGAGCCCACTAAGTTCGCCAAACCTTCCTTTCCCGGGGGATCCAAAACGGAACCTGCCTTTATAACTATCTCCATATGGAAGATAGGGAGCTTATCCTTTTTCGCAGCCAAGATGTGTAATCCGTTAGGTAAGGGTTTTCTCAACAACCTTAATCTCGGAAACTGTTATGGGCTTTGCTTTCTTTACCATAACTTCCTCTTCCTTTTTTTCCGTAGTTGCGCAGGATAAAAAAATTAGAAAGGGGAGAAATCTTTTCATGCCCTTTCAAATGGGAAGCCCAAGGCGGAGAGTAGCCTATACGCAAGCTCATCGTTTTTTGCGCTTGTAACTATCGTAATATCCATACCGAAAACCCTTTGAACTTTATCTATATCTATCTCCGGGAAGGCGGTATGCTCGTTTAAACCGAAATTATAGCTACCCCTCCCATCAAACCCGCTCTTTGGCAGACCCCTAAAGTCCCTAACCCTGGGTAAGGCGAAGTTTATAAGCCTCTCAAGGAAATCGTAAGCCCTTCTTTTTCCTTAGGGTGACTTTTAGTCCTATTGGTGTCCCTTTTCTGAGCTTAAATTGCGCGACGGATTTCCTCGCCCTAGTTATTACAGGTTTCTGTCCGATTATTAAGGCGAGATCTTGGGCGACTATTTCAAGGGACTTCGGATCCTCAACCGCCTCCTTTCCCCAACCCACATGGACAACTATCTTTTCTATCCTTGGAACCTCCATAATGTTTAAGTTTAACTCCTCGGCTAACTTCTTCCTTATCTCGTTCTTGTATTTTTCGTATAACGCCATAAGCGGGAATTATAGGGTTGATTTTAGCTTAATACCTCCAACTGCCTATTTATATCCGAAAGCTTCGCCTTTAGGGATTCGTACTTTTCCCTCTCATTTCTCACAACATCTTCCGGAGCCTTATTAACAAAGTCCGAAGACAATCTTTCCTCTATCTTTGCTAT
>LBFQ01000045.1:4017-5526 GCA_000980735.1 Candidatus Caldipriscus sp. T1.2
TCCCTTCCCTCCGGCGTCAGGCTCATAACCCCGAATCTCAAGCCATCCGCCCCATATTTATCCAAAAGTTCAAATACATCGGGTGAATTCCCCAAACTCTTTGAGAATTTCCTCCCAAATTTATCCCTCAAAAGCCCGTGTAAATAGAGGACCCTAAAGGGAACTTTACCCGTGAAAAATATGCCCGCCATGATCATCCTAGCATCCCAGAAGAAGAGTATATCCCAACCCGACTGTAGGAAGTGCGTGGGATAGAATACCTTGTAATCCTCCGTTTCCTCGGGCCAACCCAAGGTGGCAAAGGGCCAAAGCCAAGAAGAAAACCAAGTATCCAATACATCCTCGTCTTGTTTAAGTTCCACCCTTTGACCGTAAAACTTTTCCGCCTTTTCCAGAGCTTTTTCGTAACTTTCCGCAACAAAAACTTCACCATCCGGACCGTAGTATGCGGGTATCCTATGCCCCCACCATATCTGCCTCGATATACACCAGTCCTTTACGTTTTCAAGCCAGTTTCTGTAAATCTTCCCGAACATCTCGGGTATTATTACAAACTCCCCCTTTTCGTAAGCTTCAAGTGCCCTTTCCGCTAAGGGTTTCATCTTTACAAACCATTGTATTGAAGGTAGAGGCTCTATTACGGTTGAACAGCGATAACATCTTCCGGGAGAGTACCTGTGTTTTTCAACCTTTTCCAACAAACCCGCCTCCGCAAAAGCTTTAACTATTTGCTCCCTCGCGGAGAACCTATCAAGGTTAGCCCAAGGTCCCCCATTCTCGTTTATCTTTCCATCAAAATCTATCACTTGGATCTTTGGGAGGTTGTGCCTCTCGGAAACTTCCCAGTCGTTGAAATCGTGAGCGGGAGTTATCTTAACCACCCCAGTCCCAAAATCCATATCCACGCTCCTATCCGCTATTACCGGAATTTCCCTGTTTATGAAGGGTAATCTTACCCTTTTTCCTATTAAGTGTTTGTACCTTTCATCCTCGGGATTCACAGCAACCGCGGTATCCCCAAGGTAAGTCTCGGGCCTTGTGGTGGCAACAACCACATACCCCCCATCCACCAAAGGGTACCTCAAATAGTATATATAACCTTCCTCTTCCTCCCTCTCAACCTCGTCGTCGGCTAGCGCGGTTCCACACCTCGGGCACCAGTTTATAAGCCTGTACCCCCTATATATTAAACCCTCCTCGTAAAGCCTTACGAATGCGGTTATGACCGCCTTACTGTACCCCTCATCAAGGGTAAATCTTAGCCTATCCCAATCCGACGAAATACCCAGCTTCTTTAGGGATTCTATTATCAAATTTCCATACTTTTCCTTCCACTCCCATACCCTCTTTATGAACTCCTCCCTGCCCAGATCCCACCTCGTCTTTCCCTCTTTCTTTAGTTCCCTCTCTACAACGTTTTGTGTAGCTATCCCCGCGTGATCCGTTCCAGGTTGCCAAAGGACGTAATATCCGGACATCCTCTTGTATCTGGCGACGACGTCCTGTATC
>LBFQ01000045.1:6311-10332 GCA_000980735.1 Candidatus Caldipriscus sp. T1.2
TTTGAGATGGGTATGTTTAGCCTATCATCTTCATATACGTAAAGCCTGTTTAAACCCTTAACATCTACATCCTTTCCAACAACTACCCCTATCACCTCGTCCGCAAGGGTCCTAGCAAAGCTTATAGCCTCAAGGCTCGATTCCCTCACCTGTCCCTTTATGGTCTCAACGAAAACCAAAGCCTTCATAGTATCTTCACCTCCTCCTTTAGCACCTTTATTATCTCATCCACGGAGTTTAGGAATTTTACACCCTTCCTTGGCGGTGGCGGTGTGAAGGTTTCAATGTGATAATTAAAGTTTGGAATCCCAATCTCAATTTCTTCTATCTCCTTCTTTTTCGCCATCATTATACCCTTCATGTTTGGAAGTCTCGGCTCGTTTAAGCCCCTCTCCGCGCTTATGACCACGGGCAAATCCGCCTCCCAAACTTCACTTCCCAAGTCCGTCTCCCTTTCCACCTTCACCTTCCCATTTAGGTACTCAATCTTGGTGGCATAAGTTACGAGACTATAACCCAATGCGTCCGCTATGTAAGGGGCAATAGCGTAAGTGTAATCGTCTATTGTAAGTTTCCCCGTGAATATTATGTCTGCCTTTTCCCTCTTTGCAACCTCACTTACTATATACCCGATTTGGGCTGGGTTTAGGTTCCAATATGAAGGGTGCTTAACGAGTATAGCCCTGTCTATACCCATAGCCAAAGCCCTTCTAAGGTTTTCCTTCACATCCTCGTCTCCCACCGAAAGGACGACGGTCTCCGCCCCCTTACTTTCCTTCAACATTATCGCCTCTTCTATGGCAAACTCGTCGTATGGGTTTATTATGAATGGGATATCGGACCTATTTATATCCTTACCATCTTGTGAAGGTTTTATTACCGCCGCGGTATCAGGAACCCTCTTTATAAAAACCAAAACCTTCATAAGGCGGGGATTTTAAGGTGGTAATTTCAGTTTATAACCACCCTCTCAATTTTCCTCCCCACTTTCAGGAAGTAAACCCCCCGCCTTAAGGGCACGTTTATAACCTCCTCCTTTGCGCTTTTGCTAAACACCATCTTACCGCTCGGATCGTAAAGTTCAATTTTCGTCTCTTTCTCCGACTTCACCCTTATCCTCAAATTGTTCCCTATCACCGCATAATTTACCTCGCAACTTAAGAATTTCTCGTCCGTACCCAGCTCGCTATCATCACCGAGGGGATCAAGCCCGCACTGGATCCTCCTGCTTAGGCTCACGGGTTGGACACCTACGGTTATTGAATTTACGGACATAGATGGGGAATAAATGGTGTAGCTTCCGGAGTTGGAAAGGGTGGGATATGATATGGTAGGTGTATAGGTTCTCCAATAGCAGGTATCAAGCCCTCCCGAATCCGCCGCAACCAAACCGTCAAAGTTCCCAGCGGACCAAGCGGAGTTGTTGGTGTATCCCGCAACATAAGGGATCTGGCTTGATGGTCTTATATCTATGCTCCTTCCCTGCTCATTCGCACCCGACAGGATCCTTCTAACTTGTAGAACCTGACAGTTATCCTTCCTAATTTTTGCTATGAATAAGTCGTTCCCGCCAACTCCTAAGCTACCCGTCACCCAATAATAGTTGTTGCTTTCCGCAACATCTATACCGTAATCGTTTCCACTTGTTGCTATTCTCGCTGCGCATACAAAGTTTCCGGAGGAGTTAAGCTTTACGAAGAGGACATCATCTCCGGATCCACTTATATGGGTTGTTAAGATTATTCCCCCATCGCTCGTGGGTTTCGCCCAAGAGAAGTATATGGTTGATGTTGCTATGCTCCTGGGGTACCTCCTCTGCCAAAGAGGACTACCACTTGGGCTAAACTTAAGAACACCGATTTCGTACCAGCTTGGGGCAACCAAGACGTAATTCCCGTCGCTCGTCTCAAATGCGGTGGTGGCTATTTCATCGCTTCCCGCATCCGCTATCCTTATCCAAGACAAGCCTCCGGAAGAATTGAACTTTGCTATGAAACCGTCTATATCACCAGAGGTACAACCACCCCAACCATCGCTTACATTATACATCAAGTACCCTGCTGCCAAAAATCCTCCATCGCTCGTTGGAGAAACGTGAAGGATACGGGTTTGTCTGGCGCTATTTCCAGAGCATCCCCATTGATTCGAGAAGTCCGCATGACTTCCCCAAAGGAAGTTTCCGGAGCTGTTAAGCCCAACCACGAAACCGTAAAGGGGAGCATAGCATGAACCGGGACCCGCACCCCCATCGTTGCACCAAGTCCCACCCACCACTATGTTTCCGCTGTTCAACCATTGGGTCTTATACATCCAGTCGTCCCTTCCCCCCGTCTGACCTATCACCCTCTGCCAGCTTGGCGTTATAAGCACAAAGTCTTCATCGCTACCCGAGATGGAGTAAGATATGGTAAAGAGCCCCAGAACCGATATGCTTGAAGTTCCCCTGAAATCTATGGCCCACATCTGATCGTAATTCGTCCCGCCGAACGTACTCAAACCCGCCCAAGTTTGACCCCAAACGGGTAAAGCAAGGACAAACGGCAAAACCTTAATAACGTATCTCATACTTCACCCCCCTCTTCCTCAAAATTTCCCCAAGTTTTGCGGTATCTATTGGAGCGGAATACCTTATGTATATCGCCCTCTTTAAATCGGAGTACGCCATACCCGATATGCTACCCCTAAAGTAAGACCCTATCTCCTCCATCACCTCCCTTACGCATCCACCACCGCACCCGTCAATTATGTTTATTCTGAGAATATCGACGGGCTTGGTGGTGGAGAAGGGATTCGCGATTTCTGATATCAGGATCCATACCATCGTTCACCTCCTCAGGGGTAATTTTAAGGGGGAAAAATTTTTTACGTCAAATACCACCTTTATATCAGATTATCCGTTTTATTTTGGGTTTGCCCGTCCTTACCCCCTTTTTCCCGCTTTAAGGAGGGAAATAAAACCGCATTATAATACCCGCTTATGAAGGTTCAATCTTCGGTTAAAAAGAGGTGCGCATATTGTAAGGTCGTAAGGAGAAGGGGAAGGGTTTATGTGATCTGTACGCGCAACCCAAAGCATAAGCAGAGGCAAGGTTAAAATAAGGAGGGAAGATGGCAAGGATAGCGGGCGTAGATATTCCAAGGGATAAACCCATCTGGATAGCCCTTTCCTATATTTACGGGATAGGGCCAAGTTTGGCAATGAATATATTGGCAAAAACTGGGATAAACTACCGCAAGAGGACGAGGGAGCTAACGGACGAGGAGATCCAGAAGATCAGACAAGAAGTGGAAAATTACAGGGTTGAGGGAGCTTTGAGGGCGGAGATCCAAAGGAACATCAAGAGGCTCATAGACATAAACTCTTACAGGGGTATAAGGCATAAGCTTGGGCTTCCCGTTCGCGGGCAGAGGACAAGGCATAACGCAAGAACGCGCAAGGGTCCAAGGGGTAATATCTTTGCAAGGCTAAAGAAAAAGCAAGGATAAGGGGGTTTAATTATGGCGACAAAGGGTAAAAAGAAGATCAAGAAGGCACCAGCGGAAGGAATAGTACATATTCAGGCGACCTTTAACAACACCATTGTTACCGTTACGGACCTTCAGGGGAATGTCATCACTTGGGCGTCTGGGGGTTCCGTTGGGTTTAAGGGAACCAGGAAGAGCACACCATTCGCAGCATCAAAGGCGGCGGAAACCGCTTGTAAACAAGCAAAGGCTTTGGGTATGCAGAGGGTGGAGATAAGGGTTAAGGGAGCGGGTCCGGGAAGGGAGGCGGCCATAAGGTCCGTTGCCGCCTCGGGCCTTGAAGTTATAGCGATAAAAGACGTGACTCCCGTGCCACATAATGGAGTTAGGGCTCCAAAGAGGAGGGCGGTATAATGGCTAGGTATACGGGTCCGGTTTGTAGGCTTTGCAGGAGAACCGGAGAAAAGCTTTATCTTAAGGGGGAAAAGTGTTTTACCAACAAATGCCCCTTTGAGAAAAGGCCATATCCACCGGGCCAGCATGGCCCCTTACAGAG
>LBFQ01000045.1:10352-16346 GCA_000980735.1 Candidatus Caldipriscus sp. T1.2
GGCGGGATTTGCAAAAAATAGGAGGCAGGCAAGGCAGTTTGTAAGGCACGGTCACATACTCGTAAACGGCGAAAAGGTGGATATACCCTCGTACATTGTAAAGGTGGGGGATGTAATACAGGTGGCGGATCACTTTAAGAATAACGCGGAGCTTCAAGCGGCGCTTAAGATGAACAGACCATCGCCATCCTGGCTTAGCATCGATAGGAATGCACTAAAGGCTCAAGTTTTAAGGTTGCCTCAAAGGGAAGATATAACCGCGCCTATAAACGAGAGGTTGATAGTGGAGTTCTATTCAAGGTAGGAGGGGAATATGCTCAACGATGTTGTTAAAAGCAAAGGTGTTTACTATGAGGAGGAAGGGGATTACGGGAGATTTGAAATGGCACCCCTTCCAAAGGGTTTTGGGACAACCTTGGGAAACTCCATAAGGAGAACGGTCCTTTTATCTTCATCCGGAGCCGCGGTAGTAGCGGCGAGGTTTGAGGGTATAAAGCACGAGTTCAGCGGAATACCTGGTATAGTTGAGGATGTCCCCACCATAATATTGAACCTAAAGAAGATCCGCTTCAGGGTAAAGAAACCCTTCAAAAACGTCATAAACGTAAAATTGAAGTTCTTGGGGGAGAAGGATGTGAAAGCAAAGGACCTCGATCTACCCGCGGGGATAGAGGTGGTAAATGGGGAACAAACCATAGCAACCTTATCAGATCCAACCTCACAGCTTCTCGGAGAAATATATATTGCGTACGGTAGGGGTTATATGCTTGAAGACGAAACGAGGGAGGTTTTGGCGGAAACATTGGGAAACATTGAGGGTATAATATACACCGATGCCCTGTTTTCTCCCGTAGTAAAGGCGAACTTTTATACCGAAAGCTTCCTTTACGGAGGAAAGTTTGATAAGGAAAAGCTCTTCGTTGAAATATGGACGGATGGATCCAAAAAACCCTCCGAGGTATTCTTTGAGGCTATAGATATCCTGCTTGATCAGTTTGGCGCCTTAAAGAACGTCCTTGAAAAACCCATAAAACCCATAAGGGTACTCCTACCGAAAGAAGAACTGGAGTTCAAGAGGAGGAGGTTGCAGGATCCCATCGCCGCCATCCTAAAGAGCGAGTTACCATCAAAGCTCGTTAAAACCCTTGAAAAGGCTGGAATAACGATATTCGGCGAGCTCTTAAAGTATAAACCCGAGGATCTGAAGGAAGAATTTAAACTTTCGGAGGATGATGTCGCTCTGATAGAAGTCGCGGTTAAGAGGTTGGGTTTTGAGATGGGTAGGGATTATTGGAAGGAACTGGAGGAGTTAAAAGATGAGGCATAGGGATAAAAGGGTTAAGCTTGGAAGGGAAAGGGAGCATAGGAGGGCACTTTTGAGGAACTTGGCGAGGGAAATGGTGGAACATGGCTATATAACCACAACCTCCGTAAAAGCAAAGGCTGCTAAAGCTGTCGTTGAGAAGCTCCTTCACCTCGCAAAGGAAGATACTTTACACAACCGGAGGTTGGCTTTCAGGATCTTGGCGGACAGAAAATACGTCAATAAGCTCTTTAAAGAGGTGGCGCCAAAAGTTAAGGGAGTGAGGTTTGTTAGGATAGGTTTTAGGAGGGGGGACGCTGCGGAGATCTCAAGATTAGAATTTATAATGTGAGGGTTTTCGTAGTAGATTTTGGAGGGACAAGGTTAAAGTGGGGACTTTTTTCGAGTGAGGAACTTGAGAGGAAGGGGGTATTAAGCTCCCAAGTTGTTTATTCCGTAAGGGACTTTAAGGAATTTTTAAGGGGTTTTTCTTTTGATAGGTTGGTTTTGGGATTTGCGGGTATGGTTAAGGACGGGGTGGTTATACACGCGCCCAATTTACCGAATTGGGAGGGTTTAAACCTTTACGAGGAGTTTAAAGATTTTTACCCCATAGTTGAGAACGACGCGAACCTTTTTATCCTTGGTGAATACCATTACGGCTCCGCGAAGGGTTATAAAAACGCGGTAGGAATAACCCTTGGAACCGGTGTAGGTGGAGGGGCGATAATAAATGGGAGACTATTAAGGGGTAAAAACAACTTTGCGGGGGAATTTGGGCATATGGTGATAGATATAAACGGTCCCCCATGCAATTGCGGTTCCTTCGGATGTGCGGAGAGCTTCTTGGGGGAATATTATTTTTTGGAGAGGGTTAGGAGGGTGTTTTTAAGACATGGGCAAAATCCCCCTTCCGATATGAAGGTCTTGGAGGATATGGCAAAGATGGGTTTAGATTTGGCAAGATCTCTTTGGGATGAGTACGGGAGGTACTTGGGGGTTTTAATTTCAAACCTGATCTCCGCCTTTGATCCGGATATCGTAGTCGTGGGGGGTGGAATATCAAACGCCTTTGAACTTTTTAAGGATAGTATGATGGAAGAGATTTTAAGAAGGAAGGTGGGGTACAGGTTTGAGGTTCCCATCGTAAAGGCAAAGCTTGAAAATCCTTCCCTTTACGGGGGACTTTACCTTGCGAACCTCTTATAAAGGAAACCAAAAGCAAGCATAATTATATCAACAATCAAAATTATTAGCCTTGTTAGAATCGCAAAGGATGAAGAGGCTGGGTCATAACCCATAAGGAGGGAGATTATTCCCTCCCTTATCCCCAAACCCGCGGGGGTTAAGGGCAGAACGTAAGAAGCCACGAAAGAAATGGAATAAACGAAGGAGATCTCCGGATAACCGAATTTGAGATTTAGAGCCCTTGATGTGAAGTACGCGGAAAGGCCGACAAGAGACCAATAAACAACCGACAAAATTAGGGGAATTAGGGTTTTAATGGAGAATTTCCAAGTGAAGATAACCAAAAGCAAAACAAATATTATACCCAGCTGGATGTATAAAAATTTTGGGAAGATCAGGGAAAAGAGCCCTGCGCCCGCCATTAAAATTAGGTGCTCGTATAACGTTGCGGAAAATACGGATCCGGAGGGATGGTTTAGGATCGCTACCCTGCCCACAAATTGCCAAACCTTACCAGGTATGTACCTCCCTATGGAAGATAGGTACCAAGAAAATACCGCATCCGGGAAGGAGATGAATATTACGAAGATTTGAGCTACGAAGAACCATATGACGGGTAAGAGAGTATAAGCAAGGAGCATTATCAAAACCGATAAGAGGAAACTTGAAGGGGAAAATTTAATATCCGGAAGGCCGTTTTTAAAGATCGGGTATAAAGCAAAGATCAAACCCAATATTGCAAGGGAATATTTTAGGAATTTTCGGATAGTGCCGGGGGCGGGACTTGAACCCGCACGGGCGTTGAAGCCCAGCGGATTTTGAATCCGCCGCGTCTGCCATTCCGCCACCCCGGCAAAGAAAGTATTATAAGGTGGGCTTCGGACTTAGAATACAAAATATGGGAATTTTGAGGGAGCTTTGGGAGGTTTCTTTTGGAAAAAAGGTAGAAATTAAGGAAGAAGATCTGGAGAATCTGGAAAAGAGAAATAGGGAGTTTTACGAGCTTGCAAAGGAGAAGGTGATATACGGATTTAATACGGGACTTGGACCTATGGCGGAAATAAGGCTTTCGGAAGAAGATTTAAGGGATTTTCAGATCTTAACCCTAAGGAGCCATTCAACCTCAACGGGAAAACCTTTACCTATTCCCCTCGTTAGGGGGGCGATGTATTTGAGGTTAAAACATTTAATTAACGGGGGCGTAGGGATAAGGCCTTTGGTTTTGAAAAGGTTGGAGGAATTCTTGAATTTGGGTATTACGCCCGTGGTTTATGCTTACGGCTCGGTTGGGGCAAGCGGTGATTTATCACCGCTTTCTCATATAGCCTTATCTATGATGGGTGAGGGTTGGGTTTACCTTAAAAACCGCAACAAGGTACCCTCAATAGTAGCACATAGAATGTATAATTTAGAACCGATCTCATTTGAGCCGAGGGAGGCCCTTGCCCTGATAAACGGTTATTCCTTTTCCCTTTCAAACTTGGGTTTGGCAATTTACGAGATAAGGAACCTCTTGGAATTTTCTTATAAAGTATTTTACCTTTCTTGGAGGGCTATAGGGGGGAGGAAGGCGCCATTTGATCCAAGGGCGGTAAAGATGATGGGGGATAGTTATGCATTAAAAATTGCGGAGAGGATTTGGAAATTCGTAGAGAAGGAAGAAGATGGTAAAAGGGTTCAGGATCCTTATTCCTTTAGATGCTTCCCTCAGATAACATCTCCACTTTTAAGGGCTTTGGAAGTTTCGGAGGGGATATTTGGGGAGCTTTCCTCCGGATGCTCGGATAACCCAATTTTTTCTGACGGGGGGATTTTCTCAACGGGGAACTTTCATGGGCAAAGTATCTCCTTTGCAAGCGACATTTTGGCAATTGGTATAACCGCTTTTCTGGGTTCTATTGAGAGGAGGGTTTTTTATATCTTGAGCGATAAATCGGATTTACCGTATATGCTGTCTGCGAATCCGGGGAAGGATCCGGGTTTGATGATGCTCCAAACCGCATTAGCTTCAATATTTGCTGAAAGTAAAGTTCTATCAACACCTTATTCCTATCAATCCGTCCCAACGGGGAACGATCAGGAAGATTGGGTCCCTATGAGCTTCGGAGGTACCTTAAGGCTCCTAAAGTTGGCGGAATTTATGCTGATGTTTCTATCCGCAGAACTTCTCTGCGCATATAAAGCCTTTAAATTAAGAGGTTTGAGGGATGAAACCTTTGACGAGCTTGAAGAATATTTCCCCCAATACAGGAAAAACCTTTCCCTTTATGAGGAATGGGAAATAGTTCAAAAGTTCATTGAGGAGAGGGTGGAGGGGATAATAAGGTTGTGATCCCCCCCATTTTATCCTCCCTAATTATCTCGCTTATAAAATCATATGCTCTCCTTATTAAATTTAGCCTCCTTTCCCTCTTTTTCTCATCCAATACCATAACAGGTACGTTTGCGAAGAACTCATCCAAAACCTCATAAAGCCCCAAAAGTTCCTTTCCATACTCCATCCAAATCTCAAAAACCTTTTCCCCCTCAAGATTCCAAATTACCTTTTCCGTTTCCCTTGCCCTTTTCAGCTTACCTTCAAGATGCAAGAGGTATTCCTCCAACTTCCCCTCATAATATTCGTTCCCGCTATCATCCAAGAATCTTCCCGGCTTACTTTCAAGGATATTTTTTACCCTCTTGGTTATTGTGATAAACCTTTCGGAAACTAAATCCTCCAAAACCCTCGCCTTTACCATCTCCAGGAACAAGTTTTTTGCCCTGAAGGTTAGAACCGCAAAATCGCCGGATTTTGGATAATAGGGATAGTTGAACCTGTTTTGTAAGAATTCCAATGCGGAAGGTAAGATATCCTCAATGAGAGAAAGAAAAATTGCGGAATGGGGGGAAATTAGGTTTAAGAACTCGGAAAATGGGATCTTTCCCAAAACAAAGTTTTCGTTATCGTAGAGTAGAAGGGAAACGAACCTTCTGGCGGATGCCCTTATTCCCAAAGGGTCCCTTGAAGATGTCCATTTATAACCCATATCAAGCAGTCCCTTAATTTGAACTAAGCTGTCGGCTAATGCAACTATATGTCCCTCCTTAGTCTTAGGAAAATCCCTACCTTTTGGAAGATGGGAATCGTAAATAGCCCTTGCGAAATCCTCCTCTCCATAAATTTCCCTCCAATAGTAATACCCTATCTTCCCCTCAAGCTTCGTAAATTCCTTACCTTCGCTTATCATTGAGGTTGATATGTCAAAAAGGTAATAACGTGCAACCTTGGTTACCTTGGAATCTTCCACACCTGCAAGCTCTGAGATCCTTGAGGATACCACTTTAACTTTCTCCACCTTATCGTAAAGACTTCCCACACCCTTTAACCAAGTAATACCCTTTAGGTTCTCAACGAAATGATCCGGGCTCTTTTTAAGGTCTTCGGTTTTGTAAAACAGGGCATCATCAAGCCTCGCCCTCAAAACGCTCTCAAACCCCTTTACTTGCTTCTCCAAACCCTTAGG
>LBFQ01000046.1:0-1298 GCA_000980735.1 Candidatus Caldipriscus sp. T1.2
AAGTTTTCTAGCCTTATCCCACATTCGTACCCCTGCTGAACCTCCCTTACATCATCTTTAAACCTCTTAAGGGAAGCTACCCTTGTTTCAGCTATCACGTTTCCTTCCCTCTTCACCCTTATCTTCGCATCCCTCCTTATTACCCCGTTTAAAACATAGCAACCCGCGACGTTTCCAGAAGAAGTTTGGAATACCGCCCTAACCTCCGCTTCCCCAATCTTCTTTTCCACAATTTCGGGCTCAAGCTGTCCCGATAGTATATCCCTAACATCATCAAGGAGGGAATAAATTATCCTATGAAGCCTTATCGGTACACCCCTCTCCTCCGCAAGATCCTTGGCAGAGCTATCCACCTTGGTGTTAAAGCCCAATATTATCCCGTTTGATGCGATGGCAAGTTCAACGTGGGTAACGGTTATATTTCCGACCGCGTAATGAATGACCTCCGACTCTATTTCCTTAAATTTCATCTTTGAAAGGGCCTCCACTATCGCCTCCGCCGAACCCTGGGTATCCGCCTTGACTATTATGGGTAATTTTAGCTTTTCACCCGCCGCGAGCTTCTCTTGGATCATCCGGGCAATTTTAACATGCTGTTTTTGCTCTATTTGGTACTTTAGGGTTTCCTTGTATTCTTCCGCCTTTTCCCTCGCCTCGTTAAGATCTTCAACCACTATAAGGGTATCTCCCGCCCTTGGTACCTCCTCAAAACCCACAATCAATACGGGTGTTGATGGTGTTGCCTCCTTTAAGCTTCTACCCTTGTCATCTAAGAGCATCCTTACCCTTCCATATGTAGGCCCGCACCAAAATGCATCACCCACCTTTAATGTTCCACTCCTCACTATTGCACTACCCACGGGACCCAAACCCTTATCAAGCTTGGACTCTATTATGGTAGCTTTTGCCCTTCCATCATAAGGAGCCTTTAGGCCCATCTCTTCAGCTTTGAGAATTATTGCATCAAGGAGGTCATCAATACCTATACCTTTCTTTGCGGAGATTTCGACGACTATGGTATCACCCCCGTATTCCTCGGGTACAAGGTTGTACCTCATAAGTTCATTCTTTACTCTCTGGGGATCCGCACCCGGAAGGTCTATCTTGTTTATTGCCACAATTATGGGTACCCCAGCGGTTCTTGCGTGGTTTATAGCCTCAACTGTTTGGGGCATAACCCCGTCATCCGCCGCTACAACCAAAACTACTATGTCCGTAACCTGGGCACCCCTAGCTCTAAGGGTGGTGAAAGCTTCATGCCCCGGAGTATCTATAAAGGTGATAAAATGGGGATCCTC
>LBFQ01000046.1:1387-8537 GCA_000980735.1 Candidatus Caldipriscus sp. T1.2
GTTACACCCCTCTTAGGAGGAACAAACTCGCTTATATGCAAGACATTCACCTTTTTGCCAACCAACCTACTTACGAGCTTTACGTTTATCCCATCCCTTCCCTTCGCCTTCAAGATCTCCTCCTCATCATCAAAATACACGTTAATAACCTCCTTAATTTCTCCCTCCACTTCCTCTTTGGTATCATACGCCGCCAAAGCACCTTTTGCGGGTTGTAAAGCCAAAACTGCGAACCTTACTGGATCCGGATCGAAAGGGATCACGTCTATTATTTCGTTTTTCGGTAACCTTGACTTTATGGCAAAAAGCCTGGTACCCTTTGGTCCAAGTAGGGCTGTAACGGGGTTAACCATGGGATCCTTTGATTTTACCGCAACTTTCGTCATTACGCCCGCTTCCCTCGCTATACCAACTATCTGTATTGTACCTTCCGAGATTTCGGGTATGCTCCTTTCAAGAAGAGATTGAATAAACCTGGGATCGGATCTTGAAAGGATAAGGGGATAACTTGTCCTCTCTTCTATTCCCAAAACTACAACCTCAATATCCTGCCCAGCCTTATAGCTTTCATCCGGAATCATACCCTCCGGTGGAATTATACCCTCAAGCCCAAGATCCGGAAACCCGACGAATACCCCCCTCTTCTTATCCACCTTTTGAATCTTACCCGTAATTATCTTGTTTATATGTGCTTGAAGCTTGGGCATCCTAGCCTTAAGGATCTCCCCCTTTATCCTGTAAAGGAACCTCTCCTTAAGCTTCTGGACATCCTGATGTGAGAACCTATCTGGGGTTATAACTACCTCCCTGGATACTAGCCTAAGCGTTATTATCTCTTCATCAACCTCTACGTTTTCCCCCGCCCTCTTATTAACCTGCTCTATAACTCCCACGAATCCAGGAAAATCGAACTTTACTTCAACATCCTTCCCATCAACGCTTATTAGCGCCAAAACATCCCCGTACCTTACCTCCTCACCTTCCCTCTTCTTGGGCTTGAAGATCCCCCTTAGGGGTGCCTTTATGACTCTTATTTCATCTTCCGGAAATTCCACCCTTACAAGGATTTTACTTTTATCAAGATCCACCTCCGGATTTACGGATTTTGGCTTTGGATGGTGATATTTGTACTTATCAATAAAAACATCCCTTAGAGCTTCGTAAAATGCCCTTTCGACCCTTTCAGATTCCACCTTGTGCTCGTGTTCAAACGCCTCCAAAGCCAGTTTTATCTCCCTTATATCCATCTTTACCTCCTTTCCCAATCAAGCTGAAGAACTGCAACCTCATCAAACTTTAAGAACCTATCATCAACCCCTATTACGTTTTCTTCCTCATTGTAATAGTTAAGCTTTCCCCTAAGGGTTTCGCCGTTTTTTAGGATCACCCTGACTTTCTTACCCAAAGCCCAATTTATCTCCCTGGGTTTTACGAGCTTTCTGTCCAAACCGGGTGATGAAACCTCCAAAACGTAGGGAACTTCTATGAAATCCTCCGCATCGAGTATGTCGGAGAAAGCCCTTGAAAACCTCTCGCAATCCCTTATAGTAATTCCCCCATGTTTATCTATGTATATCCTAAGATACCCCTTCTTCCCGTTAAACTTCCAATCAACATCAACGAGGTAATACCCCATTTTCTTTGCGAGCTTCTCCGCCAGTTCATCCGCCTTCTTTACAATAAAATCTTCCACCTTCATTAAGGCGGTATTTTAAGGGTGTTTATTTTAACAGATCTTCCAGAGCTTCATCCAAAAGTGCGTATTTAAACTTAAAACCCTCTTCCAAAAGCCTCTTGGGTATTACCCTCTGACCCTCAAGGGCTATGTAATCCGCGACCTCACCCATAATTAACCTTAAAGCAAAAGGTGGAACCCTGAAAATTAGGGGTCTTTTAAGCTTCCTTGCCAATGCCCTCATAAAATCCGCATTCGTAACCGGATATGGTGATGTTAGGTTGTATATCCCCGAGGATTTTTCGTTTTCTATGAAATACTCAAATGCTCTACATACATCTTCTATGTGGATCCAGCTCATCCATTGCTTTCCATCCCCCAAAATCCCACCAACAAAGAATTTCACGGGTAAAACCATGAGCTTGAACGCCTTTGCATCCTTTGCTAGAACCACCCCCAACCTTGCTATCACCCTCCTTATTCCAAGATCCTCAACTTCCCTGCTTGAATTTTCCCATTCTTTAACCACCTCCGTCAAGAAATCCGCCCTCTTAGAGAGGCTGTCTTCCGTAAAGATTTCTTCCCTGTCCCTACCGTAATATCCGACGGCGGAAGCCTGTATAAAAACCCTAGGCTTCTTCCCCGATTTCCTAATTCCTTCCACCAAACTTCTACCCGCTTGAACCCTCGACGAGACTAACCTTTCCTTGAATTCCTTACTCCACCTCTTTGATATATTCTCCCCCGCTAAGTTTATCACCACATCCCCATCATCCAAATATTTTGGGAAATCCTCGTATGTTATTCCCCTTTTTGGATCCCTGCTTATGTTTATAACCTCGTACTTGCCCTTAAAGTATTCCCTAAGGTGCGACCCCACAAGCCCACTTCCCCCAGCTATAAGAACCTTCATACGGGAATTTTAAAGAGGATATCCTCCTTAGAATTCCCCGATGCTCTTATCAATTGTTTTACAAATTCAAGACAGTGTGGATACCCTCAAAAGGAAGGATGTATTTTTTAAGATCACCAACAAAAGCTGCCCTTATGTCTGCTATAATTCCGGGCTGGGGGCAGTTTTATAACGGTAGGAAGATAAAAGGTTTGATATTGGGGGGTTTATCTTTGGCATCCATAACTTACACGTTCATAAAATATTCCGAATATAGGGCAAGGGGGGATAACAGGAGTGTTTCAGAATTCTTGGGGGCTATTATAATAAACTTGGCGGTTTGGGGTTATACTTCCGCGGACGCCTTTGTGGATGCTTACCTTTATGGATTTCAGGCGGAAAGGGATACGGTTTTAAAGGACATAGAAACCGAGCGACGTTAGAATTTAAAATTATGGAAAAACCCAAGTTAAGGCCCTTGCAGGTTGGGGTGTTTGATGGTGGGGTGATCCTAATAGACCCTCTGAGAATAACTCCCGAGCCCATAATGGTATCTTCGGGTGCGGCATTGCTCTTAAGCCTTATGGATGGATCAAGGGATATTTTTGAGATAGCAAACGAATATAAAAACATAACCTGGATACGAGATAAAGTCCAACTGAGGTTTTGGCTTTTGTTGAAAAGTTAAACAATTGGTACCTCTTGGATAACGAGGACTTTAGGAAAAGGTATTCGGAAATAACGGAGGAGTTTATAAATTTTAAGATAAGGCCTATGGTTTTTGCGGGGGAGGCATATCCCGAAAGGGCTGAGGATCTTCTGAATATGGTCGCGCCGGCGAAGAGGATAGAAAGTCTGATCTTAGCAAAGCCTAGGGGTGTTGTGATACCCCATATAGACCCAAGGAGGGGTTGGGAGGTTTATCTTGAGGGTTTGAGGGCACTTTATAGGAGTTCGGCGGATACCTTTGTGATTTTCGGGATAGCGCATTCCTATATATCAAATCCCATAAACGCCCTAATTATGGATATTGAAACTCCGCTCGGGGTTTTGGAGACGGATAAGAAATCGTTGGAAAGGCTAAACTCTATCTTAGATTTTGATTTATTCTCCGATCCAATAGCTTTCAGGAATGAACACTCCATAGAGTTCCCGTCAGTTTTTATAAAAGCACTATTTCCCGAGAGGGAAATTAAAGTCCTACCGTTTATATTCTTGGCGGATGAACCGAAAGATTACGAGAAAATAGAAGATTTTGTTGATGCCCTGTCAAGGGTTTTGGAAGGGAAAGATTTTGTTATAGTGGCAAGCGTTGATATGAGCCATGTTGGTGTTAGGTTCGGGGATAATGGAATAGATGAGGAAAACCTACGTTTTTCAGATAGGTTGTTCCTTGAAATTTTGGAGGGTTTGGAAGCGGAAAGCTTGCTATCCTGGTACAAGATGTATCAAAATCCGACGAGGATAGACGCGGTACCAGCGGTTTACGCCCTTATGAAATTTTTCAGCGGGAAGGCAAAGTGTAAGGTTTTGTCGTATAAGATTTCATACGAGGAGGAGACAAACTCCGCGGTGAGTTTTGCAAGCGCCATTATATTTTAATAAAAAACCTTTTCTATCGTTCCACCACCCAGCAGTAGATCCCCAAAATAAAACGCTGCACCCTGACCGGGCGTTGGGGCAAAAGCCTTTTCGTAAAATTCAACATAAGCCGAGTTTTCGTACGCCTTAACGAGAGCTTTGTAAGTTTGAATTCCCGCCCTGACTTGCACATCCGCCTCAAACTCCTCCCCAGGGAAAAAATGCCAGTTAAGATCTTCTACCAAAATCGCCTTGGCCATAACCCCTTCAAGGTCATCAAGGATCACGTCCCCATTTTCAAACCCCTTTACATATACCCTTTTCCCTAAGGATACGTTTAAACCCCTCCTTTGCCCAACCGTGTAAAAGAAGCTACCCCTATGCTCCCCCACGACCCTACCTTTATAGATAAACTTACCCCCCTTTGGTTCCACATTGTGCTTTATTAAGAAATCCCTATAATCCCCATCTATAAAGCATAAATCCTGAGATTCGGGTTTCCTTGCTGTTGGAAGGTTTGCCTCAAGTGCTATCTTCCTCACCTCCTCCTTCGTAAGTTCCCCAACGGGAAATAACAACCTTGGGATCCATTCTCTCGGGATCCTGAACATAAAGTAAGATTGATCCTTTTTCTTATCAACTCCCCTACGCATAACCTCAACCCCTTGGATGATCCCCTTCGTAATGTAATGTCCGGTTGCAACGAAGTCCGCTTTCAATTTTTCCGCAAGGTCAAATAATGCCCTTATTTTGTAATCCCTATTGCAGAAAAGGCAAGGGTTAGGTGTCCTATTCCTTGAATATTCGCGAATGAAATACCCAACAATATCCCTCTTAAAACCTTCGGAATAGTCAATCTCGTAGAATTCCAAACCCAGCTTTATTGCTACCCTTCTTGCGAACTGTATGGAACCCAAACCACAGCATGCGTAAGGGTTTTGGGCTTCCTTATAAAGCAAAACGTATGCGGTTATAACCTCGTATCCCTGTAATTTCAAAAGGTAGGCGGAAACAGAACTATCAACCCCCCCAGAAAGCCCTACTATTACCCTACCCTTCATCCACTCCCTCTTTCTTTGTATATCTTGGCCTGGTATGCCTATACGTTAGAAGGATTGGGATAAAGGCTTCCTTTATCTTCTCCAGATCCCACCTTGATAATGGCACAAGGTCCAACTGTCCATCCTTTATCTTTTCTTCAAATACCACATTCACTATTTCCCTTATTTCTCCTTCGCTCTCCGCGCTCCTCGAAGCCGCCTCACACGAATCCGCAAGCATAACTATCGCCTCCTCAACGGTCCTAGGCTTGGGTCCCGGATACCTGAATTGTTCTTCTGAATAAGGGAGTTTTGAAGTCTTGGCTTTAAGGTAAAATGGGAGAAGAAGCGTGGTTCCATGATGGGATTCTATTATTCTAATTACTTCCTCGGGTAGGTTGTATGCCCGCGCAAGTTCAACCCCCTTCTTAACATGGGATATTATTATCCTAGCGCTGGTTATGGGATCAAGATCTTCGTGGGGATTATTGCCTTCCACCATATTTTCCACAAAGAATTCTGGATTATAAATTTTTCCAATATCGTGGTAATATCCTCCAACCCTCGCCAGTATAGCGTTTGCCCCCACAACCCTAGCTCCCACCTCCGCGAGATTTCCCACAGATAGCGAATGAACGTAAGTTCCGGGCGCCTTTTCCGCCAGCTCCTTAAGGAGTGGATGGTTTGGGGATGCGAGTTCAAGTAGGGTATATTCCGTCGCCTTATGGAAAATTGCCTCTATATTCGGGAGGAACATAAGGTAAGCCACCGTTGAAACTATTGAGGATGGCCAAACCGAATAAAAGATATCTTTAAGGGGAACAGCCTCAAAACCACCCATAAATGGTAAGGAAATCAGAACACTCGTAATTCCCGCAACTATCATAAAAATTGCTATATAAATCGTTTGAGACCTACTTTTTATGAACTTTACTCCTGCCGAGGACACTAAAGCCATTGAACCAATATAAAGGGGCAAACTTAAAGAGAAATCATAACTTGCCGATCTCATTATCGCGAGGATTGCGCTTAAGACCACGCCCAATGTGGGTGTATCCAAAGATGATACCGCAAGGGCTATAATAGGGGAAATGGTGAAGAATGGGGATAAGTTTGTAAAATAGTGGAGGAGAATCTCAAGAAGATAAACTACGGAAAATACAAAAACGGAAGCGGAGGATGGAAGATCCCATTTTCTAAGATAAAAGCCGACTAAAGTAAATAGTCCAAGCAATACCCCCAAAATAAAGAAGGCCACCCTTTTGGGCCTTAAGGTTTCTAACTTGTAAGCTTGTAAAATCCGAAGGGTTGTATCGCTCACTATTTCACCCCTTGATACCACAACATCGCCAGGTTTTAGCACGAATTCATACGGGGAAAGGGCTTGAAGTTTAGATTGTATGTATTTCTTTGTTAGGGAAGAATCGTAAATGAGGGTGGGAAATAGGTAAAGGCATAAGGTGTCATTTTGCCTGCAAAGCTCACCTAAGGATTGGATCTTTCCGCCTTCCACCTCAAAAAAGTTTCCCCTATCGTATATTATGATCTGGCCTTCAAATTTCGGTTCGATTATGCCCTTCTGTAATATCGCCAATGCTCTTCTGCGGAGATAGTCGGAATTCGGGAAAACCTTTGACAGGCTTTCTGCCAAAACGTTAAACCTTTCGTAAAAATCTACCCTCCTGTAAACGGGCGGGGAAAGGTTTATTATATCTAGGCTATCCTGCCTCAACCTTTCGGGCGCCTTCTTTACCCTTATTTCCGTATCCGCAATTATGGTTTTTTTTACAACATCTCCCTTCTTATAGTTTAGATTATCTTCGTAAAATAGCCCACCTAACGCTATTACGATGGAGATTATCCACGCCTTTAAATTTCCCTTCACAAACCGTGCCTTTCGTAAGCCTCAATTATACTCTTAACGATCCTATGCCTTGAAACGTCCTCCTTATCAAAGAACAC
>LBFQ01000046.1:8613-12957 GCA_000980735.1 Candidatus Caldipriscus sp. T1.2
TACCACCTTTGATCTTGGACCTATGCGGGTTAAGAACATCTTCATCTGGACCGCCTTTGTATTTTGTGCCTCATCAAGGATAATAAAGGCATCGGATAACGTCCTACCCCTCATATACGCAAGCGGTGCCACCTCCACTATCCTCGCCTCCATCATCCTTTTAACCCTATCGTAAGGTATCATAGAATATAAGGCATCGTATAGGGGAATAAGGTAAGGGTAAACCTTCTCCTCGTAAGTTCCGGGAAGATAACCTAAGCTTTCACCTGCTTCCACCGCGGGCCTAGTAAGTATAATCCTCTCTATCTTTCCTTCCCTCAGGTACTTCACCGCCATAGCAACCGCAAGGAAGGTTTTCCCAGTTCCCGCGGGACCCACGGCAAAAACTATATCGTTTTCTTCTATCATACGGATGTACAACTTTTGGTTTTCGGTAAGGGGTTTTATCTTCTTTTTAAAGGTAACTATCACATCGCCTTCTTCATCGTAGGGTTCCTCGCCATCGTATATGTCCCCTCCCTCTATCATCCTCATTATTTTCTCCCTAACCATCTCCACGTCGCTTTCCGAACCCCTAAGCCTCAGCTCCGAACCCCTTGCTGAGATCTTGACGGATGGAAACATCCTCTTAAGCTCCTTAAGGCGCTCATCATAAGCGCCAAAAACCTCCAAAAGCTTTTCCTCTGGTACAATTATCCTTATCTCCATATCTCCCTTTTCCTCCTTAACTTTCAATTATACGGGTGTAGAATTTGCGACTATGGAGAGGACATTACTTATGATAAAACCCGATGGCGTTGAGAAAAGGCTTATAGGGAGGATAATTTGGATCTTGGAAGAAAACGGCTTTAAGATTTTGGGAATAAGGAGCAAACATTTTACGAGGGAGGAAGCGGAGAGGTTTTACGAGGTTCATAGGGGTAAGGAGTTTTTCAATAGCTTGATTGATTATATTACGGGCGGTATGGTGGTTGGGATAATGGTGGAGGGGGAAAATGCGGTGGAAAAAGTTAGGGAGCTTATAGGTGCGACGGATCCGAAAAAGGCTAGAGTCGGAACGATAAGGTTTATGTACGGTGAAAGCATAGAGAGAAACATCGTCCACGCTTCGGATTCTAAAGAGAGCGCGGATAGGGAATTAAAATTTTTCTTTGAAACATGAGCATAGAGGAAAAACTCAGGCAACTTAAGGAGTATAGGGAGAAGGCCCTTAAGGGTGGAGGTGAGGAGAGGATAAAAAGACAGCACGAGAAAGGGAAGCTAACCGCAAGGGAGAGGATAGAATATCTCCTGGACGATGGATCTTTTATGGAAATTGGGATGTTCGTTATGCATAGAAATCCGGATGTTAAAGAGAAATACCTTGGTGATGGAGTGATTGCGGGTTTTGGGACGATAGATGGGAGGCCTGTTGCAATATTTGCCCACGACTTTACGGTGATGGGTGGGACAATCTCGGAAAGCAACGCGAAAAAGATCGTGCAGATAATGGATACTGCCCTAAGGGTGGGAATACCGGTAATAGGTTTAAACGATTCCGGTGGAGCCAGGATACAGGATGGGGTAGGTTCCTTGGGGGGTTATGCGGAGATATTCTTAAGGAACGTTTTGGCATCGGGGGTTATTCCCCAGATCTCCGCCATTTTGGGGCCCTGCGCGGGAGGGGCTGTTTATAGTCCTGCCATAACGGACTTCATCTTTATGAGGAGGGGGCAGAGCTATATGTATATCACGGGACCCGAAGTGGTAAAGGCTGTAACCCACGAAGATGTGGATCATGAAAGCCTTGGAGGGGCGGATATACACGCGGAAAAATCCGGAGTCGCCCACTTTGTTTATGACACGGAAACGGAGATATTTGAAGGAATAAGGAAACTCCTATCTTACCTTCCATCAAATAACACCGAGGAGCCCCCATTTGTTGATACGGGAGATCCGGAGGATAGGGAAGATGAGGATCTTAACTATATCATACCAACGGATCCTTATCAGGCTTATGATATGAAGGAGGTGATAAAAAGGGTTGTTGATAACGGAGAATTCTTTGAGGTTCAAGAGCACTTCGCACCCAACATAATAGTGGGATTTGCGAGGCTTGGTGGGATGGTGGTTGGAATAGTTGCCCAACAACCCTTACACCTTGCCGGGGCAATTGATATTAACGCTTCGGTTAAAGCGGCGAGGTTCGTGAGGTTTTGCGATGCCTTTAACATACCAATAATTACATTTGAGGATGTGCCAGGATTTTTACCAGGTACCGAGCAGGAACATGGGGGAATAATAAGGCATGGGGCAAAACTCCTGTTTGCTTATGCGGAGGCTACCGTCCCGAAAATCACGGTGGTAACAAGAAAATCTTACGGGGGGGCTTATTGCGTTTTGGCTTCAAAACAAATAAGGGCGGACTTTAACTTCGCGTGGCCAACGGCCGAGTTCGCGGTTATGGGACCGGAAGGGGCGGTAAAAATCATATATAAGCGCGAAATTGAGAACAGCGAGGACCCCCAAAAGACGCTGGAGATCCTAATAAACCAGTACAAGGAAAAATTCACAAACCCGTATTATGTCGCATCTTTGGGGTACATAGACGATGTAATAGAACCCTCAAAAACGAGGAGGGTTTTGATAAAGGCTCTAAAAATAACGAAGAATAAACGGCAAACCCTGCCCCCAAAAAAGCACGACAATATACCCCTTTGAGGACGAGATTAATATTCTTTTCCGCCCTCATTTTAAGCCTCCTTGGGATCCTAAACCTTTTACCAAGAACGGATTTGGTAATAAAGCAATCCGTTTATCTGCTCATTTCGCTTTTTGTCTTTTTCTGGATAAGTAGAATAAACATAAGATCCATATTAGAAAGCTCGCACATTTTTTATCTTATCACTATAGCGCTTTTGATAGCGGTATTCTTCTTGGATAAGGGGGATGTTAGAAGATGGATAAATTTGGGTTTTGTAAATCTTCAACCCTCCGAACTTGCAAAGGTAACCGTACCCATTTATCTTTTGAATTTAAACGGGGATCTTAAGAAAATCCTTTTGGGTCTTTTCCCAACCTTACTAATCTTGATAGAACCCGACCTCGCAACCTCAACGGTACTCCTCTTTCTAACCTGGGTGGTGGTTTTTATTACAACCAAGAACTTACCTTTGGTTATATACCTCACTTCCCTACCTTTTAGCGCCATACTTTCCTTTTCAAAATCCTTATTTGGGTTATTTTTATGGTTCTTTTCTTTTGTTATGGCGATCTTACGGGTAAGGATCGAATGGCTTTTGATATCAATAATTTCTATCTTGTTGGTGGGATTGGCAACACCTTTTATATGGGAAAAGGGTTTGAGGGAATACCAAAGGAAGAGGATCTTGGCTATGATAAATCCGGAAGAACATAGCGAAAAGGTTTGGCAAACTTACCAATCAAGAATAGCACTTGCAAACTCGGGAATCTTGGGAAAGGGGATAAAGGGGGCAACACAAAAAAACTACGGTTTCTTACCCGCATGGAATACGGATTTTGCATTTTCCTCCCTCGTGGAAACTTACGGTTATATGGTAGGATTCCTTGTTATAACCCTTTCCGCAATTTTAACTTTTGGAATACTTTCCCTCGCATTTTCCGAAGATAGGCTTTTATCACATATTTCTATAATCTATTCCTCATTCTTCGCATATCAAACTCTTGCAAACATTATGTCCGTTATGGGGGTTTTACCTACGGCGGGAATCCCTTATCCGTTTTTGAGCTTTGGCGGGAGTCACCTCTTTTCCGAATGGTTAGCCCTTTCGTTTGTATTTTCAGCGTTTAGATATAAAATCTAAGAGCCACCGGGCGGACTCGAACCGCCGACCTGCGGTTTACGAAACCGCCGCTCTGCCTACTGAGCTACGGTGGCGAGATGAATATTATAAAGTGGAAAAACCTACCACCTTAAAATTGTAAGGATGCTTGATGTATCCCCACCTTTAAGGGGGATTAATACACTATATCTATACCCACCATACATAACCCACGTTGAGGTTTTAAAGTTTTTGGAGCAACACTTGAAGGATATGGTCCTCTTGGATGCCTTTAAAGGTTCAAAGGGAAGGGTTTATGTTGTAATAACGCCTTTAAACTTCAACCTTCAAAGTTTTCTAAATGCCCTCAAATATGAGAATGCGGTTTTAATTGGAATAATGGATCAAGACAGGGATTTAAGGTTTTTGATGAATGAACTTGATAAGGTTGGATTAAAGGTACCTGATGTTTTTAAGGAGATACAGTATGTAAATCCCAGGTTTGAGTATAGGTCTTTGATAGAAAAGACTGAGAGGGAGTTCCTATCTCTTGACAGGAAAG
>LBFQ01000046.1:12977-16506 GCA_000980735.1 Candidatus Caldipriscus sp. T1.2
AACCTTAATCAGGCGGAGTATTATTTAAAAGAGGTTGTAAATAGGGGAGAAGGCGTGATTAGGGATATGGCTCTTGTGAATCTTGGCTTATTAGAAGGAAGGAAAGGAAATCTAGAAGCGGAATACGAGATTTATAAGAGCTTGATAGAAAAGTCTACGGATAGGAGGGTTTTATTTGTAGCGCTTAGAAATATTTTAGCACTTTATGGCGATCCTTCAAAGTTCGGCGCAAAAGCTGATTTAGAAGAAGTTATGGAATACTTTAACAAAGGAATAAAAATCTTGAGGGAAGTGAAAGATAGAAAAGGGGAATTCATGCTTAGGTACAACTTTGCGGTGATATTGGCAAATACTGGGAATTACCATGATGCAATAAAGCAGATTAACGAGATGGTAAAGATCACCAAGGATATAAACAGAAACGAATATGCAGATGCTATGGGCCTTTTGGGATATGTTTATCTAAGTATGGGAGATTATGAAAAAGCCATACAAAGCTTTGAGGAGGCCTTAATAAGCTTTGATTTAAGGGACAAAAACTTTGAGGGAAGGTATTATATGGCGAAAGCCCATTATGCTCTGGCGTTAGCAAAATATGGAAAAGTTGACGAGGCAAAGTTAATTATTGAAGATGTCGATAGGAAAATTGGGGAATTGAACCTTCGCCCGGATTATGAGGAGGTGATAAAAGATGTAATTGAGCAGGTAAAAGTATATATTCATGGGTGATGAAATGGTTTTATAATTTCAAAACTATGAGAAGTGAATAAAACTGTTGAGGTGGTTTCCCCAATATAATACCCGCTTATGGCAAAGGATAAGATCAGGGTCGCTATAATAGGTGTAGGAAACTGCGCATCGTCATTGGTGCAAGGGGTTTATTACTACCGCGACGCAAAACCCGACGAATTCATACCCGGAATTATGCACGTTGAGCTTGGGGGATACCATATAAGCGACATAGAGTTTGTTGCTGGGGTGGATATAGATGCCAGAAAAGTAGGTAAGGATCTATCGGAAGCTATATTTATGCCCCCAAACAATACATATAAATTCACCGATGTTCCCAAACTGAACGCAAAGGTTTATAGGGGAATGACTCTTGATAGCATAGGGAAGTATCTTTCGGATGTTATCATAAAAGCTCCTGGACCCACGGATAATATAGCAAAGATCTTTAAGGATCTCGGGGTTGATGTTGTTGTGAACTTTTTGCCTGTGGGTAGCGAGGATGCAACGAAATGGTATGTTGAACAGGTCCTGGATGCCGGGGCGGCTTTTGTAAACGGGATACCGGTCTTCATAGCATCTTCGGAGTATTGGAGCAAGAGGTTTGAGGAGGCAGGACTTCCCGTCATAGGCGACGATATAAAGTCCCAAGTGGGGGCAACCATACTCCATAGGACCTTAGTTCAGCTCTTCATAGACAGGGGTGTCAAGCTCGAAAGAACTTATCAGATAAACTTCGGCGGGAATACGGACTTTCTAAATATGCTGGAGAGGGAAAGGTTGCAATCAAAGAAGATCTCAAAAACTGGAGCGGTAAAATCCCTTCTACCTTACGACATTGGGGATGAGAACATACACATAGGACCATCGGATTATATCCCTTGGCTCTTGGATAGAAAGTGGGCCTATATAAGGTTGGAGGGTAGGACCTTTGGGGATGTACCCCTAAACATAGAGGCTAAGCTTGAGGTTTGGGATAGTCCTAACTCGGCGGGTGTGATGATAGACGCCATAAGATGCGCCAAGCTGGCAAAGGATAACGGCTTGAAGGGAGCCATCCTTGAACCTTCGATGTACTTTATGAAAACACCCCCCAAGCAGGTTCCCGATTGGCAGGCAAAACAGCTACTTGAGGAGTGGATAAAGAAGTATTCCAAGAAGAAGGAAAAGAAGGAAGAGAAGTAAGGGGAAACTTTGGTAGTTTTAATATCGGGGGTTTTAACCTTAAGCGTTTTACATCCCCTTTTGCCAAATCACTGGCTACCTTTAGCACTTATAGCAAGGGGTGAAGGCTGGAATAGGGCGAGGGTCTTGGTCTTTTCTTTTTTGATATCCCTCGCTCACTCCTTAAGTACGGTATTACTTGGAATATTCGTTGCATTTTTGGGTTTCAGCATCTCGGAAAAACACGAATTCCTGGGTAAAACTTTATCTTCGTTTATTCTAATAATACTCGGATTATTTTACCTATCAAGGCATTTTAGAACTGGGAATCCCCACCATCACGGTTTTGGAGTCCTTTCAGTAAGCGCCTTGCTTTTAGCCATGTTCTTTTCCCCTTGTATAGAGATAACGCCCTTTTATTTGATTGCGGTGTCTTTGGGGTGGCATGCGGTTGTGATAATCTCTTTGATATACATCCTTACCTCCGTGATACTTATCCCATCTATGGTGCTTTTGTCATTGAAAGGTTTAAAATTGGCTACTTTACATATCCTCGAGCATTACGAGGACCTTTTGATAGGATCGGTATTGATCCTTTTTGGGTTTATAAATCCATTTTTGAAGTGATATGGAGGTACTTTCCGTTTCCGTAGTTGTATTTACCATAATGGCGGGATTCAGTATCCTTTTTCCCATCCTGCCATTTTGGGCTTCAAATTTGGGCGCTTCTCCCTTTGAAATAGGTTTAATGTTTTCCGCTTATCCCTTGGCTCAGTTTTTATCATCTAGATTTTGGGGTAGATTATCCGATAAGTTCGGATATAAAGTTGGGATCGCTATAGGCTCTTTGGGATTTTCCATAACCTCCCTCCTTATACCCCTCCATCCTTCGCCAATTTACATAATAGCAATAAGGTTCCTTGGTGGTCTAATATCTTCAGCAGCGTTACCTTCCTCAAGTGCTTATATTGGTGCCATATCTTCGGAGAGAACCTATGCAAAAAACTTTGGCATATACGGCGCATCCTTGGGTTTGGGTATTGTAGTTGGACCTTTCATAGGAGGAATCGCTTCCAAATTTTCCCTATCTCTACCCTTCTTATTTTCCGGGATTTTGGGGTTTTTGGCTTTTCTGTTTACCCTAGCCTTTGTGAGGAACGTTAAAGGAGGGTTCCAAGAAGATATAATACGCGCAAAACTTCCCAAGGATAAAACCATTCTTGTAATTCTCTCGTTCTTGGGTATGCTCGTTATGGTGAATTTCGAGGCAATATTGGCTCTATTTATAAAGGATAGGTTCGCCTTGGGTTCCGTGGAGGTAGGATATCTGCTCGGAATCTCGGGGTTGGTGGGGGCGGTTTTTCAGGCAAGTGCAAGCAGGGTAATAAATTTGCTGGGTTATTGGAGGGTTATAGCCATTTCCCTGTTTGGTTCCGCGTTAATATCGCTTATTGTCCCATTTTCCCCTAACTTCCCTTTCCTATCCCTTCTTGTTGTTATTTTGGTCTCCCTATCCGGACTCTCCCAACCCGCAATATTAAGCCTATTATCAATGGGGGTTGAAAACAGGGGTGAGGTTATGGGAGCCTATCAGTCCGCAACTTCTTTTGGTAGGATAATTGGACCTGCGATGGCG
>LBFQ01000046.1:16716-18989 GCA_000980735.1 Candidatus Caldipriscus sp. T1.2
ACTATGTTCGTGGGAAATTTGGCTGCGTTAGCCGAGAAGGATATAAAGAGGCTTTTAGGATTTTCAACCATAGCCCATGCGGGTTATATTATGACGGCCTTTGGATTGAACACAACGGGCGCAATATCCGGGGCTATATTCTACCTTCTTGTTTATACCCTTATGACTCTTGGTGCCTTTGCTGTAGTAAATTCCGTTGATGAAAGGAAAACTTCGCTTGAGTATTACAAGGGCCTTTCAAAGAGAAATGGTTTGCAGGCCTTTCTCCTTTTGATATTCTTCGTATCCTTAGCAGGGGTACCCCCCACCGCCGGCTTCGTCGCAAAGTTTTACCTTTTTCAGGAGCTCGTAAGGGAGGGGGAATTTTTCTTTGCAATTTGGGCCTTTCTTAACGGTGTGATATCCCTGTTTTACTATTCGAGGCCCATATTTTATGCCTATGGTTTTGAGCCAAGGTACGAGGTTAAAGGGGTTTTAAATCCCGCGATTGCTTTGGCTTTTGTAGTAGGTTTCGTAGGGGTCCTTTATTTGGGATTGGCTCCGAGTTTCGTTCTGGATTTCATTCGGGGGATATTTAATCCCTAATGTGGGAGCTTGGGTCGGGTAAAATTTGGGTCCTTTATGATCCCGATAAGTTGGAGGTTGAGGAATTTTATAGGAATATAAGGGGTTTGAATGATCTTGGGGCGATTTTGGTTGGCACAAGCTTCTCCGAGGGTGATATTTGCCCAAAGGTTAAAAAACTCAAGGAGTTATCGGATTACCCGGTGATCCTCTTTCCGGGTTCCGTGTATCAGCTTTGTCCATATTATGATTATGTCCTTTTTCTTTCCCTGATATCGGGTAGGAACCCTGAGTACTTAATAGGGGAACACGTAAAGGCGGCACCTTTAATAAAGAAATTCAATCTGAGGGTTATACCTACCGCGTATTTGCTAATAGATGGTGGAACTTACACCGCAACGGAGTTTATCACAAACACAAAACCCATTCCAAGGAATAAATTTGACTTAATTTTGGCGCACTGTCTTGCGGCGAAGTATCTTGGATTTTCCGCAATATACCTTGAAGCGGGCTCTGGAGCAATTTTAAACGTACCTTATGAGGTGGTTAAGCTCGTCAAAGAGGAGGTGGGATTGCCGTTGATAGTAGGGGGTGGTATAAGGCTTAGGGAGCAGGTGGATAAGTACTTTTCAAGTGGGGCGGATATTGTGGTGATAGGGAGCGCTTTTGAGGACGATGATAGGAAAATCTGAGAAATTTCTAGGGGCGTTGTGTTATATCCCTTTCTTTTTCGCTTTTGTCCTATTTTTAAAGCCTTCCCCATTTTTGGTTTTCCACATAAAGCAAGGTTTTGTTCTGTCCTTCATTTGGCTGATATGGTTATATCTTTATCATTTTATCCCTTTTATTGGTTGGTACGTCATAGGACCCTTCGGATTTGTATTTTTGTTTTTTTTGACGGTTTTAGGTATGGCGAATGCCATAAACGGGAAGAGGGAGCCTTTGCCCTTTTTTGGTGTGTGGGTTGAGAGGTTGAGGTTATGAGCTACGTTTGCTCGGTATGCGGGTATAAGGCGATAAAACCCCTTGGGAAGTGCCCAAACTGCGGGGAATGGGATACATTCGTGAGGGAAGGGGAATTTAAAGGGAAGAGGAAATTTGAGGTAAAAAAGCTTAAGGATGTTGAATTGGGAGAGGGTTTTAGGATAGATACGGGGATATCAATTTTAAATTCGGTTCTTGGAGGGGGGATCTTTAAGGGTAGCGTAATACTTTTGGGGGGAAAGCCGGGAGTTGGAAAATCCACTTTATTCCTGCAAATAGCGAACAATCTTAGTAGGATGGGTTATAGGGTCCTATTCGTATCGGCGGAGGAATCGGTTTATCAGGTTAGGCAGAGGGCGGAGAGGTTGAAGGTGGATTCGGATATTGATATAACGGAGGAGGCAAATTTGGATACGGTTTTGGAAAGTGCGGGAAATTACGATGTGCTATTTGTTGATTCAATACAGGCGGTATATACGGAGGATATAAGTTCTCCCCCAGGCTCCATTTCCCAGGTGAGGTTTTGCGCGGATAAGCTTTTCAAATTTGCGAAAGAAAGAGGAATTTCCATACTTATTTCCGGGCATATTACAAAAAGTGGAATAATAGCGGGACCCAAAACTTTGGAACATACGGTTGATGTTGTGCTTTATTTGGAGGGGGATAAGGGGGGAATATTGAGGATGCTGAGGGCGGAGAAGAATAGGTTCGGACCAACGGATGAG
>LBFQ01000046.1:19009-23891 GCA_000980735.1 Candidatus Caldipriscus sp. T1.2
TATGTAAACGTAGGCGGTGGGATAAAGGTGGATGATCCGTTTGCGGATATGGCGGTTTGCGCGGCAATAATTTCTTCCGCAAAGAATATCCCCCTTGATAATCTGGGATTATTTGTCGGTGAGATCTCCCTAACGGGGGACTTTAGGGCACCTGTGAATTTAGAAGTGAGGGAGAGGGAGGGGCAAAGGCTCGGTTTTAAGAGGCTCTACTCACCGGCGGGTGGTAAGTTTTTGGAGCTCGTTAAGGTGGGGAGTTTGAGGGATCTAACTATATTTTGAGGCTTTCCCTTATCTTGAGGGCTTTTTCGTATCTTTTTTCTACATCTTCCCAATTTAGGTTCCTAAAATATGCGTCTATGTATCCCGCCTTGTTCGTCCCGTAATCCATAAAGAAAGCGTGCTCAAAGGCATCCAGAGCCAAGATCACGTAAGCGTTCCAGAAAGGATATGTGTTCTGCTCATCTCCTATTGCTATGAAGAGGCGGTCAAAGTCGAAGTCATATGCTACCCAAGCCCATCCCCTCGCGGCGATGGCGGTTGCCCTAAGCTCATCCTCAAACCTCTCGTAAGAACCAAAATCCTCCTCTATCCTCTTTAACAAATCTCCAGAAGGTTTCCCTCCCTTTCCACCTAGGTTGAAGAAATATATCTCGTGGTTCTTTATTCCACCTATTGCCCTCGTTAGATCCACCTTCAACGACCTTATTAGGCTATAGGTCGGATTTGCCTTTGATAGCTCTTCCTTTGATAGGTTCTCTATCATCTCCTGAACCTCGTTGTACTTTGCGACATAACCGTTGTACAGCTTTATGTGCTCCCTTACGCTCCTCTCCGATATCCCATCAAGCTTGAATATAGCAGGATTAGCCTCATCCCAATTTATCGCGGTATATTTCTTGAAAGCCATAGGTGTATATTGTAAGGTTGGTTATCTTATCAGCACTTTCTCCGTTTTGTTTCCGTACTTGACAATATACACGCCGTTCTTTAACCTTATGAGACCGGGTTTTGAAACCTCACCAACTTTTGTACCATCAACGGAGTAGATCTCCACCTTCCCTTTTCCGTAAAACATTATACCACCCTTTACAACATCAAATACCCTTTCTTTCCCTTCCTCTTCCCTAACCGCAACTGGATCGTCATACGAAAGAACGGAGCATGAACCCACGTTATTTGACCTATATACCCTCAGGTTAGGCGCACTCGCCTCACCCCTTACCACAAGCTCAACGCAAGTATCACCGTTTACATCAACAATTAGAGCATAGCCCGATGCACAGCATCCACCACACAGGACCTCCATACGAAAAGTTCCATAGGAAGTTCCCGTTTGACGCGCTATATACGTCCAAATATCCATCGTGATTTGCAAATAGGATCTCGTAGCCCGGGTTTATCATATCAAAGTCCCCAACCGTAATGGGAGCATGGGAATGCGCTTCATACGTCACGGTCCTTGACCATATTACTGAACCCGTTCCCCCATCTATTGCGGCAAAATTGTACCAATAATCCGCTGTGAATATATCTTTTGTCCCGTTTCCGTTTATATCCGGACCTATAACGACGGATTCACGACCGTCGAATGATAGTCTGGAGTATCCATAAACGCACCAAGCTAAGCTCCCCGTACCGTTTATCCTGCAGGTGTAACCGTAATAAAAATTCACGAAGATCTCCTTTATCCCATCCCCATTAACATCCTCAACCGCAGGAGCGGAACCATAACCATAGCCCGTGGATACCACCCACTTGACGCTCCCGTTTGTACCCCTTAATGCATAAACCCTCCCCGAATTATTCGCAACTATCACCTCTATTTCCCCGTCGTTATCAACATCAGCTATGGCCACAGCCGCATCGGATACAACGGAGGTATTGCTCCAAACGACCGTTCCAGTGTTCCCATTGAGGGCATAGGTTCCATTTTGCGTAGCAACTACAACCTCATTTCCGGGAATCCCGTTTATATCATAAACCCTCGGGGATCCGTTATAAGCTTGGCCCAACGTATGCACTCCAAAGTAACGTCCCGTTCGTTCCCCTGAGGACATAAAGGTATCCGTTATAAGACGTGAAGGCGACCTCCATCCCCGGGTTGAGGAAACTTATATCCTCAAGGACCGGCGTTGAATATATTGCCTCCCATTGAATAGGACCAATGCAGTGTCCCATCAGGTCCGTTGAAGCAACGGAGTACCCCACCGTTATCCCCCACACATATGTCTGGTGTTCCGTCCCCCGTTATATCCCTTACCGCTGGTCCAGAGTATGTTCCAGTAGTTGCGGAAAGGGTGGTACCCCACACTAATACTACCGAAGAAGGACCAAAGAAACGGGCGGTTGCAAAAGCCCTACCCCTCCCATACATATCCCTCTTCAAACCCGCCCACTCCATAGGCGCCGGCAATTGCGATATTACCCATATCAATCAGTATGGCCTGCCCCTTTTGCCTTTGTCCTCGTTTATGAATACAAATGATGCACAATAGCCGGGAATTATCCTGAGATCCGCCTTCAGGCTTGATGGATCCAAGCCTTCCCTATCATCAACGGAAGAAGCCTTATCCTTTAATATCCTCCTCCTTTTGTCCTCAATATTCTCCAAAATCATAATCGCCCTGTTCCTCCAAAGTTTTGCGTTTTCGTAAGTTGTATCAACCCACCCCTCCTTCGCCCAAAGCCTTATATCCCTTTCCTTGAAGTTCTCCACAGGGAGCTTTGGAACCTTCAGGTTCTCGGTGTAATAAAGTTCAAGGTCCGGAGAAAGTACCCCCAAACCTACGGAGGTTATATAGTTTAATATCTTTTCGTTTTCCGATATGTAGGACCACATCCTTTCGGAGATTTCGGAAGGTTCTGAATTCGCCAATTTGTCATACGTGCGGAAAGTTTGGGAAAGTATATAAGCTTCAAATAGGAGCTTTGATAACCTTGGGGGACCTAAGATCTCAAAGGCAACGCTCGGGAATTCGGTTTTTTCCGAAATTTCCTCCAAATACTTTATTGCATCCTTAACCATCACACCGCCCCTATATGAGGGTCCAAGTAAAGCGCTTTCTATTGCCCCAACCACATCCTTCCCCGTCCCCTTACCCTCTATCTCTAACATCACCACCTCCGCTATATCCTCAGCGGTGATCATCTCCATCTGACCAAGGGAGGTTTATGCTCCTGAATTCCTCAAGGGAAAATAAACCGTTTTTCTCCCGTATCTATAAAAGCGGTTTTTAAAACCTCTCCCGTCTCATCGCATTTCAATATTGGTATTCCCCCATCCGAAAGTTTTACCTTCTGAGGCTTTTTTATCTTTATCGGAGTTCCCCCCTTCCTTATCTCCCCCACACCCATCTTTTTCCAACCTATTGCAGCTGCGGGTTTTATCTCCTTTATTATGGGGGAATCGTTTGCCCTTGATAGGATCACATAAAGCAGGCTTGATGCCCCAGCCATGGCGGTCTTTGATAGGAGAACCCTTGAGGGCCTTTCCTCACCGTGGGTGTAGGGTATGTCCCAACCCATACCCCCAGTTCCGGTTGTACCAACCTTCAAATATAGCCTGGTTCCCGCCCTCTTAAGCCCTTCCCTCAAAACAAAGAAGTGCCTTATCAATAAAGGTGTATATAGTGAAAGGAGGAGATTTTCCACCTTCTCCTTTAAAGTTTCATAATTTCCATCCCCCAAGGAGATATACTTATAAACATCTTCAACGGCGGAAAACTGATCCCTGTAAGCTACCGCGGTTGCGGTATTTACCGTATCTATCACTATTTCGGGCTTCAACCTAACGAGGAGGTTATAAAGGAAGTTCTCCTTCACATCGGAGAAACCAAGGTTTTCCTCTATGGCCTTTAATCTCAGGTTTTCGTCCTCAAGGATCTCCCCCTTTGGCTTATCCTTTAGGGAAAGGGTTAGGAATATATCCCCCCAAAAACCGAAAACCTTACCAGCATAAAGGTATTCTCCCAAAACTTCATCCCTACCCCTCTTAATTTTCCCGAACTCCTTAAGGGTCTCCTCCACCTCATCCCTCCTTAATCCCACTATAAACACCCTCCTACTCTTTTGGTATATCTTCCTTAAAACCGCCCTACCCACCAAACCCGTGCCACCGACTATTAGCACTTTCCTAAACATAGGGGGTATTATAATTCCGTTAAGATTTCAACCTTAAAATTTTTTCGTATGAGGTTTTTAATTTTGGGAGTTTTGGCAATTGTAATAGTGGGATGCAAAGAGGAAGAGACACAGCCACCTCCCCAGACGGGAAAACTAACAAGCATAGATTTATATCACGGAACCGTTACCTTGGGTCCAAGAGAATATTTTTGGATAAAGCTTGAGGCGAAGGATGGGGATACGCTATATTATGAAGCGAGGGTTAAGACGGGGGATGGGGACATAAGCTACGCTTTTTGGACCGACAGTGCAAACTACGAGAAGTGGAAGAACGGACAAAGTGCCCAGCTAAACGATTACGTTGAGGCGGTACCTTCGGTTTCCTTCTCCCCATCCCTTGCAAGTGGGGTTTATTATGCGGTTGTTGGAAATTCATCCTACATAAGCTCAAAAACCGTTTGGATAAGATCTTATTTAAGGGGATGGAGGTGAGATATGATGACCCTATTTTCCTTTTTGCCTTTTGTGGATGATAGGATAGATTTTGAGAGGATAGGAAAGCTTAAAATGCATTACGATAGCGTATATTCAAACCTCACCGTCAAAAACTATTACACCATATTCGCGGACAGCTCTTGGTATTGGGAGAATTGGGACAAAAGGAGCATAATAGTTAGACTAAAGAAAGGTGGGAATTTGCCTTCCCTACTTTCGGGTTTTGGGATAAAGAAACTTGAAAATTCGCCATCCTATTTGATTG
>LBFQ01000047.1:0-2022 GCA_000980735.1 Candidatus Caldipriscus sp. T1.2
ACGTGCAAGCTCTTTGCGGTTGGATCAAACCCTATATATCCCACAACTCTACCCGTTAGCTCCTCCAAACCCTCCGTATGGTCGTACAAAACCCCCCTCCACTTAAGTTCCCTTATGAAATCTTTCAACTTTCACCTCCTTAAGCTTGTTAAGGAGAATTACGTATGTCCTATACCTCTCGGGGTGAACATTACCTATTACCCCACATGCAGGCTCAACGGTGTGTGTGCAATCCGGAAAGGCGCACTTGAATTTTCTAAATTCCCTGTAAAGTTTGGGAAATTCATCGTATTTGACAAACTCCGTTATTTCAAACCTCCCAAAACCCGGCGTATCGCAAACGTATCCCCCATCCGGATTTTTTACCAACATTATGTCCGTAGTGGTATGCCTACCTTTCCCATGTTTCCCCACCTCCTGAACCCTAAGCTCCAAGCCAGGAATTATGGAGTTTATTATGCTTGTTTTCCCGCTTCCAGAAGGACCCGCCAAAACCGTTATATATCCCTTTATACTTTCCCTTATCCTTTCCAAGCCTTCACCTGTCACAGTTGAACTCTCTATAACCTCGTAACCTATCTCCCTATAAACGTTCAACCACTTTTCCCTCTCGTTTTCATCCGCAAGATCCTTCTTATTGAAAACTATTACAGGCTCTATATCTTCCTTTTCCAAAACCGCCAGTATGCCGTCAAGGTGAAGGGGGTCAAGATCTGGCTGTTTGTACGAGAAAACCACAAGTACCCTATCCACGTTTGCCACCTTTGGCCTGGGCAATAAATTCTTCCTTTCAAGGACCTGCTCTATCCTGAAGTTTTTATCATCCAAGATTTCACCCTCAACAAAATCCCCAACAAAAATATTCCCCTTTAATTTGCTCTTTGGAACCGATAAATAAACCTTCCCATCCACCTCAATACCCAAATGGGGACCTTTCCTATAAATAACGAAACCCTTCATAGCCTTATGATATCCTTTCTTGATCTTGTTATCACTTCCCCCTTACCCGCGATTACAATATCCTCAATCCTTATACCGAACTTCCCCTCCAAATAAATCCCCGGTTCCACCGTCACAACCTCGTTTCCCCTAAGTACATCCCTTGATTTTGGAGAAAGGTAAGGAGCCTCGTGTATATCCAAACCCACACCGTGTCCAAGCCCATGCCCAAATTTTCCCTTAAACTCTGAACTCTCTATAAGATCCCTCGCAACCTTGTCAATATCCGAAGCTTTCCTGCCCCCCTTAAACCTCAATGCATTTATAGCCCTTTCTTGTGCCTCCAAAACAACCCTATAAGCCCTCTCAAAAATCTCATCCGTCTTGTTCCCTATCCATATTGTCCTAGTCATATCCGAGCAGTAGCCCATATACCTAACTCCAAAATCCAATATCAGGACGCCCCTTTCGGGTATTAAGTTTTCCGTAGCCCTAGCATGTGGCATAGAGGACCTTTCGTTTCCAGCAACAATGGGTTCAAAGGACATACCCTCCGCACCATTTGACTTTGCCCACCTCTCCATCTCAAAGGCAATTTCCCTCTCAGTTTGTTTCCCCGGTCTCAGGTTATTTAAGAGCCAATCAAAGAGTTTATCCGTTATCTCCTGAGCTTTCTTTATCTTCTCTATCTCCTCCGAGGTCTTCCTTGATCTAAGGCTTGAAACAAAACCGCTTACCGGAAGGAACCTTATACCCTTAGCATGCTTTTTTAGGGATTTTACATATCCCAAAGGTGTATAACCCTCAACCGCCACCTTCCTCACCCCCTCCCCTTTCAATATATCCGCTAAAACCTCAAACTGGGTTTTCCCATAGGGTATATCCACAACCTCAACGCCCTTAACTTCTTTTCTTGATTGCTCCTTATACCTAAAATCCACGATTAGGTAATCCTTATTTTTCGTCTGTAAGAAAATCCCCGTTGAACCACTAAAACCCGTCAAATACCTTAGATCGGATATGCTAACAAACTCCGGCTTCCAAACCAAATAAGCATCGTACCTCTTCCCCCATTTCTCCCTT
>LBFQ01000047.1:2726-15770 GCA_000980735.1 Candidatus Caldipriscus sp. T1.2
CCCATCCAACCGCAACTATAAACCTAAAGGAATCCAAAGCCCTCATCTGGCCATTATGTAAGGCAAAGGGTAAGGGAAAGCTTAAAATCAAACTATCAAATGTTCCACCAAATTCCCTTTTGATCCTCAACTTACTCCCCTCAATTTCGTAAACGTAAGTGTAATAAACCGTATCTCCCACCTTATACACGAAAGGTTCGTCCTCCGCATAATATGGATGATCAGCAAAAACCGTATGGTTCCAAGTAATACCCCCATCGTAAGATATAGCCCTAAAGATTACAGAATCTCCCCATCCATAATACATCAAAATTAGGGTATCACCCCAACATGCGAAATTGCTTTCTGATCCATGCGTATTTGAAACCTTAAAGTGGGAAGACCAAGAAATCCCATCAAAATACCTGAAATAAACACCCTTACCTTCGCATGTGGAATGGTAGAATACAAAGAGCTTACCCCCACATACGTTTATAAGGGAAGGTTGAAAATCAGAAATGCATGGACCTTCGGAATACGTTGAACTGTACCAACCGCAAGTGCTTATGGGAAATAGCATACCCACTTAAATACCTATGTAAGTTCCCACCCCCTCCTCCTTTAAAACCCTCAAGAGCTCCCCCTCCCTTGTTATATTAAACACGATTATGGGAATGGATGTTTGCCTTGCTATGTCTATGGCGGATGTATCCAAAACTTTGTAATCATTAACGAGGAAATCGTAATACGTTAGCCTGCTTATCTTCTCCGCTTTTGGGTTTTTTTCTGGATCCTCAGTATAAACCCCATCAACCCTCGTCCCCTTCAGTATAACATCAGCTCCTATTTCGGATGCCCTTAATGCCGCAGCGGAATCCGTTGAAAAGTATGGGTTTCCCGTTCCACCGGCAAATATAACGATCCTTCCCTTCTCAAGATGCCTTATCGCCCTCCTTCTAATGTAAGGTTCTGCAACCTGAGAAACCGTAATTGCACTCATAACCCTCGTCTGTACCCCCCTCCTCTCTATAAGGCTCTGCAAAGCAAGGGCGTTCAATATCGTGGCTAGCATACCCATATAGTCCGCGGTGACCCTATCTATTCCCAAATGGGAGCTTTGGGTTCCCCTCAATATGTTCCCACCTCCCACCACTATCGCAATTTGAACCCCCAAATTATAAACCTCAACTATTTCGTCCGATATCCTGTTTAAAGTTTTCGGGTCTATTCCAAATCCCTGCTCCCCAGCCAATATGCCTCCGCTGAGCTTTAACAGAATTCTATTATACCGGACACCCATCGGCGTGAATTTTAAACCAGTTCAAAATTATAATTCCCATTATGTTATGGGTGTTAATCCTCCAGGTTGAGGAGGAAGAAGTCGTAACCGGCAAGGCGGAATATCAGATAACTGGATACAAAAGGCCTGTCTATTTCTATATGCCCGATATGAGGGAGCTTGTGGGGTGGAACGAGATCTTCGGTTTGAAGTTTGAGGATTCCTTAAACTTTGTTAATTCGTTTGATCTCCCAAAAAAGCCCGGAAAAAGGGCAAAAAAGGATGAAATAGAAAACTATTATACAAGGATGGCGATGTACGGCGTGGGTTTAATAAGGGTGGGGCTTTTTAAGGATGGGGTTAATGCTCTTTCCAAGGTCGTTGATTATTCTTTTTCTAAACCGGAAATATCCTATGTGGTTAGAACGTATTTCCTCTTGGGGCTAACTTACTCTGGGGATTACGAAGGCGCGAGGTCTTACGCTAGTATATTCCTATCGGATTATTATAACAGGCCTTGGAATTCCGGCGTGGGGTGGTGATATGGGCGGCGGGGGAAGCGAACCTATATAAGAGGCACTTCCTCCAGGCGGAATCCATATACGCAAGGAACATAAACGAGGGTGAGGGTTTGGTTAAGGAGCTTTCTAGGCTCGGATCAGCCTGGGCAAACCTTTACGCCCAAAAGTTCTCCGATGCCTTATCCCACGCCCAACAATGCCAACCTTATCTAAACGGCGTCCTTTTGGCTCACGCCCAGATCGCGGAAGCAATAGCAAGGTTCAACTTGGGGGATATAGAGGGGGCAAAGGCGGTGTTTGATAGGATATCCCTAACCGGACATCCACCTACCGACGCCATGGTTTATTATTACAGGGGTTTCACCTACGAGGCTTTGAGGATGTATAATATTGCCCTGCAAAACTACCAAAAAGTCATACAGGATTATGCGAACCTACCCATATCGGGAGAGGCGGCATATAGGACATACACCATTTATTTGGGGCAAAACAAGATAGAGGATGCAAAAAATACTCTAATTTGGTTTGTTGAGAGGTTCCCCCAGCATCCCGAAGCACCAAGGGCTTTATACACGTTGGCAGAGATATACTTCTCCCAGAAGGACTATAAGAACGCCCTAAGCTACCTTAGGAAAATTTACCAAAATTATCCAAATTCGGAGATTTATTCCATCGCAAGGCAGAGGGCACAGCAGGTTTATAACGTAATAGCAAGGGAAGATACGGTTGAACTTTGGAACTTTCTAAGGGAGTTTCCCAACAGCGATGAAGCCGCGGATGCCCTAATATATTGGGGAGGGAAGCTCCTTGATGAAGGCAAGGATATGGCGTCCGCAAGGTTTTACTATAAAATGGGTAGCGAATTTCCCAAGCATAGGCAGGCTCCAGATGCCCTATTCACCGCAGGTCAAATATACTTCAAGAATAAAATGTGGAAGGATGCGGTTCAGACCTTCAAGAAAATCGTGGATCTCTACCCGGGATATAAAGATATAAACAAGGCGAAGTTTCTCCTTGGGGTTTCATTAATTTACGACGGAAAACCAGTTGATGCTATAAGGATCCTCAAAGCCGAACTCTCAAGGCAGGATTTGGATGATAAAGAAAGGGCGGATCTTCTCAAGTACTTAGGTTTAGCCTATAAGGAGATAGGGAAATCTTACGAGGCGAGGAACGCTTTGGAAGAGGCGAGGGTACTTTACTTTGGACTTGGCAAGTTGGACGAGGTTGATAATGTGGATAAGCTCCTTCAGGATATACCATACTGATGAGATACTTAATACTTTCCGATATACACGCGAACCTGGAGGCCCTTAAAGGGATATTTGATTTTATAGAGAAGAACGATATAAAATACGACAGGCTCGTTATTTTGGGAGATTATGTGGATTACGGTCCCAATCCAAACGAGGTTATAGAGTTTTTTAAGGGGAAAGAGGGGATCTTCCTTCTTGGAAACCACGACTATGCATTGATAAATAAAGGGGAAAGGGAGTACTTTGGAGAAATAGCGTTAAAGTGCAACCTTTGGACGGAAAGGGAATTAAAGCGGGAAAACCTTGAATTCCTAAGAGCCCTTCCTCCAAAACACAAAGAGGAGGACATCCTATTCACACATGCTTCGCCCTTGGATCCCATTTGGCATTACGTCCACGACTTTGAGGATGCAAGGGAGGTTTTTAAAATATCAAGGGAGAGGATAATCTTTGTTGGTCATACGCATATACCATCATTTTTTGCGAAGGTTGGGGATAGGATAGGAGGGGGATATATATTCGCAGGTTATGCTAAGATAAAACTCATTGAGGGGGGAAGGTATATAATAAATCCAGGGGCGGTGGGACAGCCCAGGGATGGGATAAAAACCGCGAACTTTGGGCTCTTTGACATAAAGGAAAATACCTTTGAATGGTTTAGGATTTTTGTGGATTTTGAGGAGACAAAAAGGAAGATTTTGGAGCTTGGTCTACCGAGGGGACTTTTATCCTATCTATGAAGGGCTATTAAGCTTTCCCTAAAAACTATGGCGGAAATCGTTCCGCAAGTTAAGGAATGGTCAAGGGTCGGAAGGTACTCAACAAGCTCTATCCCTACCAATTTCCCCATCAAAGTTTTCAGAATTTCAATAAGGTCCTTAAATGCAAACCCCATAGGCTCGGGATTGCTAACCGCGGGGAAGAAGGATGGATCAAAGAAATCAAAGTCAAAGGAAAGATAAATTTTTTCAAAACTCTCAACGAAATCCTTCAACCCACACAAACCGAGCTCACATCCAAACCTTGGAATATATTCCCCCTCCCCAACCGTCCTATAACCAAAAGTTCCCACTGTAAAACCCATCTCCTCCAACCTCCTCATAACCGTAGCATGGGAATACCTCCCACCAAAGTTATCCCACCTATCCAAATGTGCGTCTAAGTGTAATACCGCGAACTCTCCGAATTTCTCCCTCATGACGGGTATCGTTGCCAAGCTTATGGTATGATCCCCACCCAAAAACAAAGTTTTCCCCCTGATCCTTTCCCTAAGCTTCTCGGAAATTAAATTTAGCCTGCTTTCCGGATCCAAATCAAAGTCCGTCCATATATCGCCAAGATCGGAGAATTCGGGCATCTTCTCCTTAAAGTAAGGGCTATACCTATCTATTCCCCAAAGGTGCCACCTTATATGGGCGGGTGCCAAGGCTGAACCCCTCAAAAAGTTTTCGGATGTCTCAAATGGGATCCCTATGACGTCTATCATATTTGGGGAAGTCTTGGAAAAATTTCCCTTACCCTTTCCCAATTTTCCTCAAACCATTCCGAGGTTTTCATTAAACCCGTATATATATCCGTTTTCGGCTCCCAAGCCAAAATTCTCCTCGCCTTTGATATATCCGCCTTTGTCTCCAGAATATCCGCCCTATTAAACTCAAAGAATTTAACCTTAATCTTCCTCCCCGTAACTTCCTCAATAATCCCTATAACTTCCATTAAGCTCTCATCCCTATCGTTCCCTATGTTTATCACCTCAAAGCCCTTCATAACTTTATAAGCAGAAAACGTCCCCTCAACCACATCATCAATAAACGTAAATGACCTCCTCTGATTCCCATCCCCAAAAACTGGAAAATCTTCCCCAGAATATGCGCAATAAAAGAGCTTGAAGATGCTCATATCAGGCCTTCCCGCCGGTCCATAAACCGTGAAGTACCTCAAAACCCAAGCATCCAAACCATACAGATGATGATACGTGTAAAGCAGGTTCTCCGCCGCCTTCTTGCTAACCGCGTAAGGTGATATGGGTGTATCCGTTTTCATATCCTCAACAAAGGGGGGATTATGTCCCGCGTATATGGATGATGTTGAAGCCATAAGGATTCTCCTTATTCCGAACTCTACCATAAGATCCAAAATGTTTAAGGTTCCAATGACGTTAGCCTTTATATAACTTTCTGGGTCCCTTATGCTGGCCCTCACCCCGGCTTTCGCACCGATATGCAATATCCCGGAAATTCCCCCCTTCTCAAAAACCCCCCTTAATCTCCCTTTATCCGAAAAATCGACCTCGTAAAACTCAAAGTTCGGGTTTTCCAAGATTTCTTTAAGCCTCAAAAGCTTATAATCCTTAGGATAGTATGGGTCAAAATTGTCAATCCCCAAAACCCTAAAACCTTCCTTTAAAAACCTCTTGGCTACTCGGGAACCAATAAAACCCGCAACCCCAGTAATTAAAACTTTATCCAGAAGTGGTGGGGGAGGGATTTGAACCCCCGAAGGCGTAACGCCACCAGGTTTACAGCCTGGCCCCTTTGGCCGCTCGGGAACCCCACCGAATTGGGTATTATAAGGTGGTCGGATTTAGAATATGAGACGATGGTTAAAGTGAAGAAACTTTTTAAAACCTATGGTGGAAAGCCGGTATTAAATGAATTGGATTTTGAGGTGGAGGAAGGGGAGAGGGTTTATATATTGGCGCCTAACGGATTTGGGAAAACTACATTTTTGAAGGTTTTGGCAAACATAGAACCCTTCCAGAAGGGAGAAATAGAGGTTTTCGGTATAAAATCCCCTTCCCACAAAATTAGGGCGATGATCTCATACATTTCCGAAAGGGACAACCTTTATCCCGGCTTTAGAATTATTGATATCTTGAGGTTTATATCGGGATTTTGGGAGGTTGATAGGTCAAAGTTTGAAAACTTCCTCTCCCTTTTGGAGATAAACCCCTTAAAGAGATATTCTGAATTTTCAAAGGGGGAGAGGACATTAATTAGGGTTGCCTTAGGGCTTTCAATAAAGGCAAAGCTTTACCTCATAGATGAACCCTTGTCCTCCTTGGACTTCGTCCTTAGGGAAAAGGTGGTGAAGCTGTTGGGAGAAATGGAGGGTGGAACATTCATCCTTACATCCCACGAGATAGATGAGATTTTACCTTTTGCAAATAGGTTCGTTTTTCTGAAGGATGGAAAGTTTTTCCTTGAAACCCGAGATAGGGATAAGGTTAAGGATATTTACAGGGAAGTTTTCGCATGAAGTGGTTACTTTGGAAGGATTTTAAGCTTTCAAAATGGTGGATCTTTGCAAATGTTATGATAATTTCTGCCTTGGGGATCATAGGGGTTTATCTAACATACTTCAGGGATTTTCCGGGCATAATCCTCGTTTTGCTCTCTATGGCTGGAATCCTATTTTGGAGCTTATTTTCCGGTACTGCCCATTACTTTAACGAAGATCAGGGGAACGCAAGGGAATTTTTAAACACTTTACCCGTTCAAAGGTGGAAGATCTTGCTATCAAAAGCCCTCATCCTCCTCCTTGAAAATTTCCTTTATTGGTCCCTAATAGTTCTTTTCTTCTACATAAACCTTCTTAAAGCCCAGGGTCTTCCACCCTTAACCCCCCGAATATTCCTCACATTTTACCTCTCCGCCATCCTCTCCACATACACCCTCTCGGTAATTTCCCTCTCAATATCCTCCCTTACCAAGGATATGCCCGCAAGGTGGTTTTTAACGATATTGCTTATGATGGCGGTTTTGATTGCCCTTCAGTTTATCCCTTCTCCACCCTTCAGGGTTTATTTCCCCGAACTTTCAAGTGATTACATTAAAGCCGAGGTAGATTTGGGTTATATAATAAAGAACCTCGTATCTTCCTTTGTCTTCTTTGTGATATCCTCATTTTGGGTGGAAAGGAGGGGAGTTTAAAATTTTACAACGATAAAATAGCCAACTATGAACGAACTCTTCAAGGAAGCGGAAAGGAAAATGAAGGAAGTGGTTGAGCACTTAAGGAGGGAATATGCGAGGTTGAGGGCGGGGAGGGCGAATCCGGCAATACTTGAGGGGATAAAGGTAAGCTATTATGGGCAACTTTTACCCTTAAACCAGATAGCGAGCATTACCGTGATGGAGGGGAGGATATTGGTTATAAACCCTTGGGATGCGAACGCCCTACCCGAAATAGAGAAAGCCATAATCTCCGCCAACCTGAACCTTACGCCCAAAAAGGAGGGTAAGGTCTTGAAGATAGAGATCCCTCCCCTTTCGGAGGAGAGGAGGAAGGAGCTCGTTAAGCTCGCAAAACAGATGGCAGAAGAAACAAAGGTACACATAAGAAACATAAGGAGGGAATTCATAGAGAAGATCAGGGGGATGGAGAAGAACAAGGAGATAACGGAGGATGATAGGAGGAGGGGTGAGGAGCAGATACAGAAAATAACGGATAAGTACAACGAGGAGGTGGAGAAGGCGTTTAAAGATAAGGAGAAGGAGATCCTTGAAGGATAATATCCCTTTACACGTAGGGATCATAATGGATGGGAATGGGAGGTGGGCGAGGAAAAGGGGACTTCCCAGGGTTATGGGTCATAAGGTGGGGGTGGAATCCGTAAGGTCGGTAATAAGGGTTGCGAGGAAAGTGGGAATAAAGTATTTAACCTTATATACCTTCTCTTCGGAAAATTGGCAAAGGCCAAAGGATGAAGTATCCTATCTAATGCAACTCTTGAAAACCCTGTTAATAAAGGAGGTTGATGACCTAAAAAGACAAGGGGTAAGGATTAGAGCTATAGGAAGGCTTGGAAACTTGGGTAAGGAGGTTTTGGAAGCTTTGAATTATGCTATTGAAAAAACGAAAGATAACAGAGATCTAAACCTTTATTTGGCCCTATCTTACGGGGGAAGGCAAGAGATCGTGGATGCGGTGAATACTATATTGAGATTGGGGATTAAGGAGGTAGACGAGGAAAAATTTAGGAATTTCCTTTACGATCCAGAACTTCCCGATGTGGATCTATTGATAAGGACCGCTGGGGAGTATAGGATTTCCAACTTCCTCCTCTGGCACACCGCCTACGCTGAGCTTTATATAACGGATGTTCTTTGGCCCGATTTTCGTGAGGAGGAATTTTTAAAAGCCATTGAAGATTACTCAAAGAGGGTAAGGAAGTTTGGAAAGGTTATATGACCTTTTAAAGCGGATCATCGGGGTTTTGCTCCTTCTTCCCCCTTTTGCCTTGGCTTTCCTTGCGGGCGGAATATATTTTAAACTTGCGGTCTTTTTAGCCTTGCTTATATTATATTACGAAATTTACCGCATTATCTCAAACAGGTTCAACCCTTACGCCTTCCTCTTTGGAATCTTTACCATATCCATATCCTTCTGGAAGGGAGAGATGATAGTTTCCCTCCTTTTCCTTTCCATATTTGGGGTGATAAACTACCTTATGGGTTTTAGCGCGAGGGAGGCTTTAACTATCCTTGCGGTTGTGGTTTTCATCCTTATTCCCGCTACGGTTTTGGTGGATATAAGGGAGGTTTCCTTAAAGCTCGCCTTCTTCGTTCTTTTTACGAATTGGATGTTTGACACGGGAGCTTACTTCTCGGGAAAGTTCCTCGGAAGAAGAAGGATATTTACTAACATAAGCCCGGGAAAGACTTTGAGGGTTTAATAGGGGGGATATTAACGAGTACCGTAGTTGGTGGTATATTGGGTTATTTCCTTTGGGATCCCAATAAGGTCGTTGGTTTTTCCCTGACGGGTTTGTATATAGGGGTTTTAGCTCAAGTTGGGGACCTTTTGGAATCCGCTTTAAAGAGGGAAAAGGGGATAAAGGATTCGGGAAAAATTATGCCTGGGCATGGTGGGCTTTTTGATAGGGTGGATAGCCTCCTCTTATCCCTTACGGGATTTTATTTGATTTTCAGGATATTTAGGGAATTTTACCTGTAAGCCTCGTAAAACCTCAAAAATTTTAGGCTATCCTCAATCCAAGACACCCTCCTAAGTTCCCATTTTTTCTGCATTATTTCCCTTGAAAGCACAGTTAAAGTGTAAGAATTCATAATCGCGCTTATAAGCAAAAGGAGGGATATGGCTATAAGATGGAAGATGAAACTTTTCACCTTACCTTAAATGGGTTGGCAAACCTCCTATCCCTCAGTAAAGAATGGTGATTCACTTCACCCACCTTCACAAAAACCCTCATCTTTGCGGATCTGCTCCTCGGATTCCTCTTTATTTCCTCCTCGGATGGGGTTATAGGTTTTCCGGTAATGTCCTCAACAAAATCGTAAAGCCTTAGGCTCTTTACCATCCTGTCCTCAAGGGAATGGAAGGTTATGACCACGAGCCTACCACCAACACTCAGGTATCTAAGCGCTAAAGCTAAACCTTTTCTAAGGTTCTCAAGCTCGTTATTGGTATAAATTCTTAAAGCCTGCCAAACCCTCGCCTTCGCCCTATCCCTCATCTTTGGGTGATAAAGGGAGTCCACAATATTGGCTATATGGGTTGTCCTCAAAACATCCACCTTCCTTGAAATAGCCTTTATTTTCCTCGCTATTATTTTCGACTTCTTTTCCTCCCCATAAATCCTCAATATCCTTTCAAGCTCTTTCTCATCCAACTCTTTGATAAGCTCGTAAGCGGGCTTTCCATCCCTCGGGTCAAACCTCAGATCCAAAACCTCGTCCTTCTTATACGAAAACCCCCTACCGTTCTCAAGGGATACGGATGATATACCCAGATCAAAGAACGCCCTATCAAAATAACTTAATCCTAGCTTGAGCATCGCAATATCAAGTTTCTCGTATCCCAAGTTAAAAAGCCTGATGTTGGAAAAAAGTGGGATCTTCTGGGAAACCAAGGAATAAGTGAAGGGATCCTTTTCCAAACCTATTAACAAACCCGGCTTTATCCTTTCCGCTATCTGAAAACCATGTCCCCCCATACCGAAGGTGGCATCCAAAACAAAAATATCCTCCTTTAGATCCAAGAACCAAAGTGCCTCCTCCAACATCACGGGAATGTGCGTCAGAGCTTTATCCATATTGAGAATAGAACCTCGTTCCAATCCACTTTATAACCGTTCCCTTTATAACTTGAAGGTTTTACGTTCGCGTCTATCCCCATAATGTAATTCCCCATCCTCATCTCTTGACCCAAAGAGAAAACCGGCTTATATATGTTTTCCTCGTAAATTGCCCCAGCACCCAGCTTCAACTTCAAGAACTTCGTTATAAAACTTTCATACCTTAAAAATCCAAGGGTTTTATAGGAATTTGTAAGGTAAGCCTTCAGTTCCGAAAACCTCTCATCCATCAGGGCAAAGGAAGAAAAAAGGTAATACTCCGTTCTTTTATCTGTCCCTATGGAAATTTCCCCTCCCCCGTACATCCTATACCCATCCCTTAAAAGGAACTCAAAACTTATGAACCTGCCTTCGCCCTTCACCTTCCCACCTATTCCCAAGGACAAAAACCTCAAAGCTTTATATCCCAAGGAGACCCCATAACTGGATACGTTTTCATACAAGTTCAGGTCATAGACTCTAAGCTCGTTTCTCTTTATGGAATTGTAAAATACGGAAAATGCGACTTTAAGGTTGGAATAAGAGAGGTAAGAGGAGGTTATGTATAAATTGAGGTTTTGGCCGAAATCCGTTTGGGTGTAACCCGCAAAGCCGTACTGGTCGTATGCGGGTATTGAATAGTACCAGAAGTTCCCGATCATCTCAACGCCAGTTTTCAAAGAAAGACCGCGCGAAAACTCCACCTTTTCAACCGCAAGGTAAGGATAAAAGGGAAACATAGCGTGTATTTTACCGTTGGATAATTTTTCAAGGGTAAAATATCCGAGTATGAAGGTGGAAGATATAAGGAAGGTTGGAGTAATAGGGGCGGGCACCATGGGGAACGGAATAGCCCACGTATTCGCCCAGTTCGGATACTCCGTAAAACTCGTAGATAAAAGCCAGGGGCAACTTTCCAAAGCCCTTGAGACCATAAAAACTAACCTACAAAGGCAAGCGAAGAAAGGGGTAATATCGGAGGGGGATATAGACCCGATATTGCAAAGGATAAGTACATCAACGGATTTAGAATTTCTCGCGGATGTGGATTTCGTAGTTGAAGCGGTATTCGAAGATGAAAACGTAAAGAGGGAAGTACTAACTAAAGTTTCAAGGATCGTGAGGCCGGAGGTTATTATAACCTCCAACACCTCTTCAATTTCCATAACAAGACTTGCAAACTATACCGGTAAGCCCGAACTTTTCGCGGGTATGCACTTTTTCAATCCCGTTCCTGTTATGAAGCTCGTAGAGGTTGTTAGGGGCTTTTCAACGTCCGACGAGACCGCAAACACCGTTATAGAGCTTGCGAAAAAACTTGACAAAGTCCCGGTTGAAGTAAAAGATTACCCAGGCTTTGTATCAAACAGGATTCTAATGCCTATGATAAACGAGGCGATATGGGCTCTTTACGAGGGAATAGCGGATAAGGAGGCGATAGATACGGTTATGAAACTTGGTATGAACCATCCTATGGGACCGCTACAGCTTGCGGATTTCATAGGGCTTGACGTATGCCTCCACATCCTATTGGTCCTTTACAATGACCTAAGGGATCCCAAATATAGGCCTTGCCCCTTGCTCGTCAAGATGGTTGAGGCGGGGAAGCTTGGTAGGAAAACCGGTGAGGGCTTTTACAAGTACCAGTGAGGGTCCTCGTAATAGTTCCAACCTACAACGAAGCGGAAAATATCGCGGCTTTAATTAGAGAAGTTAGAAGCCTTGATATAGACCCGGAGATACTCATAATAGACGACAATTCCCCCGATGGAACCGCAAATATAGTAAAAACTATAATGGAAAGGGATCCAAAGGTGCACCTCATAGAAAGGCCTAAAAAGATGGGTTTAGGATCCGCATACATAACCGGGTTCAAGTGGGCGCTGGATAGAAAATTTGATGTTGTTGTGGAGATGGATGCGGATTTCTCGCATGATCCCAAGGATATCAAAAGGTTGGTCGAGAATTTGGAAAATTGCGATGCGGTGATAGGCTCAAGGTACGTAAAGGGCGTAAGCGTGGTGAATTGGCCTATATCGAGGCTCCTCCTCTCGTACTTTGCGAACCTTTACGCTAGGGTAATAACGGGGGTAAAGATCAGGGATCTAACATCGGGTTTCAAGGCTATAAAAGCCGAATGTCTAAGGGTGATAAACCTTGATGGGATAAAATCCGATGGGTACGCCTTCCAAATAGAGCTTCATTTCAATTTGTGGTTTAAGGGGTTTAAAGTTTGCGAAATACCGATAATATTCGTTGAAAGGAGGGCGGGGAAATCCAAGTTGAATAAGAGGATAATATGGGAGGCTTTTTGGATGGTTCTAAGGTTAGGCCTGCTGAGAATGTTCAAAAGGGTGTGAAATTCTATAATTTCCTGGATGTTGGGTATGGGATTTTAGAGGAGTGGGGTTATAGTATAAGGGATGTTTTCGGTAGGGGTAGGGTTTTGGTTATTCATGGGAAGAGGTTTTCAAGGGAATACGGGGAGAGGATAAAGGGGATAGTTGGAAAACCTAATAAGGAGATTTCCTGTGTGGTTTCCATCGGTGGAGGTTCGGTGATAGATAGTGGGAAATTCCTCGCAAAAAAACTAAACATACCTTTTATCTCTATACCCACCTTACTTTCAAGCGATGGTATAGCTTCGCCCGTTGGGGTTAGGGGTTATAAGAGCGAATTTTTGAGCTTACCTATGGGTGTAATAGTGGATCTTGAAATAATTTCTTCTGCACCTACATGGAGCTTTTTGGCAGGAACGGGGGACCTCATATCAAACCTTTCCGCATCTTTGGATTGGGATAATTTCAGAGAAAAATCCAAGGAGCCTTATAGCTTTTTAGCATCCCTAATTTCAAAATCCTCCGCCTTATCCATGCTTGAATCTAACCCATTTAAAAACCCCGAAAATCTGGCTTGGGGTCTGATCTTAAG
>LBFQ01000047.1:16247-17249 GCA_000980735.1 Candidatus Caldipriscus sp. T1.2
CCATGCACTGGATATTTTGAACTTTGGTGAGAAACACGGAATACAGGTGGGTTTCTTTACCCCCTATTCTTGAACTTGAACGGGTACGAGGATTGGGAAGGGGTGAGGAATTATCTTCTGAATTTGGGATTTCCGGAGAGTCTAAAGATGAGCAGAAGTTTTGCGGAGAGGGTTTTTTCAATAGCATCGCAAACTAGACCTCACAGGTATACCGTTTTGGAGGAGATGGGATGGGAGGAGGTTTTGAGGAGGGCGATTGAATTGGAATTTATAACCATAATCTAAGGGCGTGGAGGATCCCCATAATGGACCAATAAAACTCGTTACCCTCCCTATCGTTAATTTGGCTAAATTTATATGACTTGAACCATTCAACACATCTATTTATCTTTGAAAGTTTCAAGGGTTTTGCCCCGTTTAAAGTTAAAAACCTCTCATCAAGCCACCATATAGCCCTAAAACCGCTCGTGTACGCGCTCTTATACGCATGAAAATAAAATATGGTGATCTCCAAATCGGGACTTGGGAAAAGGACAGCACCCCTGAACCTTACCGAGTTTTCAAAAACCACGTTTTCGCTTATCAAATTTGGAAATAATTTCCTTGCAAACCTTGTATGAACCTCCAATGGCACCCCCTTATATTCGTACCTATATTGAAAATTCACCTCCCCCCTACCTTTAAACTGCCTTGAAGTTAAAAACCTATCAAGCTCCTTTATATCCCTACTCCTAACATAAACGTCCAAATCCGAAACCATCCTCCAGTACCTATTTGGGTAAAGCTCCCTTATATGCCCACCCTTAAAAGCTACAACCTCTACCGGGGAATCGGAGAGTATATTCAACATCTCATCTAAAATTTTGTGAAATAATAGAGTTTGCGCCCTATCAAGTTCAAGCTCCCAAATTTCGGGAAATTTATCGAACAGGTAAGATCCCAGCATATGGAACCTTATCCATCTTAAAAGTTTTCTCCTTTCAAGTCTGGGAATCAGCTCTT
>LBFQ01000047.1:17559-21616 GCA_000980735.1 Candidatus Caldipriscus sp. T1.2
AGCTTGCATGCCTGCAGGTCGACTCTAGAGGATCCCCATTTTAAGGCCGAACTAAATTTCCCTCTTTATTATCTCCAAAACCTCCTCTGCTTTTACCTCACTCCCCTTGAAGTAAGCCTTTATCTTACCATCCCTACCTACCACATGTATCCTATCGGTATGGGTGATAAAATATGTTGTATCTCCACTTTCGCTTATCTGCATAGGTCCAAAATCAACCACAATATCCAGATCCTTCATTAGGGAGTCTATGGTTTTCTCTTCTCCAGTTAAGAACAGCCAAGCGCTTGCGGTATCTATCCCATAAATTTTCATATAATCCCTCAAGACTTCCGGTTTATCCCTTTTAGGGTCAAAGGTGATGCTCAAAAAAAGAACACCCTTGTTTAAAATCCCCTCCTTTGCCGCAAGATGGTATATTTTCCTCATATTGTCCGTTATTAGGGGGCAGATGTCGGGGCAATGGGTGTATATGTACCCAACAACCAGAACACTACCCTGCAACTCCCAGAGGCTCCTCTTATTACCGTTGTGATCCACCAGAACATAACCTTTGTTAAATGGAAAATCCTTCGCCCTATTTATCCCTTTCCCGCACGAAAGAAGAAGCAGAAGAATTAAAAATCTTTTCACTTCACCTCCGCGGTTATTTCTATCTTACCCGCACGCTTGAAATATAGGGTAAGGTTTATTCTGTTTCCCCCCCTCAAGGGCTTGTTGAGGTTTATAAGCATTATGTGGTATCCGCCTGGTTCAAGTTTGAACTCGCCTTTTGGGGGAATGACTATGTAATCCACCTTATGCATGCCCATCCTACCACCCTTGTGCTTCATCGTCATATGTATCTCCACTTTTTTGGCTATGTCGGATTCCGCGTTGTATAGGGTGTCGGGTAGGGTATCGTTGTTCCTTATAACCATGTAGACCGCGGAGTTCCCCCTCTTAACCCCCGGCCTCGCCCAAATATCCGCAATATCTATAAAGCCCATAAGCAACATCATATCCCACCTCCTTTTAACAAAGCATCAACTTCCTCTTGCAATTTCCTTATATGCTCCGCGCTCTTTCTAAGCTCCTCCATCTCATCCTCCGTAAGCTTTAGCTCAATTATCCTCTTAACTCCACCTTTACCCAAAACTACCGGGACGCCTACAAAAACCCCATCTATCCCATATTCACCTTTCAGATATACCGATGCGGATAAAACTCTGTTTGCATCAAGGAGAACCGCCTCCGCCATAAAAGCCGCCGCATCGCCGGGAGCAAACCAGGCGCTGGTCCCCATAAGCTGAACTATCTCCCCTCCCGCGTACTTCGTCCTATTAACTATTTCCTTCATCCTATCCTCTGGAATAAGGTCCTTTGCGGGTATTCCGTTAACTGTTGCGAACCTAACCATAGGAACCATGAGATCCCCGTGCGTCCCCAGAACCATAGCCCTTACATCCGCCGTGGATACTCCCAATTCTTGAGCTATAAATGCGGCAAATCTGGCGGAATCCAAAAGTCCAGCCATACCTATACCCTCTCCCTCGGAAACCCGGTGACCCTATACGCGGTATAAACCATAGCATCAAGGGGATTTGAAACCACTATAACGACGGAGTTGGGGGCGTACTTCTTCACATTTTCCGATATTCCACTAACTATATCAAAATTTACCTTTAAAAGTTCTTCCCTTGACATCCCGGGCTTTCTCGGCTTCCCCGCGGTGATATTACAACATCGCTGTTCTCTAAGGGAGTAATCGGAACCTCCAATTATTGAAATTGATGAGTTCTCTATGGGTCCAGCGTGAAGGATGTCAAGGGCCTTACCCTTTGCTATACCCTCCGCGATATCTATAAGGACTATCTCCGCCAAACCCCTATTTGCGAGGTATTTCGCCGCCTCACCCCCCACATTCCCCGCCCCTATTATTGCGACCTTTTTCATAAGGCTACATTCTAAGGAGGAAAATTCACTATCCACCGTAAAATTTTCGGAATGAGGTTAAAAGATAAGAGGATCCTCATCGTGGGCGTAGGAGGTGGGATAGGTAGAGCATCCGCTTACCTTATGGCAAAGGAGGGTGCTGTGACGTTTTTGGTCTCAAGGTCTGAAAAGTGCCACGAGATATCCAAATTTCTCAACAAAAAGGGGTACGAGTCTTACTCCTTTAGGGCGGATGCATCAAACCCCCAAGAGGTAAAGGTGATGATCCAAGATGCTCTGGACAAGATGGGAAAAATAGATGCGGTTTTTGTTAATGCGGGTTATTGGGCACCCACGGATGTGGAAAACCTTGATGAGGAGACCGTAAACGCACTTTGGAGGAGCAATTTTCTGGCGCACGTATATGTTGTAAAAGAAACCTTACCTCTTTTCAAGAAATGGGGAGGAGGGGTTTATATACACACCTCGGCGGTTTATGGGAACTTTGGGATCGCGGAAGGTTCCTCTATATACAACGCGATGAAAGCTGCCCTTGTTTCCTTCGTAAAGACCGTTGCAAAGGATTACGCGAAGTACAACATTAGGGCAAACGTCATATGCCCGGATGGGGTTTCGCACAGGATGTATTCTGAATTTGATGACATAAAAACGGAAGGGAAAACCTTAAGGGGGGGTTGGCCCGAGGATGTGGCCTTTTTGGCGGTTTATCTCGCAAGCGATGAATCCTCCTGGATGAACGGAAGCGCAATACCCATAGACGGCGGTTGGTCCTTGGGGTTAAAGCATAGGGAATAGTTGTTCTGGCTATTTCTTGGAACCATCCTTTTGATCCTACAAAGGTCCTTTCTTTACAACGAAAACCCTTTTTACCTTTTCTTCCTATTCCTCTTCTCCTTCTGGCTCTTCCTTTTGGCTTTTAAATCTTCAAGAAAAAGGGTGTTCTCTTCCCTCCTCGTAATACTCATATTTCTCTTGGCGGAGAATATAAGGGGTAGATTTGGGAAAGGCTCCTTTTTTACGGTCTTGGGAATATTGTTCCCATCCGTTTTTGTCAGGGATCCCGAGGGGGTTTTGAACTTCTTGTCTTTCCGACTTCCCAAAAACCTCCTATGGCTTGAATTCTCCCTATCCATCTTCCTAACCTTTATCCTATTTTTCCTAAATTACAACCCAAAACCCTCCCTCCCTTTGCTCGCCCCGATATGCCTATACTCCAACTCTTCCTTATGGAATGGCATCTTTGGGAACCTCCTCATTCTATCTTTCACACAGAAGTTTCACCACCTCGTTTTTTCCCTTTTTCTCTTTTGGGTAATTTACCCTATTTTGGGAAGGGGTTTTCCTTTATCCTTTATCTTGGGGCTTGGATTGGGGCTAATTTTCTCAAAACTTCAATAAAAATTTCGTTTTCCTCCTTTCTTCCAATGGTCACCCTCAGGTGATTATAAAGTCCAGGCAAGCTTGATACATCCCTCACTCTCACCCCTTCCTCCACGAAAGCCTGATAAGCGGTTTTATGATCCTTAACCTTGAACATTATGAAGTTTGCAAAAGATCTGAAGGGTTTGAACCCTAACTCATCCAAAACCTTAAAAACCCTCTCCCTCTCCCTTACTATCTCCTCCGAGATCTTCTTTATGTATTCCTTTATCTTGCCGAAGTTTTTAAATATTGCAAGTTGAAAGGATGTGAGGTTGTATGGGACAAAATTCATATGCTCCACAGCCCTTATTACCTCTTCCGAGCTTAATACATAACCCATCCTCATACCGGCAAGTAGAGACTTTGATAATGATCTACCCACCATTAAATTTGGGTAATCCTTCAGATCTTCCCAAACCGTTATTCCAGAAAATGGGAAATATGCCTCATCCACGAACACCAAGGCGCCGGTTTCAAGCGCTTCCCTTACGATCTCTTTATCTATCAGATTTCCCGTTGGGTTGTTGGGGGATACGAGAAATATTATGTGATATCCACCTTTAAAATCCGAGGGGTCTATTGTGAAATTCTCTCCCAAAACCTTTATATCCGCCTCCGTGGATGTCGCAAGGGCATAATGCCTGAACATAGGGTATGTGGGCTCGTATATTAAACATTTCCTACCCTTCCCCCCTCCCAC
>LBFQ01000048.1:0-6750 GCA_000980735.1 Candidatus Caldipriscus sp. T1.2
TAAGCCTTATATCCAAACCAGAATATCACAAACAAAAGGATGGTAGGTATAAGCGTCCATAAGATCTCAAGGGTCGTGTTGTGGCTTATCGGTGCTCCTGGTTCTTCATCCCCCTTCTTTCTCCTGTACTTGATTATGAACACCAAAAGGGCAAAGTTTATTATCACAAAGAAGATGAGGGATAAGAAAAATGTGATCCAAAAAGCGGTATCCACCTTTACAGCATAATCCGAACCTCTTGCAGGAAGCAGGGCGATTATCCACATAAGAAAGAATTATATGGATGGGATTTAAGGGAAATAAAATTCAGATAAATGGAGCATATTATCCGAAAAATATTTTGGTCCTTAGGAATTCCTCAAGGCTAACCATTAATTTAGCAAAATTTCCCATAGTACGTGCCATAAGCCTGTCGTACGCTCTCGGGCTTTCCCCCTAAGGACATACCCTACCTCAACAAACCTATTTCCTCATACCTTACCCCCTCCGCGACCACAACTATGTTAAATTTTCTCCCCTTCCTCCTCCTGTTTTCAACGACTTCCGCTATTTCTAAGGCTATCCAACCCGTATGCCTCCCCATAACCTGGACCACAAAAACCCTCTTTTGTTTCCATAGCGATGTTTAGTGCGGTATCAAAACCTATACTTTCCGTACCCCATATATCGTTATCAATGGTTTTTGGTATGAACACCACCTTCCCCCATACCTTTTGAAAATAATATGCTATGTGGAGGGAACCTTCATCAATTTCTTGCAAGGTTGAAAGGGCAGAATTTATAAAGCCCCTGTCTTCCAAAGGATTAAAAACTCATAATTTCCGAATACAACACCCTGCCAACCATCCCTAAAACCCCAAACCTCATCCCCGCTTAATAAAGCCCTCCTTACAGAGGTTAATATCCCAAACCTCATAGGTTGATCTTGTAATAAAACTCCTTCTTTGCATCCTCTATAAGCTTTTTTAACTGCTCATCTATTTTCCTACCCAAAACCACATTTCTAATTTCTTCGTATGTGGGCTCCCTACCCTCCCTCTTATCAAGGACCTTGAAAATATTTATCGTTAAACCATCGGGAGATTCAATTGGTCCAACTATATCACCCACCTTGGCGTTTCTGAAGCTTTCGGCGAGGTTCTTGGGCAAAACCACTTCACTCACCCAACCTATATCCCCTCCGTTCTCCCTACTTATTGGATCTTCGGAATAAGTCCTAGCAAGCTTTGAGAAGTCCTGCCCAGCTTTGGCCAAGTTTGCCACCCTCTTTGCCCGAGCCATAACATTATCCTTTGCTTTTTGCGAGGGTTTAACTTTCACCAATATATGAGCCAAAAGGTATGAATCATCCTGTTTCCCAAGTAATTTAAAGATATGATAACCATGAGGTCCCCTTAAGGGTTTCGTGATCCCGCCCACCGGTGTTTTTTCTATTTCATTTATGAAATCCGGTGGTAATGCGTTCTTGGGTATCACACCCAGATTTCCGCCATTTTGCGCGCTCTCCCTATCGTCCGACATCTGCACTGCCAACCTTGAAAAATCCTCCCCCTTCTTCAACCTCTCGTATATATTTTTCGCCCTTTGGTAATATTCTTGTTCCTCCCTCGCCGATGGTTTAACTATGAAGGAGATAACCGCGATCTTATACTCGTCCGGCTGTTTTAGGGAATCCTTGTAAGTTTTATAAAAGTTCATAACCTCATCATCGCTGACCTTTATGTTCGGTTTTACCTTCATCTCAACAAACTTTTGGATGTACAGGTTTCTCTGCACAAAATCCCTATAATACTCCCTAAGGTAATCCACCGTAAGCCCGGCTTCCTTAAGCCTTTCCTCAAATTCCTCCTTGTTGAGTTTTCCCATAAGTACGTTTATTTGCTGATCAAGGGCTTGATTTATTTCTTGATCGGAAACCTTTATGGTTGTATCTTGCCTCACCTTTAGGTATAAAAGCTCCATATTCACGAGTTCCTCAAGGACCGCTTTCCTAAACTCCCCGAGTTTGTCCGGTGTTATCCCCATAACTCCACCGTATATTAAGGCAATCTCGTCCACCTCGGACATCCAAAACGCCCTATTCCCTACCACCGCCACTATCCTATCAACCGTATCAAGTTGAGAAATAAGCAAAAAGAACATATCTCACCTCCCGTACTTAGCGGAAAGGGCGGAAAACACGGAATCCTCAACCTCCACTCGCCTCTTTTCAAGCAGGAACTGATATATTATACTTTTAACCTGTGGGTCAAGCTTATTTATATTCGTTTTTCTGATATCCACCACCTTCGCAACCACGAATACGTTCGGTCCAACCTGAAATGGCCCTATAACGTCCCCCTTCTTTGCTCCCCTTAAAGCGTTATATTCCTCTTCGCTTAGGGCGAACCTTCCAAGTCCCAAGTTTTGATAACCGGTAGGCTGAACTCCTATCTTCCCACTCCTCGCAAACTCCTCAAGCATGAGGTTCGCGGCGTAGCTTCCGTCCCTCAAAAGTTTTTTCAAGGTATCTGCAAGCTTGGGATCCTGAAAAGAAACCGTAAGCATAGCAATTTCAGTAGAAAACTCTTCCTTATGCTCGTTTATAAACTTTATAACCTCCGTCGTATCCACCGTTATCTTTGGAAGCACATATTTCCTATAGAAAGCGTCCGCAACCACGTTCTTCTCTGCCCAGTACATTAACCTCTTAACCGTGCTGTCCTTATCCAAACCCAAATTTTTTCCCTCGTTGTAAAACAGGGCAAGTTTTATGATCCCCTTCTCTATATCCTCCTTTGATGCGGCGATCTGAGGTATCGAGGAAGCCATCTCCAAATCCGTCTTTGTTATATAAACCTCCCCAACCTTTTTATATACGTCCTTCGGCACTTCCTCCGATCTCCCTTCAGATTTCCCCTTAAAGTAAATTGTGCCAAAAGAGCCTATGAAGATACCCAGAGCAAGGAAAACTAAGCCCAAAATCAAACTTCCGTACTTGTTCATAAACCTTCTATCTTAAGGGTGAAAATCATCTTAAAATTCCCGTTTATAGGAGGAGGATAGTGGAATGAGCTTGGACAGGATATTATCCTTTGCGGAAAGGGAGAACTATAAGGGTTATGACCCTTACGATGGTTTGCTTTCTCCACTTTCAAGGATAAATTTACCCATCTATCGTCTGTTATTCCAACAGTTCGTTAAGAGGGTTGATGAAAAATTTAGAAAAATTCTTCTTATCCCAAAGGGACATAACCCAAAGGGTTTGGCCCTCTTCCTTTGGACGTATTCCCTCTTGGGTGATGAGGAAAGAGCAAAAAAGGTTTGGGAGATCTTAAGGGGTTATGCTATAAAAACTAATGGAGGAATAGCTTTCGGTTATAACTTTCCCTGGCAGAGTAGTGTATTTTATGTTCCCCTTGGAACGCCAAATGTTATAGCAACGAGCTTTGTGGTATTTGCCCTAAACTGCGCAAGGAAGGTTTTCGGTTGGAAGATAGATCTTGGGGAATTTTTGCCATTTTACGAAAAAACCTTAAACGTTTTTAGGGATGAAAATGGATACCTTTGGATGAGCTATACGCCATTAGATAGGTTGAGGATTTTTAACAGTTCGGTTTTGGGAGCCCTCGCGTACCTTATAAGTGGTGGAAAAGAAGAAACCGCAAGAGAGATCGCTAAAACGTTAATAAATTATCAGGGGGAAGATGGAAGATGGATCTACGGGCTTGACAGGATAACTATGAAATACGTGGATAACATTCACACCGCTTATAACCTTTGGGGGCTTTTGGGGATCAAAAACATCTTAGGTGATGATGAGCTCGACGAGGGAATAAGGAAGGGGTACAGCTTTTACATAAATAACCTTTTTGATAAGGAAACCCATCTACCAATTTCAAAGCTCGGCAAAAAGAAATTTGACACGCACGATGTGGCGGTTTCAATAATAACCTTTAAAATATTTGGGGATAAAAATAGGGCGAAGAGATTGGAGGATTGGGCTTTAAGGAACCTTGTTGATGAAAATGGAAGGGTTTTTAATGGTAAAAACGATAAAAGGGTCTTTATGAGGTGGTCGGTGGGATGGCTTGCCCTATCCTTAGCCTTTAAGCCCCATTTCCCCTTTACCTGATCACCCCAAACATCTCCAAAACCTTCAGATCATGAAAATGATGGTGATTTTTTACTATATGCTCTATCCTCCTAGATTGATCCTTCCCCTCCCTGTGCAGATAACCCCTCGCCAGAAGCTCGTGTATCATCGCCCACCTATTTACAAAAAACCTTATTTTATCTTCAACATACTCGGGAAATGTCCCATCAATGAACCACCTGTATATTTCAAACATCTCAAAGAACCACCTGTTTCCCGTATCGTTCGCTATATCCTTAGCCAAGCTCAAAAGGGTTTTAGCGGGTTCCTTACCTTGAAGCTTATAAACTATGGGAATCAGAAACCTGAAGATGAACATTGAAGTATGGTCATACCCGCGATCTAATGTATTTTGAAGGTTTTCATAGAGTAATTTTTGTGCGGATTCAAGGTTCCCCTTCATCATTTCCGCAATCCCCCTTGCCAGTTTAATGTTATACCTTTCAACCTCTGTCCTAAACTCAAAATCCTCCCTCACATCGGGAATTTCCCCCTTAAACATCCTGTAAAGATAATACCTATACATATACGAAGCGGGCATCTCCTCCTTGTAAGGCTCAAAAGTCTCTTCAAAGTAAGGGTAAGCTTTATCGTTCAAGCCTACTATCTCAAGGATGTACATCTTCGTGTCCTTAAACCTTGCCCTTTTGTACGCCTTCCTCATATTAAATCCCATCATGGCTGTGACAACACCCTTTGAGAAATCTATTCTTTCTGAATATTCGTACCCCAGCTTCAAATACCTCTTCACGATGTAGTAGGAATATATATACCAGCCCATCTTTAAAGCCTCAACCGCATATTCTTCAAGTTCCTCCTTATCTCCCCTCTTCAGGATCTCTTCAAGCTTTACCCTGAACTCCTCCCTCCTGTTCATAATATCCTCCTGGCTTTCGGTATCTGGTTCTTTATTACCCTTCCATCGTAAAGTCCCGAACCTATTACATCCTCTTTAAACTTCACTATCACCTGCCCCCTTTCCACTCCCTCTATCTCCCCCACCTCAACGTCCTTTCCCATGATGTAATCCTTCAGCTGTTCCTCATCTATATAGATGATATTCTTTGTTGCAAATTTTCCGAAGATCTGCAAAACGGCGGTTGTAATTTTCGGATTTCTTGAGGTACCCCTTGCGAACCTCAATCCCACCCTGTTTATACCGTGCAGTTTCTGGGGTACATCCTCGGACATTATCCAAACGTCATCCCCCAACTTAACAAACTTAAAACCCTCAAAAACCCCCTCTTCTATCCCGAACCTTTCCTTAAGAAAATCCAAGATCATCTATGGGATATTTTAAGGGCGAACCTTTATGAATCTCCCCCTCCAATAAACTCCCCCCTTGAACTTCACCCAATACCAAGACCTTAATGAAACAAAAATGAAAAGGATTGAGCCCACAAGGAGGTGGAATATCGTATAAAATTCCTGATGGTTCCTGAAAGTATAAAATGTATAAAGGTTTGATAGTAAAAAAACTCCGGATGCAAGCCCGTAATCCCTCACCCCAGCGAAGTATAGGATAAGAAATAAAAAGGCCAAAGCCTCAAAGAGGTGCATAAGTCCAAAGGTTAAGGGAAGATATATTTTTCCGAAGGATAAAAAGTATAAGTTCTTTGACCATCCGTCCAACATATCCTTAAAGTTATCGTACATCCTGCATTTTATCCCATAATCCTTTCCATTTCCCAAGAATACCTTAAAACCCGAATACTTAACGTTCCTTGCAAGTTCAACATCTTCTAAGACCTTAGAGATCACCGCTTTATGCCCGCAAACCTTAAAATAAACTTCTCGTTTTATCATAATAAACTGCCCATTCGCCGCGACCACTTTGCTCTTCGGATCGGAAATTTTTCTTGGTTCGTAAATTGATGAAAGGAACTTAAAAACGAAGGGTTGTAAACTCGCGGAAAGGGGTGAATCGTTTATCTGCTTTGGACTTATTGATACGAGATCGTAAGAATTTAAAATCGGTAGAACCTTTTTGATTGAGCCTTCCTCCAACCTTACATCCGCATCCAAAAATAGTAAAATTTCCCCCCTTGATGCCTTTGCCCCCAACCAAAGGGCAAAGTTCTTTCCAACCGCACTCTCACTTTTCTTATCTATCCTTATCACCTTTATCTCACCAAAATTTTTCAAAATTTCTGGTGTCCTATCCGTTGAACCATCATCCACCGCTATTATCTCGTAATCCTCCCCCGAGGAACTCAGGCTCTTTTTCAAGCTCTCCAAAACCCCAATTAAGTTTTTCTCCTCGTTCCTGAAAGGTATAATCGCGGAGATCAAGGGAAAATTTTAAAGGATACCCAAATTTTTCAAGTGAAGTACATCGAACTTACCAAGATACACAAACCTACCCACCCTTTCCATCTCCTCTAAAGCACTTCTTAAAAACTCCTCCCTTATATACATCAAAGTATTCTTGCAAATTACCGCATCGAAGGAACAATCTTTAAAAGGTAATTTTAGCAGATTTCCCAGGACAAAATCGTTCCCCTTGCAGTATTTGAAAGGGACCCTCCACATATTCCCCCATTGAATTAGAAAGTTTTCCCTTGCTCCGCGCAAGGAAAAGGATGTATATATCCCTCCCCTTGCCATAATCAGGT
>LBFQ01000048.1:6770-14528 GCA_000980735.1 Candidatus Caldipriscus sp. T1.2
TTTATCGTATAAACCTCCTCACCCCTACCGCACCCCACCGAAAGTACTTTTAAACTTTCTCCCTCATTGAACCTACCCTGAAAAAAATTTTTAAGATCCTCCCACTCCCTAAGAAAGTACCCCTCTGGGACGGAAAAAATGTTTAGGGCGGATATCAGGTCATCCGCAATTATATCCGTTTCCACCTTCAAACCCATATCCTCCAGAATTTTCCTGAAGTTCATACCCTTTCCCACATATACTCAAACAAATCCCAAAACTCCCCCGAATACCCCAACCTTTCCAGGGGGGCGGTCCGCCCCCCTAAGGTAAAACGACGCTTTATCTTTTGAGAGTGTTATTGGGTCCTTTGCTCCCAAGCTTTCAAGTATATGGGGTAAGGTGGGCTTTCCCTCATCCTCTAAGTAGTCTTCACAATCGTCCAAGATCTGGAACGCCATACCGAACATCCTACCAGCATCCCTCAAAATCGGATCCTCAAAACCCGACAATAAAGCCCCCGCCTCAAAGGCCACTTCATATAAAGTTGCGGTCTTCTTGTATATTACATCAAGGTATGTATCCTCGTCGGAAATCTTCACCGTATCCTCAATGTATTGTCCCAAAGCCATCTCATAAACCGCGTTTGAAAGTCTTCTAAAAAACAGAGGAAACTCCGAAATTTCCCTCAAAGCCTTGGTAAATAAAATATCCCCAATTATCACCGCCGTGGAGGTTGGAAGGATACGATTTAAAACATTTCCTCCCCTCCTTGTTTCCGCGTTGTCCATAATATCATCGTGTATTAATGACGCACCATGGACCATCTCAAGGGCATAGGCGACCTTCAAAGAAATCTTCCTTGGGACCTTGTGTATATTTCCGCTTATATAAGAAATAATCCCCCTTAGCCTCTTGCCCTTTATTAGATATTTTGGTATATTGAAATTCTCCGCTTCCCTTTCCAAGGACTTTTCAAGCTCATCAAGGAAATCCGAGAATTTTTCGCGGATCTTATATATCAACCTTCACCTTCTCCTTTGTCCCGTTCTCGTAAAATAGAACGTAATAACCCGCGATAACGTTTACCTCAATAACCTTACCTTCCCCCTTTTCAGTTTTTACAATTGAATTCAGCTTAGGAAACCTTTGGGAAACCTCATCGTAAAATGGTAATTCGTAAGTTAAACAGCATAACAGGCGCCCGCATACACCCGTGAGCTTATCCGGAGCGGCAAACAGGTACTGCCTCCTTGCCATATCCTGCGAAACCGTGGGTATGTTTCTTAAGAAAACCTTACAGCATAGCTCAAGCCCACACCTATCTATCAAACCCACCTCTTGTGCGTACTTTACGTAATCCTTAAAAACGAATTCCACCCTAACGTGAAGGTGTTTTGCCAAAAATGGGACAATGGATCTAAAATCCTGAGGTTTTTCCGATACGTACTCTACCGTTAAAACCCCCATTTTAGGGTCAAAAGATGAATCTTTTACCTTCGCGGGTATCTTATTCTCCCAGATTATTCCCCTCACCATGTTCGTCATAATTTGTTTTACCTCGTTGGGCGATGTGTTCCTGTGGAAGCTTGCGACCCTTAGGTTATCCTTGGGTTTAGGGTCCCTAAACTTTAAAATCTTAACCAATATCGGCTTTTCTTCTCCTTCAATCTTTATAAAAACATACGGAAAATCCCTATTGTAATCAAAGGGATCGCAGAAAAAGTGCTCGTAATTTCCCCCTATTATTGAAGTTTCAATCACCCTCATTTTCTCTGAATGATCCTACCCCTAGTTAGGTCGTAAGGGCTTACTTCCACAACCACCCTATCACCTGGCACTATCTTTATAAACCTCACCCTCATCTTCCCCCCGAGGTGCGCTAAAACCACGATGCCGTTGTCAAGTTTAACCCTAAAAAGGGTGTTTGGTAAAACCTCTATTACCGTCCCCTCCATCTGGATCATCTTGTTAGACATCTATGTCCTCCGTCAGTATTATTGGTCCTTCCTTTCCTATAAACACCGTGTGCTCGTAATGGGCAGACCAGCTTCCGTCTTTAGTGGATATGGTCCAACCATCCTTTCCGGTTTTCACATACCCATTTCCCGCGGTGATCATAGGTTCTATAGCAAGGGCCATACCAGGCTTTATCTTATAATCCGAATCTATATCATCTGGGTGGTTAAATATTAGGGGATCCTCGTGGAGATCCAAGCCTATGCCATGACCCGTAACTCCCCTTGCGGGTTCAAAACCGTATCTCTTTACGGTTTCGTATATTGCGTAAGTTATATCTGATACCCTCTTTCCGGGCTTTGCGGAATCTATCCCCCTATACAGTGCCTCCTTTGTAGCTTTCATCAAAAGAACCATCCTATCGGGAATATCCCCAAGGGAGAAGGTCCAGGCGGTATCCGAGTGGTACCCGTCAAATTCTACACCAACATCCACCTTTACCAGCATAGGACCCTTAAGGATCTTACTTTCTAAGGGCAAACCGTGTACCACCTCTTCGTTTATGGAAACGCAAGTGCTGTAATTGTAAGTTTTCCCTTCAACTTTATACCCAAGGAACGAAGGTTTTGCCCCCTTTGATACGATGAAATCCCTTAAAGCTTCGTCTATCTCTTTGGCACTTATCCCCTCCCTTATAATCCTCTTTGCTAAACGCAAGGCTGAGGATGCTATCTTCGCGGATTCCCTCATGCCTATAAGGTCAAGCTCGTTCTTGAGGATTATCATAAAGCCTCCCTTATCCTCCTGAAAACCTCTTCCCTATCCCCAAGTCCATTTATCCTTCTTAGTACTCCCCTCTCCTCGTAAATCCTTATTAAAGCCTCCGTGCTACCCCTATAAACCTCTAACCTTTTCCTTACAACCTCCTCCCTATCGTCCTCCCTCTGAACGAGTTTTGAACCGCAGTTGTTACATATCTCATCTTCCTTGGGAGGGTTGAATATCAGGTTATAAACCGCCCCGCATTTTAAGCAAACCCTCCTGTAAGCTATCCTCTTAATTATCTCTTCATCGGGAACATCAAGGAATATCACGTGGGTTATATTTAAACCTTTACTTGAGAGCATCTCGTCCAAAGCCTTAGCCTGATTTATGTTCCTTGGGAAACCGTCAAGGATGAAGCCCTCTTCATCGTTTATCGCCTCCTCTATTATCCCCAAAATTATCTCGTCGGGTACGAGTTCCCCCCTTTCCATATATGACTTGGCCCTTTGTCCAAGCTCCGTCCCCTTTGCCACCGCTTCCCTCAGTATATCCCCTGTGGAGATCTTCTTAACTTTTAAATCCTCCGCTAATCTCTCCGCCTGGGTACCCTTTCCCGCTCCCGGAGGCCCCAAAAATATTATTCTATACCTATTCCTCTCCATGACCTAACTTTCGCTCTTCCCACAAGGCTCTCATACCTGTACATAATGAGGTAAGAGTTCAGCTTCTGAAGTAGATCTAAGGCAACACCGACGATTATTAAAAGCCTCGTCCCACCGAAGTATAACGGGATGTTTAAGGCTGTGGATACGTGGTAAGGAACTATGGCGACAAGGGAGAAGAATAAGGCACCCGGAAGTATGAGCCTCGTCATTATTCTGTCTATATATTCCGCCGTCTCTTCACCCGCCCTTACGCCGGGTATGAAAGCAGAAACTCGCTGGAGGTTATCCGCAACATCCTTTGGGTTGAAAACTATTGATGTATAAAGATAGGCGAAGAAGATTATGAGTAGAGCGTAAACAATGTCATGTGTTAAGGTTCCGGGCTGGAAATACGCTGCCAAACCCGAAAAGAAACCTTCGCCGGTAAAGGTGAAGGCGGTTTGTGGAAATAGGAGGATGCTTTGTGCAAATATTATGGGCATAACCCCCGCGGTGTTTATGGTTAGGGGAAGGTATCCCGTCTGACGCGTGGGAGAAATTCCCACCGTCCTTTTCGCGTAGCTTATTGGGACCTTTCTATGGACTTCCGTTGCGATCACCACCAAACCCGTAAGCACCACCAAAAAGACTATCATAAATATCACAGATTGGGTTGAAACCGCCCCGTTCCTCCAAAGGGTATAGGTGCTTATTATTTCGTTAGGTAATGACTCCAAAGAGCCCGCAAATATCAAAACCGATGCCCCGTTCCCTATTCCCCTATCCGTTATCTGCTCACCCATCCACATCAAAAGGACCGAGCCTCCTACCAAGGAAAGCATGGTGGATATTAGGAATAAGGGGCCCGGGTTGGGAACAACGGGAAGTCCGGATGGACTCGTGAGGGACTGGAGGAAGGAAGCTATACCGAAGGACTGGAGGGCGGATATTAAAACCGTCAGCCATCTGCTATACCTGTTCAATATCCTCCTACCATGCTCTCCCTCCCTCTGAAGCCTCTCAAAATAGGGAACGGTTGATGACAAAAGCTGTACTATTATTGATGCGGATATATAGGGCATTATACCCAAACCGAATATTGCCGCCCTTGATAAAGCTCCCCCTGCGAATATATCAAACATCCCGAAAGATGTATTCTGGAGGGCTACCCTAAAGTATTCCGCCAGAGCGGAGGCGTTTACGCCGGGTATGGGTATGTGCGTCCCCACCCTATAGAAGAATATGACTATCAAGGTAAAAAGGATCCTATCCCTTATATCCTTTACTTCCCAGAGACCACTTATTACCCTAAAAATCCTCTCCATCTACTCTATCCTCCCACCCACCTTCTCTATCATCTCCCTAGCCTTCTTTGAAAAGGCATGTATCCCCTTAAAGATAAGGGGTTTTGTGATCTCACCCTTTGCCAAGATCTTTATAAGTTTCCCCTCAAGCTTACCCTTTATAAGGCCCCTTTCCTTTAGAGTTTCGGGGCTAACGATTTCGTTCGGTGAGAACTTCTTGTCTATTTGCCCCAAATTCACCTCTTCGTACTCCTTGGGGAAAGGGTTTTTAAATCCCCTCTTTGGGATACGCCTATAAATCGGGGTTTGTCCTCCTTCAAACCATACGGGCTTCGGATCCCCTTCCCTCGCCTTCTGACCCTTATGCCCCCTTCCCGAAGTCTTTCCCAATCCGGAACCAATACCCCTTCCTACCCTCTTTTTCTCCTTCTTTGCGCCAACCTTAGGCGAAAGGTTTGACAAAGTTATCATAAGCGGGAATTATAAGCGGGTTTATTTTAACTTTTTGAGGGCCTCATCTATCTCCTTTATCTCCTCGTATCTTCCAAGAACCTCAAGCATAACCTTGGCCTTTTCAAGGTCCGCCCTCGCCTCTTTATACCTTCCCTTGTAAGTTAAGGCTATACCCCTGTATTTGTATGCGTACCCCAAAGTTGCGGCATCCGGATAGTTGTTTATAAATTGAGTCATAACCTCTATAACCTGATCAAACTTCTTAAGGTTCAAAAGGGAATAACCTAAGAACCTGTAAGCATCCTCGGCCTTGGAGCTTCCGGGATACTGCTGGACAAATTCCCCGCATCTCTCAACGGTTTTTACGAAGTTAAAGGAGGCGTAAGCCCAGTTGCAGGCATAATATAAGGCATCTTTTCTACCCTTGCTTTCGGTATGAGTTTTATAAAATTTGTATAGGGAATCGGATAGGGCGCTTAGTGCGGATGTGTCAGAACCTGCCTCCTCGAACATAGCCTGAACCTTTGGAAGGTATTCATCCCAAGGGTCCTTTTTCTCCTTTTTACCACCGCAAGATAAGAAAATAATAAGGGTCAAAAGGAAGAACTTCATATTCTCACCCTTAAGATCTCACCAATTACCTTTCCCCTATCTACCCGCAAAATTAGGCACTCCACTTCCACTTTTTTAAGGTCCTTTAGGGAAAAAGTCCTCGCGGGTCCAAGCCTATTTTTTGGTATATACACTTTTTTACCCTCTACGGAAACCACGAGATTTCCACCACTTGAAACTTTCAATACCTTACCCCTCACTACTGAACCCACTTTAAGAACCCTTTCCTCTTTGTACAACTTTGTTCTGAGCTTCTTTTTGACGTAATCCGCAATCACGATCTTCGCCTTAACCGTCTCGCCTATATTATGCTCCTCGGGTGATTTCAAAAGCCCTCTAACGGTGTCTTCAAATAAAATCTCGTATATCTGGGGTTTAACCTTCTTCGTTATAACCACTTCTATTGGCTCTCCCTTATCCTTTGCGGAAAATATCTTTCCCCAAGCTTCAGCCCTTTTTATTACCTCTTCAGGAGATGGAGATTTTTCGTATGCTAACAGGGGTATCCTTCGCACTTCTCCCCAAGCAATTTCCTTACCGTCTCCTCGTAGTACTGGGCATGTGTTTTCGAGAATCCCACCTTTCTCGTTACTATGTTCCCCTTTTGGTCTATTATTAGGGTGGTGGGTATTGAGAAGACGTTGTATAGGTCGGATACGAGGTTTTCCTTATCGAGGAGTATTAAATATGTTAAACCCTTGCTCTCGACGAACTTCTTAACCGCCCCCTCGCTTATATCAACGCTTATTCCGACAACAACAAGCCCCTTGTCCTTGTACTTCTTATGAAGCTCCTCAAAGAAGGGTAGGGATGCCCTACAGGGTGGGCACCAGGTTGCCCAAAAGTCCAATACCACCACCTTACCTTTAAAGTTTGAAAGCTTATACTCCTTCCCGTCTATCCCCTTAAGGGAAAAATCCTTCGCCTTCTCCAAGCTCAAAAGGAGCATCAACATAGCAACGGATATTATAAGGCTGAAAACTTTAAAATATCACCTTGAGGGCGGAATTTAAAAGGAACTCCACCCTTCTTCTATTGAAGGCATTCACCTTTGCATCTTACAGTTTGGGTTATGAGATTACGCAGGAACTTTTAATATACTTCGGTAAAATTCAGCCAAGGCTTGCACGGAGGAGGGCGGAGGTCGTAAAGAAAAACTTCCTTATGGTAAGGGGAAACACGGAAGGCTGGGAAAGGACATTCATAAACTTTTGGGGACTTACAACGGATACCCTTTATTTACCTTATATGACAGCCGAGGAGGTTTTAGGTAGGCTTGAAAGCGTTGAGAATTTGGATGTGTTTAAGTGGTTCAAACAGAAGGGTAGGCCTTTGATAGTTACCACCGCACACATAGGTATGCCCGAGATGTTGGCGAACTTCGCATCCCTATTGGGTTTTCCGGGTGTTGCAGTAGCGGAAGTTCCGTCAAACGAATGGTATAGGGAGTTTTTGAAGAGGAGGGAGAAGTTCGGTATGAAGATAATCCCTATGGGTGGCTCTTACCAAATCCTCCTTTCCGCGATAAAGGAGGGACAGTTCGTTTATCTCGTTTCAGATAGGGACATTAAAAAGAAAGGGATAATCTTAGACTTCGGAAGGGGTAAAAAGTACTTTCCAACGGGTTTTGCCTATTTATCCGTTGAAACAAAAACCCCATTGGCGTTTGGGTGTGGAGTTCCAACGGGCCCTAAAGGAAAATACAGGGGATATATTTTGGGTCCTCATTACCCGAAGGATATTAAAGATGCCCTTGAATGGTTCGCCCAAAACCTTTACGAGTTCGTTTATAAATACACGGATATGTGGTTCGTGTTTCAGGACGAGTGGGTTTGAAACCATCTTTCAACCGTCAGAGCCTTCTTCCTTTTTTCTCCCTTCATAAGGGCAAGCTTTAAAAACCAAAGCTTCCCATAAATTTGCGGTAAAACTTCAAACCTTCCAATTTCCCCCTCAAAAATTTCAATTCCTCCCTCTCCCAAGACATCAAACTTTAAACCACCTTCAAATCTTATCCTCACTTTCCCCCCTATCCTCTTTGT
>LBFQ01000048.1:14707-18096 GCA_000980735.1 Candidatus Caldipriscus sp. T1.2
TGCATTTTTCGTAATCCGGTGGAACCCCAACCAAGTATAGGGCGCTATGCTGTCGGAGAAAAAGCCAGAATCCGAGTAAAATATCGGACCTGTCTCCAGATCACCATACCTCAATATTACACCCTTGTACCCATAAATATATCCCGAGATCTTACTAAAACTTAAAACCTTGTCGCCCAATAGGATGTATTCTATCGGTTTTGGTAGCAACGTGGAAAAGGACAAATCAACACCTGGCGCATCCTCCCTATAAAACCCAAAAACCTTCATTCAAAACTTAAGATTATATATCCTTCCATAGGTTCATCTGAAGCCTACTCCCCCCCCTCTTTCAAGTTGATCATAACGAATCTTACCCTTTTCTCATCCACCGCTTTTCTTACCTCTTTTTCCCGATCCGACAGGGAAGGGGAATTACCGGTCTTCACCTCAATAAACACTATCTCCTCGACCTTTCCATTAGATAGCCCTTTAAAAGCAACATAGTCAATTGGGGTTCCGATATGCCTAAAATCCTTCGGTTCAATCCCTAATTTCTCGAACATCAACAGGGGAGTAAGCTCCTCACCCCACTTTGCCCAAAATGGTTGCTAAACTCTTTTTTCTGGAATCTTCTCTGATCTTCTCCTCATACTCATTTTTCCATTTCTCAAACAGATTTTCGTATTCCTTCTTAATAACATCCTTTAACTTCTCAAGTTCCTTTTCCTTCCATTCCTCAAACAATTTTTGCGCCCGTTCATATGCCGACTTGTCCATCTGCTCATTTAAAACTGCGATATTCTTTTCGTATTCTTTAACCTGTTCAAACAGTTCATCATTCTTCTGTTTCAATACCTCAAGCTGTTTTTCGTACTCTTCTTTAATCCTATCTTGTTGCGCCCGTTCCTTTTTCAACATTTCCATTTGTTCATTTAAAACCGCGATATTCTTCTCGTATTCCTTAAGCCGTTCAAACAGTTCCTCCTTCTCCTGTTCCCGTTCCTCAAGTAGGTTTTTGTACCATGCCCTTTCCTTTTCCAATATATCCACCTGCTTGTTTAAAACTGCGATATTTTTCTCATATTCCTTAACCTGTTCGGACAGTTCCTTTATCCTTGCTATTAAATAAGCAACCAACACCGCCACCGCAAATAGAACAAGCAGAAGCCCGATTAAAAACACATATTGGTTCATTTCGGAATGAAAATTATATTGCGGTGTATAGTGTTGAATCTGTAAGCCTTATATCCCAAATCCAAAAAGTAAAAATAACCAAGGGAAAACAAGGGTCCGTTTTCAACTATGAGTATAGGTTTGCTCCATCCCTTTTAAAACTTCGTTTTTCCAACCCTCCACATTAATTTTCACCATATCAGAACCTTATCCAGTTTTCTAATCCTAACCTTTAAGAAACCCCATCCCCACTTTGAAGTTAGGGAAAAGTTAAAATCTTTAACATTTTTGCACCCCAATAGCTCCAACATCAACAAACACATCTATATTTTACCCTAAAAAGGGAAATTATCTTAAAACCTATCCGCCTTAACCCTCTTTAAAACTTCGTTCAATATCTCCTCCACCTTTATCCCCTCCGCCTCTGCCCGGAAATGCAAGATTATCCTGTGCTTAACTATATAAGGAAAGAGCTCCCTTACCTCCTCCGTTGTCGGCACTGCTTTATCCCTAATAAATGCGAGAGCCTTTGATGATAATATCAAAAACTGGGAAGCCCTAGGACCTGCCCCATACCTGACGAATTCCTTCACAATTTTTGGAGAATCAGGGTTTTCGGGCCTTGTATTTCTCACCAAAGATACAGCGTAATTTACCACATGGTCGGGTACGGGTATTTCCTTAACCTCCCTTTGAAAATTCCCAATCTCATCCTTGTCCAAGACCTTGCTTACCTCGTCAAGTTTTCTGAACCCATCCAAAACCGCTATTTTTACCTCTTCCTCAAAGGAAGGGTACCCCAAGTCTATTTCCATTAGGAACCTATCAAGTTGTGCCTCCGGTAAAGGATAAGTTCCTTCCTGTTCTATTGGGTTTTGGGTTGCAAGGACAAAAAAGGGCCTTGGAACCTCATAAACCTTTCCACCATAGGTTACCCTCTTTTCTTGCATAACCTCAAGGAGCGCGGATTGGGTTTTAGGAGGCGCCCTGTTTATCTCGTCGGCAAGGATCACGTTTGCGAAAACTGGTCCCTTTGAAAACTCAAACTTCCCATCCCTGAATATCTCCGTCCCCGTTATATCCGTAGGCATAAGATCCGGCGTAACTGTATCCTGCTAAACGTTAAGTCAAGGGTCTTTGAGAATGCTCTAACCATCAGGGTCTTAGCTAAACCCGGAACCCCTACGAGTAAAACGTGTCCCTCAGAAAGTAGGGATACCAAAAGTTTCTCTATTACATCCTCGTTTCCTACGATCGCCTTCTGGATCTCTCTAAAAACCGCTTCAAACTCTTTCCTCAACCCCCAGCTCTCCCTTAAACTCTTCCAACATAGTGTTGAAGGCTCTATCAAGACGCATCAAAAGGTCGTTGTTAAGGATAAAGTTCCTCCTTTTATCAACGAAAAGGGCACCCGCCCATACCTTATCATCCTCAACCACTTTCCAAGTCTTTAAATCCACGTCCCAAACGGAGAAATTCTGCGGTGGATTCATAACCCATTCGCTCGGAAGCTCCCTTAAAACCTCCTCAATCAGCCCCTTATCCCTAGGGTTTACCCTCACTTCAACATCCCTCTTCATATACCTTACCGCCTCATCCACGAGATTTTTGAAGATCTCTTTGTAGGTTTCCCTATCGTTTATGGTTTCTTTTAGTTTCTCCTTAGCCTTCTCCTTTGCCAGTTTCAGGATTTCAAGCTGTTCCTGTAAAATCATCCTCGTTGCTTCCTGTCTAGCCTTGGAGATGGCGAGGTTGTACTCCCTCAGAAAGCCCTCCTGAGCCCTAATTTTGTACCCTTCAAGCACCCTTTCCTTTTCCTCTTCGGCGGACCTTAATATAGATGAGGCCCGTTCCTCGGCCTCGGATATTATTTCCTTGACCTTAGAACGGGCCTCCCTCTCTAAAAGTTCCCTTATTTCCACCTTACAGGATCAGTATGAGTATGGAAACCACGAAACCCAATATCACGATCGTTTCGGGAAGGGCCAATAGGGCCAAGATCGGAACCAAAAGGCTTTTATCCTCCGCTAAAGCACCCGCGCCCGCGGAACCGATCCTTGCCTGAGCGTAACCCGTAGCTATGGCGGAAAGGGCTATAGCAAGTCCCGCACCAAGATATACCGCCCAGCCTTTACCCGTCTGGGCCTCGGCGGCCATCAGGATGCCGAAAGTTGAAACAAGGGCAAGATTTAAGCCCAAAAAGATCCTAAGAAGCTTCTTCATATTCCACCTCC
>LBFQ01000048.1:18303-24753 GCA_000980735.1 Candidatus Caldipriscus sp. T1.2
TCCCCCATCCGCCATCAATAACCCAAATGCAAAGGAGAACAGAAATTACCCAAATAAAGATCCCTAAAAACCTCTTCATAGTCTTCACATAACCAGAATTAAAAATGAAGCTATTGCTCCAAATATCACGGGTTCAATTAATATCCCTAAAGTCACAATACTTTGAGTATTCATTGGAGGTCTGGATAGAAGGAAAAGTATTATCCCGATTGCGGATCCAAGAAGAGGAAGACCTAAAGCGAGTCCAGCTCCGACTAAGGGCCAAATACCAAATTGTTCAACTTTCTCCGTCAAAGAATCAAGATGCGAGAAAAGTACAACTGCCATTATCAAAAAGAAACCCAAAAGCCAAACGGGTAAAAAAATTATCCCAAACGATTTCCTAAAATTCCCCTCCATACTTTCCCTCCTTTTTCAACGGTTTAAACAATTTAACCGCGGGTACATAAAACTTCGTAAAGAACTCCACGAACTGCAAACGCATCCCCTGTATAGTGGGATCCACTATACCCAAAACAAATGCTAACATATGAAACGCAACCCCAACCAAAATCGCAAATGCTGGTATGGGCATAAGCTCTATGAACTTGTTGGCTATTTCGGCAAGTATTGCGGAAGCCAAACCCACCGCCGCAAGACGCGCGTAGGATAATACGTTCCCAAAAGCTGAAAATATCTCTATCAATCCCAAGGGTCCTTCACCGATTAAGGTTAAAACCATACCAAGCCCTATGGAACCCATTCCAACATACCCCAACTCCTCGGGTATTCCGTACATCCATTCGGGCGTTATTCCGGACATTTTAAATTTAGAAATCAAAAGGAGAAGGATACCCAATATGGCAAAGAATCTGCCAAGCTCAAAGTAAGCGTGCTTTTTATGATCCAAAATCCAATAATTGTAAAAGCCCAGCAACATACCCAAAAGAATTTGGAAGAAACCAAATCCCACCGCTATAAGGATCAAGTCTATCACCTCGTGTGTTCTATGGAAGATAGGGGTAATTATCCCCAGTTTAATCCCAAGGTCCCCGAAGATCTCGCCGAATATTATCCCAAAGATCGTGGCAAAGATTGAGTTTATAAAATACACCATGGAGAGGTTATAGCCTACGGATCCGACCTTGAAGGAGTTTGAAAGGAGCCAGAAGAGGAACATACCCACTATCCCATACCCTGCATCCCCAAGCATAAATCCGTAATATATCGGGAAAAAGAGGGATATGAATACGGAGGGATCAACGGTTTTATATACGGGGGGAGAGTATATTTCAAGGAAAGCCTGATAATAAGATGCGGGTGGGGAATTCTTTAGAGCGACGGGAACATTCTCATACTCGTAATTCTTTGGCTCGGAAAACCTAACAAAAGCTTTCTCATCAAGATTTTTTATTGCTCCCTCAAATTCCCCTTTAAGTTCCGCCGGGATCCAACCCTTAATCGAAACCAAAAATTTTGAAAATGCCAAAAACCTTTCCTTCGCCTCTAAATAAAACATTATTTCTTCCGCCAAGAACTTTTGCCTCTCAAGAAACTCCTTTATTCCCTCAAAAGAGATCCTTGCGGTTTCCTTCAAATTTTTTATTGCATTTGGGATTTCCACCTCTATCGCCCTCTTAACCTCCTCAAGGCTTTTGTACCCCTTTGGGGGTCTTACAACAGGAAAGGAATTTTCCTCCAAAAATTCCTTCACTTTAAGTACATCCTCAGCCTTCGCCCTCAAAAACATCAGAACCCTATCTCCCTTTACTCTCTCAAAGAGCTCAACCCCGTTTTCCACCGCCCATCTCTTTAACATCTCCCTTGAACCCACCTCCTCCCTACCCAAAACCACCGCAAAAACCTCAAACCCTTCCCCACCCAATTTCTCCATCTCCTCCGCTATCTCATAATAATCCATAAGCTTCTTAAGCTCCTCCTCAAAACCGTTTATATCCCTAACCAACGTCATTAACCCATCCCTAATTTTCTTAACCTCTTCAAACTTCAGCTCTCCCCTGTTGGGCAAACCTTCCAACTTCCCAAAAAACTCCTCAATTTCACGTATAAAGGTTAAAACCATCTTAGCCTTACCTCTCAACTCCTCCTCTTTATCATCCAAGACCGCCTTGTTTTCACCCTTGTACTCTTCCGGGTGGAAAAAACCCAACCTTGCGATAAGATCTAATAGATCCTTCCATCTGTTTTTGGGTAAGGCAACATCAACTTTCAGCATGCGAACGTGCATGAGGCGGGTATTATAACGATGATTTGAACCTTAAAATTTCTAACTATGGTGGATCGCAGAATTATAATTCTCGGCGATGTTTTTGAGTTTGCCTTTAAGTTGGGCTTTTTGAAAGGTAAAGTGGAGGATTACGAGAGCTTTAAAGAGGGTGGGTTTGAAAAAATAAAATCTAAGTTTCTTGATAATGGGTTAGAGGAGCTCGCCTTTGTGTGGGAAAAACTTAAAGAGCATGTGCCCTTTGAATTGGAAAACCCTCCGCAAGGGCTTAAAAATTTGGGATTGGGACAAACCGATAAAAACACCTTGCTGTTTTTGTTTTTGCTTGGCTATTACGAAGGTTCCTTCTACGGAAAGGGCTTTAAAGATGTAAAGTTTATAAAGTATCAGCTGGGAGAGGGTAGTCAGATTGCGGGCATATATCCCAACGCAGACTTGCTGTTTATTGCGGATGGAGTTCTTTATGTGGTGGATTTTAAGCTTGCTGGTGCAGAGGGAGATATAAAGGCTCTGCTGGATATAGGGCAAGGTAATATTCCCTACAGGGTTTATGGCTTGCCCGTGAATGTTTCCTTAGGAGAGGTTAGCTTTGAAAGGTTTGTTTTGAGTCTTTTGGAAATGGAGGAGGAGCTTTTATCTTTGAAAACCGCAAACCCAGAGCTAAAGGGCTTTCTTCAGGTGGCCTCTTACGGGGTGGATTACATGTGCGAAGAAAAGCCCAAAGATGTGCGGGAAATTAGCCTTTCCCTCTTTTATCCTTTGGCGGAGCCCTTCTCTGCAAGGTTCTATTGGAACGGAGAAGACCTCTCTCCTTACAGAGAAAGGGTAAGACAGCTTTATGAAAAAATCAAGGAAATAGACTGGGAATACTCGCAGGCGGTGGCGGAGAATAGGGCAAGAAGGGAAAGGCTTTTAGAAGAGGTGCCAAAGGAAATAGAAAGGCTCAAAGAAGAAATGCAAAAAAGAGAAAACACCGAGGAAATTATAGAGCCGAGAAATATAGACGAGGCAAGAAAACATGTGGAAAAAGAGTTGGACAAATTCTTTTCAAAGACACAAGACGTAAAAGCCCTTTGCCTTTTACACTCTGCGGGTTCGGGAAAGACCACCCAAACCAGAAACCGCATCCTGATGCAAGAGGGAAAGCACATAGTCCTTTACATGGCAACCCGTAAAGTATTGGTGGATAGGGAGTATAAGAAACTAAAAGATTTAAAGGATGCCTTGGAAGGAAATGGAGAAGGCATAGACCCTCAGGATGAGGAATATAAAGTTTTGGAATATTTAAAGAAATCCAACAAAAGCATAGGTTTGGTATATGAAAAAAGGCAAGACCGCAAAGGTAGGCATGTAAAAAACATAGGGGACACCTACCAAAATTTGAGCGCCAATAGTGGCATTCTGAATAGAACAGTAGAGCAGATAAAAAAATTGGTGGATAAAAACGACATCATATGGGCTCTTTGCACACAGCAGGCAGTTGTGGAAACTCAGTATGGAAAAGCTACTTCGGAGCATTTAAATAATCTCGCTTCCAGACCTATAACAGGCCAATATACCTTCCACATCATCTTGGATGAGTTTTTGGGGCACAGCAACGGACTTTATGCCATTGAGGAGATGTTTAACTTTTTAGGAAAGGTTAAAGAAAAAGGTGGAAGGGCAAACTTATATCTCTTTGATGCCAACGGCTACTCACCCGCAATACTAAAAAAGCTACTTGAAGAGTACGGAAAGTTTAAAGTCGTGCCCGAGTCTTTGGTTATTGTAGATTTCAAAGAGGAGGAGGACTTTAAGTATAAAAACATAGAGGTCAGCGTCCGCGCAAAACATGGCTATCCTTCTCCCAAGATCATAGTAAAGAGGAAATTCCTTTCTATGGATGAAGCTAACGATAAAATCAAAGAGGAACTGGCAAACAGAATAGCCGGGTATATAAAACACACTTTTGAGGACAGACACAGTCAAACCGCCTTCTTGTTCTTGCAAAGTAAGGAACTTTTGGCTATGTTAAAATCTCGTCTTGAGGATGAAGGTTATAGCTGTTTGATCGCCACCGCGGACTCCCGCAAAAGCCAAGACAGGATCAATCGAGGAAACGAGGACATCATCCTTTCCACCTCCGCCCTTTCAAGGGGCATAGACCTTTCAAGACCTCATAAACCTATAAACAAGATATACGCCATCATCACGGACTTTGGCATTGAGTCCAACTTGGTGGAGATGATCCAAGCCATCTCAAGGGCAAGGGGAGACGAAAAAACGGAGAAAAATCCAAAGGAGCTTCACTTTGTATATCCCATCTATCCGCAGAAGGATGAATTCTTTAAAAGAATACTGGAGTATGAACCACCCGAGGCGGACGAGAAAATCCTTAGGCTTTTGATAACAAAGCATACACTAAATCAAAAGCTCATTTTAGACAGGGTTGTTTTTCGCATAGTAGAGCAGTTTGTGAAAAGTGGCAAAGGAAAGGTGCTTGTTCCACTGCCAAGCCAATACGCTACCAGATACATACCAAACGAGGTGGCAGATATAGAGGGCTTTTTAAGCTTCCTGGAAAACATTGTTCCCCTTATAGAAGACGAGGAAAAGAAAGAGAAAGTAAAAGAGCTATACAATACCCTTCTCTCCGCCATCCTTGTAAATGTTGTGCAGATTAATTTTAAAAAAGAGTTTGAATACTACCATCCATACATTCTTTTTGAAAAACAGCAGGTACGCTACGCCTTTGAACCCAAAAAGAGGGGGGAGATAAAAAAGCTTTTTGAGGAGGTAAAAGAAATATTAAAAGACCATAACCAGGAAAAAACGGATGAGCTTAAAGGCTTCATAAAAGGTGGCCTGCCTTATACTTCAAAAATAATGCCCACTATAATTCCTGTCTATGCTTTGGTTCTAACCGAGCATTTTTTGAGGGAAAATGAAAAGGTTGAATTTAAGATAATGGGAAGGATAGGCAGGGGTAAGGCAGACACGCTTATGGGAAGCGTAAAACCCGTTACCCGCTGCTTTGTTGGCACTTTAAAGGAGTATGCCTGCGTACCCTTGGGAGAGGATTACCCATACAAGGAGGTCTTAAGTGGCAGATTTGCAAAGTTTCCTATCGACTTTATAATGAATCTCTTGGGGGATTAATATGAAAGAAAAAGAATTTGAAATAAGAGGAAGTGAAAGCTTAGAGTGCATTGAAACGTTTGCCAAGGGTTCCTATTTACCCTCCAGGGATTATATATACGGTGGGCTCTTTTGGTGTGGAGAGGAAGATTATGCCAGAAATTGGTCTATCTTGATCCATCGGCTACTTGAGCGAAAAAAGAAGTCACCCGAGGACCTAAAAACCCTAAGGGTTGAGATGGCAAACTTTTTGCAAAATCCAAACTATCAACTAAAGGGTGTTGCCCGGTATGAAAAGGACCGTGTAGTCTGGATGCGTGGCTTTAGGGCCCTAAAGGGTTCAAAAAGGTTTGAGTTTGATAGGTATAAAAAAGACAAAAAGTTCAGCTTGGTGGTGGGGAAGGTCGCAGGTCAAGAATTAGACAAAAGAAGTGGGCTTGTCTTTTTGAAGCTGGTGGGGGAAGACGGCACACAGGTTAGCAGGGAGAAAATTTGGGAGGGTAGGAAAAAGGTCCTCCAAGCTTGGGAGAGCCTAACGGACGATCCAAAAATTAAAGAGGAACTCTCAAGGGTAAGGGAATTTATTCAAATTTTGGAAGATTACATGGAACCCAAACATAAAGTCAGAGCCTCTTCCTCTTAAGCTGGTGGGCTACTTGGCACCCTTTGAATTTAAGGGCTTTTCGGACTCTCTGCTTGTGGGTAGGGCAAGGCTCTTTTGGAAAAGAAAAACCGCAGAGGAACTAATTGAGGAGCTAAAGTCCGATGAGAACTTATGGAAGGACCTTTTGTATACTCTAAGGGAGGGTCTTTACAAGACGGAAGACGAAGGGGTTGCAGAGCAAAAGTTTTTGGAGTTTTTGAAAAAATGGGAGAGTGAAGAATTTCTTAAACAATTCAGAAAGGACTGGAAGGAAACCCTAAAAAAGCTTTTAAAAGGAAAAAGGGATGACCTTTTGTCCGCCTTCGTTAGAAAAGAGCAAGAAGAAGGGAAACTTACCTACGGCACCTTCTTTGCACCAAGCCAGAAGATAAAACTTTACATATATTATGAGAGGGACTTGGAAGGAAAGATTAAGAATTTTAAAGAGGGTTTTAAAAGGGCTTTG
>LBFQ01000048.1:24773-29235 GCA_000980735.1 Candidatus Caldipriscus sp. T1.2
TTCAAAAACCTTTTCATCAGTCTTTTGAAGGATTACAAAGGTCTAAGCTTCGAGTTTGAAGGCTTTGAACTTCCACAAAAGTTAAACATCTACCTTATCCTTGAAAAACCCTCCACGGGCTTTTGCTACAACAAAAGATCTAAAGCAAAACCCTACAGGCACTTTTTGTATGAAATTTACTCGTTAAAGGTAGAAGGAAGCAGGGCAGAGGTAGAAGTGGAGGACAAAATCATATTGCTGACCGGTGGGCTTGACTTTGAGAAGGACAGGCTAAGAAGGTGGATAGAAGAGAGAGCTTCTTTTGAAAATGTTAGGTTCTGCTTTATAACCGCCGACAAGTGGGAGAATTCTTACTTGGAAGAGATAGTTGCCCAATCCCAAGATAGGGAGAAAATAAAACAAAAGAGCCTTTTTGTGGAGTATTCTGAGTTTCCCACCGCTTATATATCCGAAGGAGCAGAGGAGGAGTGTTTTGTGATATACACCACCGAGTTTGAAAAGCTAAAAGAAAGGTTAGAAATAAAGAATGATAAGCTCAGCACCGCTATAGCCATAAAGCCTGCCAGCGTAAGGGACTATCGTTTTATGCTTGATGGGGAATGGTTTTATCACTCCGCCCTTCAGGTATTTTCCACAAAGGGTCCCGGTTGGGAAAGGGAGGAAGTTTATTCGGAAAAGAAAAATCTTTTTCTCTTTTCGGTTCTCTCCTTGTCCCTCTACGAAAGCGAATCCTTTAGGACACCCTACAGTAAATTGGATCTTTGGCAGAAGAAAAAGACGGTATATTTGAATATAACAAGAAATCACAATGAGTACAAGATACCCTTAAACTCGGCGTTGTATGAGATGTTGTACCTGCTGGGTAAAATACCGGATTTATGATAAGCTTTAAAATCCCTGCCTATGCCAAAGGTTGCTCTCATAACGGGTATAAGAGGACAGGATGGCGCCTACCTTGCGAAGCTCCTTTTGGAAAAAGGTTATGAGGTTTATGGGGCGGATAGGAGGAGTGGGGAAGGGGGTTTTTGGAGGCTCAAGGAACTCGGGATAGAAAAGGATGTTAAGATCGTTTATATGGATCTTTTGGAATTTACAAATATCTTCAGGACAATAGAGAAAATAAAACCCGACGAGATCTACAACCTTGCCGCCCAAAGCTTTGTCGCAGCCTCCTTTGAACAACCCATATTAACCTCAGACATAAACTCCCTAGGTACCTTAAGGTTATTGGAGGTAATAAGGACGGTTAAACCTGATACTAAATTTTATCAAGCGTCAACAAGCGAGATGTTTGGAAAAGCTAAAACCCTGCCCCTAAACGAGGAGTCTTACTTTTATCCCAGAAGCCCCTATGCTGTCTCAAAGCTCTTTGCCCACTGGATCACGGTAAATTATAGGGAAGCTTACAATATCTTCGCCTGCTCGGGGATCCTTTTCAACCACGAATCCCCCCTTAGGGGAACGGAATTCGTAACTAGGAAGATTAGCCTTGCGGTGGCAAGGATAAAGTACGGGAAACAAGACAAACTTGTTGTAGGGAACCTTGATGCTAAAAGGGATTGGGGGTATGCCCCCGAGTACGTTTATGGCATGTACCTTATGCTTCAGAACGATAAGCCGGATGATTTTGTCTTGGCTACTGGTGAAGCCCATTCTGTCAGGGAATTTATAGAGGAGGCGTTTAGGGTGGCGGGCTTTGAGATATATTGGGAGGGTAGGGGATTGGAGGAAAAAGGGAGGGATGCTAAAACTGGTAAGGTTTTGGTTGAGGTTTCACCCGAATTCTATAGACCCGCGGAGGTGGATGTTCTACTTGGGGATTATTCTAAGGCAAAGAGGATCTTGGGATGGGAACCGAAGACGGCCTTTAAGGAACTTGTGAGGATAATGGTGGAGGAGGATCTAAGAAGGGTTAGGGATGGGAAAGTATAGGTTTATAGATGAGGTTTCAATAATAGTGGAGGGAGGTAAAGGTGGGGATGGTGCGGTGCATTTTAGAAGGGAGAAATATATGCCGAAGGGGGGACCGGATGGTGGGGATGGGGGAAGGGGTGGGAACGTTTATTTTGTTGGAAGTTCTTCCCTTTATTCCCTCCTTGATTTCAAGTACAGGAGGTACTATAAGGCGGAGGATGGGGAGAATGCCAGGGGGGATCTGAACGGGAGAAAGGGGGAGGATCTTTATATACCGGTGCCCATAGGGACGGTAATATTGGACGAGGATACTGGGGAAATAATTGGAGAAATCTTAGAAAAAGGGCAGGAGATTCTGGTTGCAAGGGGAGGGGAGGGGGGTTTGGGAAATAAGCATTTTGCAATCTCCACCGCAAGATCCCCATCAAAGAGAACTTTGGGAAAACCCGGGGAAAAAAGGAGGATAAGATTGATATTAAAGGTTTTGGCGGATGTGGGACTTGTGGGATTCCCTAACGTTGGTAAAACCTCCCTCCTTAACGCCTTGACGGGTACCGGGGCGAAGGTGGGGGATTGGGAATTTACAACCCTTTCACCGAACCTTGGGGTAATTAGGTCCCCATATTGCGAAATAACCGTGGGAGATATTCCGGGTATAATAGAAGGAGCTTCGGAAGGTAGGGGTTTAGGTTTGGAATTCTTAAAACACCTCGATAGGGTTAGGATGCTTATGTTCGTCCTTGACGGAACGCGGGATCCGATAAGGCAGTACGAGGTCCTGGTTCGTGAAATAGGGAAGTTCAGGGGGGAAATCTTAGAGAAACCGAGGATAGTTGTTTTAAACAAAATAGACCTTCTGGATGAAATTCCAAACTTACCCTTTGAATTTTTCCCCGTAAGCGCAAAGATCGGGGAAGGGATAGAAGAAATTAGGAAAACCCTAATTAACCTTCTATGCCTTCAAGGATAATGTTTAGTATATCCTCCCTGATGTTTGGGTTGAAACTTCTTATCTCAAATTTATCCTTCCCCTCAAGCCTTATCTCTTTTGGATCCTCAACGAACCTTAAAAGGCCCATCTCCGAAAGTTTTTTGTCCAAATATCCGGGTTGGGGTAAGACGGAATAGGCTGGAGTTCCGAGTATAACCGCCTCCCTCGTCATAGTACCACCCCCACCGACAAATATGTCCGCCCAAAATATAAGCTGGGGTGCGGGTACGGGTTTTTTCAAGCTCTCTATCCCAAGATCTTTGCAGATTTTTTCATCCTCGGGATTCCTTGGTAAAACCCTAACATCCGCCCCCTTGTTTTTTAAATACACTAAAGTCTCCCAAAATATCCCATACCCCTTTTGGTATAGGGATAAGGTTGAGGGTGGCCTTGAGAAAACGAAGGGCCTCTTTATGTTGAAAATCCTCGGAACTTCTGGATCAGGCTTAAAGTCCAAAAGGTACATCTCCTCTTTTAATCCCCTATACTTTTTAACCCTCCTTGCACCAAAATACCTGAGCGCCTCCTCCGGGAACCATTCCTGAACAACTACAAGGTCCGAAAGCCTAAAGGCAAGATGATTCGCAATTTGCTTATCGTAGTCCATAAAAGTTATGTTCCTTATGCGGTATATCTTGCTTGCGACTATTTGGTCATACGAGTTATGGGAAACCGCTAAGGCAACCCTCTTCCCCTTCAAAATTTCCCCAAACTTCCAAACCCTTTCCACCATCGATCTTACCTTCCCCAATTTCCCTTTACCCCCGTGTTTCCCCACCAAAACAAACTCCATCCCGAAGGACCTTAAAAGATCCACGGTTTCCGAAAAATCCCTTGCGGTTATTAGTACATCAAAATCCTTGATTGAGGATATTACAGGCCTGAAAAACATTACGTGGGGGGAGTTTGCCAGATCAAACCATATTACCCCACGCATTTTATTACAAGCAGGGTTATATCGTCGGACTGGGGGGTACCCCCAACAAAATCCTTAACCGCCTCCAAGATCCCCTCTTTTATTTTTTCCGCCGAGTATTCACTTTTTGCTAGAGATTCCGCAATTTTCAGGAGCCTGTCCTCCCCAAATTGATCTTTTCGGAAGTTTTCCGCCTCCGTTATCCCATCCGAATAAAGTATCAAAATGTCCCCCTTTTCAAGCTCCAAAGGGTATTCCTCAAGGTTTTTATCCACATCCTCCAAACTTAACACCGAAAGGCCCAAAGGCACCCCCTTCATCTCCAACATAAAGGCCTTTCCCATACTTGCCCTGTATAGGATCGGTGGGTTATGTCCCGCGGAAGCCAAGGTTATACTCCTTCCCTTTATAGCACCCATACAGGTGGTAATATACATATCCTCGGGTATTTCTCCCATAAGGCTCTCATGGGCCCTAAGGAGGAGCTCTTTTGGCGAAGAGAATATTGGGGATTCGGAGTGTATCACAGACCTAAACATAACGACTACCAAGGAGCCCGCAACCCCCTTACCCGAAACATCCGCAACCAAAAACCCCACCTTCCCATCCCTCATACGGAAAAAGTCATAATAGTCCCCCCC
>LBFQ01000049.1:0-1867 GCA_000980735.1 Candidatus Caldipriscus sp. T1.2
AGGGGCAAAGAAGATGTGATTCTATATTTTCTCCCCATCAACTCAAGAGTTTTCCTCAATTTGGTGGGTGGGAAAACAGCAACTGGTTATCTTTCGGTTTCCGTTTTCAACCTTTTTTCCATAGTAGGAAAATTTGAGGTCCTTGGGCAGTTTGATACCTTAAGGTTCTATTCTGAATTTTCTGGGGACATATCGGAAAATATTTACCTTCCCTTCGGGGTTTTTCTTGAGGGGAACTTGGGAAAAGATGGGATATTTTATCTCTTTGGGATACACAGATGGTATAACCTTTTGAACTTTGGGTTGGGTTTTGGGGAGTTTGGCGGGAGTTTTGGGGTATTGAGGTTGATAAGTGTAGATCCAAGCTTTGAAGGGAAGATCCTTATGGGTTTTGGTGAGGTGGGGTTTGAGGGAAAATTTCGGTTTTGGAACTTGAGGATGAGGGCGTTTAAGGGGTTTAGGAACTTGAAAAAACCCTATGGGGGCTTTGATGGATACAGGGAGGTTTCACCCCTTAACTCCTTAGAAAACAAATTTTTTACCCTGAACCTTGAATTACCCCTTTATTCGAAGGCGGTAAAATTCGGACCCTTCTTTGATGCGCTGATTACAAGGGATACGGATTACACTTTCGGAATTTTTCTGAATTATGGAAATTTGAGGATGTTCTTGAGCAGGAGGGGGTTCTTCGGGGTATCTTTGGGGATAGAGAGGTAGGTGGGAATTAAACACCCTTAAAATGCTATTCGTATGAAAAGGGTAATTTTGGTTCTTTCAAGCGCTTTTGCTTTGGGTTTTTGGTCGGAGGCTTTTGCGGAAAGTTTTGGATGTCCCAAGCCGTACCCTTCACCTAATCCAATGTCAGCTACATCTTTCGCTAAGATTTATGGGGGAACATGGGATGATTGGGCTAATTCCGTTCAGCAGACATCCGACGGTGGATACATCTTGGCGGGTTTGACATATTCCTTCGGTGCGGGCTATTATGATATTTTTCTCATCAAGACGGATGTGAACGGAAACATAATCTGGGCTAAAACTTACGGGGGAACGGATTGGGATTGGGCTAATTCCGTTCAACAGACATCCGACGGTGGATACATCTTGGCGGGTTTGACATATTCCTTCGGTGCGGGCTTGGCTGATATTTTCCTCATCAAGACTGATGCGAACGGAAACATACAATGGGCTAAAACTTACGGGGGAACAGGTGATGATAGGGCTTATTCCGTTCAACAAATGTCCGACGGCGGATACATAGTGGCGGGTTGGACAACTTCCTTCGGTGCGGGCAGTAGGGATTTTTCCTTATCAAGACGGATGCGAACGGAAACATACAATGGGCTAAAACTTATGGGGGAACGAGTTGGGATTATGCTTATTCCGTTCAACAGACATCCGACGGTGGATATATTGTAGCGGGTTGGACATTTTCCTTCGGTGCGGGCGTTGATGATTTTTTACTCATCAAGATGGATGCGAACGGAAACATAATCTGGGCTAAAACTTACGGGGGAACAAGTTATGATTTGGCTTTTTCCGTTCAACAAACACCCGACGGTGGATACATAGTGACGGGTAGGATAGAATCCTTCGGTGCGGGCGGTGCTTTCCTCATCAAGACAGATGTAAACGGAAACATAGGTTCGTGTTCAATAGTTCAAAATGTAAGTCCAACGGTAACAACACCTTCACCAACGGTAACTACACCTTCTCTTTCCGTCTCCTCCGTAAGTCCAACCGTTAATTCCGTATCTCCAACCGTTACATCTCCAACCTTAACAGTTTCCGAACCCTGCCCATTATCCATCTCAGAATTCTGCCAAATTGCAGTGGCATTATAACACCATACAAAGGTGGGATAAAA
>LBFQ01000049.1:1887-24715 GCA_000980735.1 Candidatus Caldipriscus sp. T1.2
CGAATATACCAAAAAGAGCGTAGATGTGCCACCGCATGGGTGTTTTGGACAGGGACATATAGCCTTTGCAATAAGGGAAGATGAAATAGAGGATCTGAAAGAAAAACTTAGGGAGCTTGGGATACAGATAGAGGCGGAGGTTAATTGGAAAAATGGGGGGAGGTCAATATACATTAGGGATCCCTTTGGGAACAGCGTTGAATTTACCACCCCGAAAACCTGGGGGTACGATTGGAAAGATTTTACAGGTTAATATCCTCCCTTATCCCAGTAAATTGCCAAAATATTGATGGGGAAGTTCTCTTTCATGCATCATCAATTGGGGAGATAAACGCCCTTTATCCTCTAATAAAAAAGTTCCCATCCTACAAGCTTTCGGTTTTCACAAAATGGGGATACGAATATGCAAGATCTTTGGGTTTGAACGTTATAAGGTTCCCATTTGATAATCCTAAATGCTTAAGGGAGATCTTGAGAGGTGTTAGGATGGTTATCATAGCGGAGACGGAGATCTGGCCGAATTTGATAATCACCGCAAAGGATATGGGTATAAAGGTTTTCATAGTAAATGGGACGGTTGGTGAAAGGGCTTTTAAGGTTTATAAAAAATTGGGGTTGTTTAGGAGGGCAATAAGCGCGGTGGATCTTGTAATCTGCCAAAGCGAGGAGGATGAGAGGAAGTTTAGGGAGATGGGGGCAAGAAATGTTGAGGTCTTTGGGAATTTGAAATTTGACGGTGTAGAAAGGCCAATAAAGGATATAAAATTTGAGAGGTTTAAAGTGGAAAATTCCTTCATATTCGCAAATATAAGGGGGAAGGAAATTGGGGATGTAGTTAAGGCGATAAAGTTTTCAATGGAGAGATTAGGAAATTTAAGTTTCATAATAGCGCCGAGGCACCTTGAGAATGTAAGGAAAATTGAGAGAGAACTTAAGGGGGCTGGCATAGATTTTTCCCTTAGAACTAAGGAAGGGGAAAGTAAGGTTTTAATATTGGATACGTTGGGGGAGCTTTGGAGCATTTACAGGTTCGGTAAGGGTTGTTTTGTTGGTGGAAGCCTTTACGATTATGGGGGGCATAGTTTAATAGAACCCGCATATTGGAAATTACCCACAGCAGTAGGACCATACTTACATAAACAGCCTTACGCTTGGGATATGGTTAAGGATGGGGGCGGGTTTATTTGGGTTAGAAATTGGGGAGGGAATTGGGGGGATTCCTACTGAGGGTTTATTCCGACCCTTCCTTTGCGGAAAACCTATCCTCAAGTATATACGGATTTTACTTGAAAAATAAGGGGGTTGTGGATAGGGTTTATGAGAGGATAAATTTATGGAAATAGTGGTGATCCTCGATTCTTGGAACTATTCGGGATTTGGGGATCAAAAAAGGGGGGACAGCATAACTTTGGGTATTTTAAGGGATTTGGCGGAAAGGGGATACCCTTTAGCGGAAGCGAAAATTTTTTTGGGAAAGAGGGAATACTTAGCCCTTTTGGATAAGGGGAAGTTCGTTTTCTTAAAACCTTCGCAAATTTATGGGGAATTTCCAGAAGGAAATATCCGTTGGATACTCAGGGGATATTACGGTAAAGCCTTCAGGTACTCCGAAATTTTGAAGGTATCAAAATTGGCAAGGTTTTACGACTTGGATCTTAAGGTCTTCAGGGGCAAAGAAGATGTGATTCTATATTTTTCTTCCCCATCAAACTCAAGAGTTTTCCTCAATTTGGTGGGTGGGAAAACAGCAACTGGTTATCTTTCGGTTTCCGTTTTCAACCTTTTTTCCATAGTAGGAAAATTTGAGGTCCTTGGGCAGTTTGATACCTTAAGGTTCTATTCTGAATTTTCTGGGGACATATCGGAAAATATTTACCTTCCCTTCGGGGTTTTTCTTGAGGGGAACTTGGGAAAAGATGGGATATTTTATCTCTTTGGGATACACAGATGGTATAACCTTTTGAACTTTGAGTTGGGTTTTGGGGAGTTTGGCGGGAGTTTTGGGGTATTGAGGTTGATAAGTGTAGATCCAAGCTTTGAAGGGAAGATCCTTATGGGTTTTGGAGAGGTGGGGTTTGAGGGAAAATTTCGGTTTTGGAACTTGAGGATGAGGGCGTTTAAGGGGTTTAGGAACTTGAAAAAACCCTATGGGGGCTTTGATGGATACAGGGAGGTTTCACCCCTTAACTCCTTAGAAAACAAATTTTTTACCCTGAACCTTGAATTACCCCTTTATTCGAAGGCGGTAAAATTCGGACCCTTCTTTGATGCGCTGATTACAAGGGATACGGATTACACCTTCGGAATTTTTCTAAATTATGGAAATTTGAGGATGTTCTTGAGCAGGAGGGGGTTCTTCGGGGTATCTTTGGGGATAGAGAGATAGGTGAAGTTTTCTCCCATAAAATTCCCTTATTATGACGGAAATTTTGGTTCCTACAGAGCTTGAAAATTTTAGGGATTACGTTAGGGAAGTTGCGGAAAGGTATGTGAAACCTTGGGCTATGGTTGTGGATAAGGAGGATAGGTTCGCAAAGGAGAGCTTCGAGGCGGTTAAAAGGGCAAATTTGGCTGGGGTGATAATACCCAAGGAGTATGGAGGTTTAGGTTTGACAACAAAACATTATATTATTTTCATAGAAGAGCTTACGAGGGTTTGTCCTTCAACCGCGGTTACGTTTGCGGTTACATCCGGCTTGGTTCCAAAATTTCTTTTAGATTTCGCATCGGAGGAGATTAAGAGGGAGTATCTACCGAAGGTGGCATCAGGGGAATATATCGGAGCGTTTGGGCTTACTGAGCCATGCTGTGGGTCCGATGCGGGGAGTTTGAAGACGAGGGCGGAAGAGGTTGAAGGGGGATTCAAAATTTACGGGCAAAAGATCTTTATTACTAACGCCTCCGTCTCAAAGTTCATCATAACGATGGCAAAAACGGATCCCGAGAAGGGAAAGAAAGGTATAACCGCATTTTTGGTAGATACGGATAGCGAGGGATTATCGATAATCAAAAACGAGGATAAGCTCGGGTGGAGGGGTTCCGTAACTTCTGCCATATCTTACGATGGGGTCTTTGTCCCTTATTGGAAGGTCATAGGTAAAAGGGGTGAGGGTTTTAAGTATGCCTTGTCTTCCCTTGATGCGGGGAGGATCGGTATAGCAGCTATGGGTTTAGGAACTATAAAGAGGGCAATTGAAATATCCGCGGATTATATTAGGCAAAATGGACTATCATCAAACGAAAGTTATACCTTCAGGCTTTCGGACATGTACGTTATGTACGAAACCGCGAGGGAATATACGTTTTTTGCCGCCGAGCTTAGGGATGCTGGAAAGCCTTATACCAAGGAAGCGGCCATTGCCAAGCTCGTCGCCTCGGAATACGCTATGAGGGCGGTGAATATAATGCTTGATATCCTTGGTCCAGATGGGGTTGTTTGGGGTGAGGCGGAGAGGCTTTTTAGGGATACGAAAATTTTGGAAATTGGGGAGGGAACGAGTGAAATCCAAAGGCTCGTTATCTCAAGAAGCATTCTATGACTATCCCCGTAATAATAGGACCAACGGGGAGTGGGAAAACGGAGGTAGCAATAGAACTTGCGGAAAAATTCGGATTTACCATAATAAACGCGGATAGCAGGAAGATCTACAAATACCTTGATATAGGAACCGCAAAACCCCCGAAGGAACTTAGGGGATTTTATAGGCTTTTGGACATAATAGAACCATGTCAGGATTTCTCCGCCTTTGCTTGGGCGATTATGGCAGAAAGGGAAATTGAAAGTCTGTTAAACGAGGGAAGGAAGGTTTTGGTGGAAGGGGCAAGCGTATTATACTTAAAGGCACTTTTTGAGGGTTTTTTTGAACATCCCAAGATTCCACCGGAGATAAGGGAAAGGGCAAGGAGCTTGGCGGAATCCGGCGAGGGTTATAAAATTTTGATGGAAAAAGACCCGGAAAGCGCAAGAAAAATACACCCAAACGATAAGTACAGGATAGCGAGGGCTTTGGAGGTTTTTCTCTTTACGGGAAAACCCATATCGGAATTAAGGAGGGAGGGAAGAAAGCCAAAATTCTCCCCCATTTATTTCTTTATAAACCTCCCAAAGGAAACCTTAAAAGGCAGACTCCTTGAAAGATCAAGGGAGATGTTTGAGAGGGGTTTAATTGAGGAGACAAGGTGGATCTTGGAAAGGTACCCTTGCTTTGTGGATTGGGGGAAGAAGGTGGTAGCTTATAAACAGGCTTTGGAGTACCTTGAAGGAAAGTACGATTATGAGGGCGCAATAATAAGGAAGGCGAAGGCGGATTGGGAGCTTGCAAGGAGGCAAATGAGGTTTATGAGGACACTAAAACCCCTTATTGTGATAAACAGGGAAGATTTATAGTACCGATGCCAACATCATCCTTAGAAGCCTTGAAACGGTTTTCTTCATCTCCCTCCTATCCACCACAAGATCCACTTGCCCGTGCTCAAGCTGAAATTCCGATCTCTGAAACCCCTCCGGCAATTCCTGTCTTATAGTTTGTTGAATAACCCTGGGACCGGCGAAGCCTATAAGCGCCCCGGGTTCCGCTATTATTACGTCCCCAAGAGCCGCAAAACTCGCCATAACCCCTCCCATGGTTGGGTCGCAAAGGATGGTTATATACGGAACCTTTGCCTTCTCAAGCTTTATTACTCCAACTGTGGTTTTTGCCATCTGCATCAGGGAATATATTCCTTCGTGCATCCTTGCCCCACCCCCAGAGAAAAGAACCGCTATAAATGGTAGCCTGCTCTTTGAGGCGTGATCCGCTGCCCTATAAAACTTTTCTCCAAATACGCTCCCCATTGAACCACCAAGGAAACCAAAATCGGTAAAAAACGCCGTTACCTTTATCCCGTCTATATGCCCAATACCTGCAACGCTCGCATCGTTCATCCCATAAAGTTTTCTGTATTTCTCAAGCTTGGATTTATAATCGGGGAAGTTTAGCGGATCCACAGAAACGAGCTCTTTCCCTATTTCCTTTTCTATTCCGTTATCAAGGAGGATCGAGGCGTATTCGTAGGCGCTTATGCGGAAGTGGTAGGAACACTTTGGGCAAACCTTTGCGGTTTTTTCAAGTTCTATATTTGGCAATATTGTCTGACAGGAGGGGCATTTAACCCAAAAGTCGTCGGGAACGCTCAGGGGCTTTTCCCTCTTGGGAGGCGTCTTTTTGGGTTTGAAGAACATCAGCAAACCCCCAAACCTTCAAAGACGATCCTCTCCCAAAGCTTGGGTAGCTGATCTATTCTTTCCCTCACAAGATCAAGGATCTCCCTCTCAACATTTTCCTCAAAATCTCCCCATATCTTTATGTGGGTAAGCTGGGGCTGATTTATGGGTTTCCCTATTTGCGAAACTAAGTATAGGTAAACCTGTTTTACCCCGTAAGATGAGAATTTCTCGTATATTTCCCTGGCAATCTCATTTGCGGCTATGTTGTAAAGTTTGCCCACGTGGGATATGGGATTTTTGCCCGCCGCCGCCTCCAAGGTCATAGGCCTGTAAGGTGTTATCAGACCATTTACCCTATTCCCCCTACCCACCTGCCCATCATCCCCCGCTTCCGCGCTCGTCCCCGTGACGGTTATATAAACCGAACCGCTTCCCTCGTCGTCCGCGGTGTTTATATGAACCTTGGCTTCCTCCCCATCCAATATCCCCTTTACGAGATCCTCAACATCCCCCTTTATTTCACCCTTCTTTTCCAGATATTCTTTCAAGCTTGAAATGTACTTATCCACGAAGGCTAAGGCCACGGTAACGTTGAACTCTTCACCGTTCCTTACCACCATAACCTTTATATCTTCCCCCACCTCCGGATGCTTAAACTTGTAATTTTTTGAATTTAGGAACCTTTCAACCTCGAGGGCTATTTTCTCCGCCTTTGATAGCGGATAAAATCCAACCCCAAAGGATGTGTCATTTGCCAAAGGGATATTGCCGTTTCTCTCAAATAGATCAACGAGATCCGCGCTCCCAGGGCGCGCTATGATATCCGCCCTTATGTGCCTCTTCGGGTCAAGGTTTGGTATGTTTTCCTTGATCCACCCTTCCACCGTCCTATAAAAGAGTTCCAATATTTCCTTATCAAGGTTTTGTCCCTTATAGGAATTCGTGACCCTTCCAACCAGCGAGAAGATTATAGGCTCTATAACTTCGCCTCCCCCAAACCTAGGTTTTGCCACCCCTCCAACAAGTATCGCCTTATCCACATTGTGATGTAGGATCCTCCCGAACCTCTCAAGGTAGAGTTTGGAAAGTTCCCTGCTAAACTCCTCCGCCAGGGAATCGCATATCGTGTCGGGATGACCCAATCCTTTCCTCTCCACTATCTCAAGGTCGTTCTCCTCAAAGTGGGATAACCTCTCTATCTTTATCATTTCGTTAAGTATTCTACGGTTGATTTACCAAAGAGGGCGCCCGAATCCCTATCCTCAAGGATGAGCACCTTCACTATTTCCCCCCTTAGATCCACATCCGCCTCAAATGTTACCCTAAGGTAGTTTTCTGAGATGCCACTTGCCAATCCGTTTTTTACATTCTCAACCAATACGTTCAATGTCCTTCCCAAAAATTTCATCCTATACTCCTTCTTCTTTTGCGAGATAAGGTTTTGTATCCTCCTCACCCTCTCCTTCCTAACGTTGGGCGGAAGTTCGCCTAGCTTATAAGCTTCCGTCCCTTCCCTGGGGGAATACTCAAAAGCGTGGACGTAAGCAAAGGGGTATTTCCTTATAAGATCCAAGGTTTCCTCAAAGTCCTCCTCCGTTTCCGTTGGGAAGGCAACTATTATATCCGTACCTACGGCCACATCCGGGATCTTGCGGTATATCCTGTTTAAAACCTCTTCGTAAATCTCCCTCGTATAAGGCCTTTTCATATCCCTCAAAACCCTGTTTGATCCCGATTGGGCGGAAATGTGGAAATGCGGGCAAAGGTTCTCCCTTTCTGCGAATAATTCTATAAGATCATCGGTGACGTGGGTTGGTTCTATTGAGGAGAGCCTGAACCTTACGTTGGGAAACCTTTCGGATAGTAAGGATATTAGGTCCGCTAAGCTTTTTCCCCATTCCTTACCCCAATCCCCTATCTGAGTTCCGGTTAAAACTATCTCCTTTGTGCTTTCCGCCAAAGCTTCGGCATCCTTAAGGATCCTATCAAGGGGCAAGCTCCTTGATTTTCCCCTTGAGAACCTTATGGAACAATATGTGCATTCAAAATCGCAACCCTCCTGCACCTTCAAAACCCCCCTAGTTCTTCTTATGGAAACCAGGGGTAAAAACTGTTCGTTAAACCCAAAGTGCTCTAAAACCTTTTCAATAGACCCCGAGAAATCCGCAACCTCGTAAGGCCTGAGTTTCGCGGCGCACCCCGTGTATATAACCTCCTTCCCGAGATCCTTATAACGCCTTACCGCCCTCCTACTCTCCCTCTCCGCTTTATGCGTTACCGCGCAAGAGTTTACAATTACTATATCCGCCTCCTCTGGATTTTCAACTATCTTATACCCCTTCCTTAAAAGGGCGCTTGATAAATACTCGCTATCGTAATAGTTCGTCCTACAGCCGAAGGTTTGGATGAATACCTTCATCTCTTTATCTCTTGAGCTTTCTTCATAGCCTCAAGGAACTTTTGAGGATCCTTTGGGGGTATAGGTTCAAGTTGGACGACGTTATAAGCATCTTCTTTTAAGTAAGCGTTCGCAACCCTCCTTATATCCTCAACCTTAACCTCCGAGATCTTCCTTGGGTAATCGTTTATCTTCCCCGGATCCCCGTATATTATCCAACTCCATCCCATCCTCATACCCAAACCCAAAACGTTCTCGGTGCCATTCACAAACTCAACTATGGCGGATTTCTTTACCCTGTTTAGAAAAGCCTCATCTATCCCCTTTTCCTTTATCTCCGCCAAGTTTTTGAGGATAATCCTTTCAACCTCCGAAAAGTCCGAGTTGGGTTGCAAATTAACCCAAAACACCATAATTGAAGGGTCTATCCCATCATCAACCCAAACGAAATAGCTTGAAGCCTTTCCACCCTCAATGAGATCCTTATAAAGTTTTGAGGTTTTGGAGTTCAGATAGCTTGAAAGGACATTTAAAGCGTATATATCATCGTTTTTACCCTCGGGTATGTGCCAGGAAATTGCCAAGATCTTTGAGAATCCCTCCTTTTTGACTGTAGCCCTCCTTACCCCCCTCTGCTCGGGTTCCTTTGTGCCAACCTCCGGAATTTTCCTTGGTTCGTATCCTCCGAAATACTTCTTAACCATTTCGTAGATCTCCTCCGCCTTCACATCCCCCACAACTATAACCGCGGCGTTGTTTGGAGCATAATATGTGTCGTAATACCTCTTTACATCCTCAAGGGTTATAGAGTTTAAATCGCTCATCCAACCTATCACGGGATGCCTGTATGGATGGGCTATAAAGGATATCGCGTAAAGTGCCTCGAAAACCGTGCCGTTGGGCGTATTCTCCGTCCTCCACCTCCTCTCCTCCTTTACCACCTCCCTCTCCTCCTCAAAACCCTCAAAGGTTAAATTCCTCATCCTATCCGCCTCCATAGCTAATACTTCCTCCACCCTGTTTGAAGGTATAACCGCGTGATATGCGGTTGCGTCCCTTGTAGTAAATGCGTTATCGGATCCACCCATCATGTCTATTATCTGACTATAATCCCCCTTTATTCCTTTGCTGGGCCTGAACATCATATGTTCGAGAAGGTGGGAAATTCCCGTTATTCCGTAGTTCTCGTTCCTTGATCCAACCCTATACCAAACCTGTACCGTTGCGACTGGGGAGGAATGATCTTCAACAACAAAAACCCTAAGGCCGTTATCAAGTTTAAAGGTCTTTATCTCAACGGGTTTTATTGTTCCCACAATCATAAGCATAATCGCTTATTCTAAGGCGGATTTTAGGATCTCAAGGAATTCTCTTGCCATCTCTTCCTCGCTTTTGAAATCCGAGGGGTAAAGGGTTTTTAAGTAAAGCAGTCTCAGATCCCTCTTAAATAGCCACCTCAAAACTTTCCTCCAAACCCTCCCCCTGTTCCCCCTTATACAAAGGACTATTACCGGAACGTTTTTGTCCTTTGAAAGCTTAAAAGCTCCGATTTTCACCTGTGGTAGCTTGTTCCTACCGCCCTCGGGAAATATCCCTATGTCGTATCCCTCTTCTATCAAATCGTACGCCCTCTTGAAACCCTGAGGCAAGGGAAGGCCGTTGAAGAACCTTAAAAATGAGCCGAATATGGGATTTTTAAAGAGGTTTCCGTGTCCCAAAAAGTACAGTTCCCTATCCCAAAAGGCGAGAATGAGCGGGGGATCTATGTAAGAGGAATGATTTGATGTAATTATTACGGGAGTGTTGGGAAGGTTGAGGCTTTCCCTGTTTAAGAATTTTGCGCCGGTTAAGGTTCTAAATAGAAAATTTAATACGCTTCGGGCAAAGCGCCACCTAAGGCTCCCCCGCATAAACATCTATGGGTCCATCCCCCACGTAAAACTGCTTTATTATCCTTCCGGAGAAGTCCGCGTATAAAACCCTATCGTTATCAAAATCTGTGATTATTAGGGTGTCCCCCTTAACCGCGCAGGAGGACGCGGAAATATCGGAAATTATGAAACCTTCCCCCCTTTCCACCGCCCAGTTGAACTTATAAACCCCACCATACCACCCCACCAAGAATAGGTACCCACCCTTTGATATGCACATACCACCCAAATAACCACCCACAAAGAAGCTATCGACCCCCTCCGAGATCCTGTAAAGGTAAGTTTCCCTTCCGGAATAATCTCCCGTGGAAAGGACGTATATTTCCCCATCCCCATCCAATATAACGGATTGGGAGTTTATACCCGTCCTGAACGTCCTTATAGTGTCAAAATTAAAAACGTTGTGTATCCAGAGCTCCCCCCTCATATCCGAATAGTAATTCGTGCATGCTACAAAGAGCTTACTTCCCGAGACATATAAACCCTCCGGATTTCCGCAAGTTCTAAACTCCGAAATCAAACTTTTCCCCCTAAAGGCGCTTATCGTGCTTGTTAAAAAATTGCTGACAAAAAGGGTATTGTTTATGTAAGAATATGCCAGGGAGTAAGGGTTCCTTCCATCCCCCACCCTTAACGTCTCAACCTCTGTGGTTGTGGTTATATACCTAAATACGGTATTTGTTCCGGAATTTACGATGAAAACCGTATCACCCACCTTTAATATTTTGTTTGCCCAGAGATCCGCGAATATAACCCTTCTTGCGGAATCATCTATATACCAAAGCTCGGGCGATAGGGTGGTTAAAACCCAAACCCCACCTTTCCCCTCAACTATCGCGTTGTTTTCCCCACCCACGTAAAACCTTTCAACGCAACCGTAAAGGAGGAAAAAAACGCTAAGATTCCTCAAGCTTCTTAACGACGACATCGCTCACCCTCTTCGGATCAACCTTACCCCTAAGATCCTTCATTATCTGCCCAACAAAGAAACCCACAACCCCCTTCTGTCCCTTCTTATACTTTTCCACCTGCTGGGGGTTGTTTTTAATGAGCTCATCAACGAGGCTTTCAAGGTCTATTTCGACGGGTTTTGGTGCCTCTTCTATGAGCCTCTCAAAGGGAACACCTTCAAATATGTTCTTCTGTACCGCAACCTTTAAGTATTCCTCCAAAATCTCTCCCTTCTCCACTTTTTCCAAAAGCTTACCAAACCCCCCAACATCAAACTCCCTTAAGGTTTTCCCCTTCTGATTCAACCTCCCAACTATTACATTCACCAAATACTCAGCCCATCTTTTTGGATTTACACCCCTTAGGGAATCGAAGGTTTGAGAAAGCTCAAGATCGTAAGCTATTATCTTCGCAAGATTTTTGGGGACACCCAAGGAGATATACCTCTCCTCCTTCTCCCAGGGCATCTCTTTTATGAGAACTTTCGCCTCCTCAATCATTGATTCATCCACAAGGAGAGGGGGTATGTCCGGCTCGGGGAAGTACCTATAATCGCTCTCCGTTTCTTTGGTCCTCATAGGTTCCGTCTCCTTTCCGTTCCACATCCTCGTCTCCTGTATCACTTTCCCCCCTCCCATTATTATTTCGCTCTGCCTTTTTATCTCATACTCTATTGCGTCCGCTATAGCCTTAAAGGAGTTTAAATTCTTTATTTCAACTTTCGTTCCAAAAGTTTCCCTTGATGCGCTCACGGATACATTCACATCCACCCTAAACTGGCCCTTCTCCATATCCGCGCCTGAAATTCCCAAGTACCTGACCGTGGATTGTAGGGCCCTTAAAACTTCCTTTGCCTCCTCCGGCGAGGATATTTCCGGGGCAAAAACTATTTCAAGGAGTGGTATTCCAGCCCTGTTGAAGTCCAAAAGGACGGTACCATCTTCAAGGTGTAAGGATTTTGCGGTTTCCTCCTCAAGGTTTATCCTCTCTATCCTCTTCCCCAAAATCCAGGCGTTCCTAACAATGGGAACCGAATATTGGGTTATCTGATAACCCTTTGGAAGGTCCGGATAGAAGTAGTTCTTCCTATAAAAATGCGAAATTCTTGATATTTCACCCTTTAGGGCAAGGCCTAGGGATAATGCAAAAATAACGGCGGTTCTATTGGGAACGGGTAAGCTTCCGGGATGCGCCAAACATATTGGACATACAGCAACGTTGGGCTCCTCCCATTCCCCCACCGGGCAGGGGCAAAACATCTTACTTTTTGTATTAAGCTCAACGTGTACCTCAAGCCCTATTCTTGGGAACATCCTCAAAACAGGAAACCACCCCCTACAATTATGCTCAGGAAAGGACCTCCCGCGCTTGCTCTGGGACCTCCGGAAACCTCCCTATCCCAAACTTTCCATCCCCCACCCAAGGCATGGGAATATCCCACCTTTAAACCCAAGCTCAAACCGTACAGGGATACATCCCCCTGAAGGGAAGCCTTTATTAGGTATGAACCCTTTGAAAACTTTGCGGTTCTTGGGGGATTTACAAAGGCGCTATCAAAGCTCCCGGAATAGTCCTCTATTAACGTAATGTTTATTGAACCACCGCCTATCCCCAAGATCCCGTAAAAGTTGAACCTTTTGTTTGAATAAAGGAGATAACCGATATCGAAGAAGCCGAAGCTTCCATCTATGCGTGCGGTCCTCTTGAGGGATTCGTTCCTAACACTTGCACCTATAAAACTTCCCCCCTCGCCCCCAATAAGAACTTTCTTTATTACACCATAACCTGAACCTCCAGTTGATACGAAGTAACCTTTTAATTCACCGTACCCATTATTCTTTAGGTAATTTGAGAGTTCGGAAATTTGGGGGAAACGGAGGGAGAGGTTGAAATGCCCAAATCCCCCAAAACCCAAGACGGAGATTAAAAGGGACAACATGCGGGTATTTTAAGGGGGACTATTCCAAGAAGTACCTATAGTATCCCTTTAAAAATTCCCCCGCCTCTTTTTTCCCAAGCTTATAAGCCCTGTAACAACACTCCGCGGAGAGCAAACCTTCCCCCTTAGAGCATATTATGTAGTATTCTTCGGCGGCCTTTTCCTTCTGGTTCTTCCTTTCAAGCATAACCGCAAGGAGATACCTGTCATAAAGGGTTCTAATTTCCAGTTTGACCTCCCTGTTCGTTAAAATTGAGAGGTAGTTTGAGGAAAAGGACCTTTGGTCAGGTATCTCATCCCAGATCCTGTAAAGAAAGAGGGCTTCAGGGTCGTTTAATCCGGCGTTCAGTAGGGCGTTCTTGCAACCCCCATCCGTGGAGCATATAAAAAGGGCGGAAAGTAGGCTCATAAATACCCCCTCCCTACCATCCAAACCTTCCAACCTTCCATATTCAACCCCCTTAATACCCCCACGGAGTCTATAATAACGGGATTTTTAACGGAATCTTTTACTTTCTTCCAATCTATATCCCTGAAATCCTTCCAAGCGGTCAAGATCAGGACAACATCGGAACCATCAAGGGCGGAATACGGATCCTGGAATATCTCCACATTTTCAAAAATTTTCCTTGCGTTATCCCCACCCATTGGATCGTAAGCCTTCACCCTTGCCCCGAGCTTGAGGAGGCGGGTTATTATGGGTATCGAGATTGAGTTCCTAACATCATCCGTATTTGGTTTAAAGGTCAAACCCAGGACGCTTACGGTTTTCCCAATAAGAACACCACCCAAAACCTCCTTTACCCTCCAAAGGATCCTCCTCTTTTGAAGCTCGTTCCTCTTATGTATCGCCTCCAAAAACTCGGCGGAATAATGGTTTTCCTCCGCCATCCTTATAAGCGCCATAAGGTCCTTAGGGAGACAGGGGCCACTATAACCGGGCCCCGGTTGCAAATATGTCCTCCCTATCCTCGGATCTAACCCTATACCTTCAGCAACGGTGAAAACATCCGCACCCATAGCCTCGCATATACCCGCTATTTCGTTTATAAAAGATACCCTCATTGCCAAAAAGGCGTTTGATGCGTACTTTATAAGCTGGGCGTCCTTTATTGATGTAATAATCTTAGGAGCGTTTATCTTCTCATAAAGGGACATTATCTCCTCCGCTATTTCCTTTCTATCTGCACCCACCACGATCCTGCTTGGGTTCAGGAAGTCATATATACCCGTCCCTTCCCTTAAAAACTCCGGGTTATAAGCAAGCTCGTAATCTATACCTTTTCTCCTCCCCTCTACCTCAAACACCCTCTCAAGGGCCTCAAGGCTCCCTATGGGTGCCGTACTCCTTATGATTATTATTGAAAAATTTTTAAGGTTCCTCGCTATGTTCCTTCCCGCCTCCAAAAGCTGGGTTAGATCCGCGCTCCCATCCTCGTCCATAGGGGTATTCACCGCCACGAAAATATACCTTGAACCCTCAACGGCGTAAGATACATCATCCGTAAACTCCAATTTCCCACTTTCCAAAGCGGATCTTAAATAATCTTCAAGCCCCTCCTCAAAAAACGGGAGCTCCCCTCTTTTGAGCTTCTCAACCTTCTCTCTATCCTTGTCCATCCCCACAACCCTATGACCCAAGCTTGCGAACCCTACCGCGCTAACCAACCCCACATAACCCGTACCTATTACCGCTATTTTTCCCATAACCCCAAATTCTACCGTAGAATTTTATCGTATGCGGAAAGTTTTGTTGGTGTTATTATTTTTGTCTTGTAGGTATAGGGAACTACCTGAGGAACTTTTTATATATCCCATAAGGGAGGGGACATTTTGGTATTATGAGGAGGATAGTGTTGGAGCGTTGGATTCCCTAATAGTATTGAGGGACACAAACTATACGTTTTCAGGTAAAGTTTTGCCCGCCTGGAAGGTACAAAAGTCCCACGAAAGCGCATCTCAGGGATTAATAATAGACACCAACATAACTTTTATTTACAACAACACGATTATGGAGGTTTTGCCTACCAAGGGTCTCTTCCCAGATAGCATATATTACAACGACAAGTGGGTAAAATTTATATACAACGAGGATTCGGTCGTAGTAACTTGGCTCCCTTTGAAGGTTAAACCCGGAGATAAATGGGAGATGACGAGGGGTTCTGGGACGGTCATATACGGAAGCTTAGTTTGCGATATGAGCATAACCGTAGATGCGGAAGCGGTAGGGTATGAGGATATAAAATACAGACCAATAACGCGTAGATTTTTGGAAGATAGCGTGATATATAGGGGGGATTCCCTATTCTTTGAGAGAAGCTTGAAGGTTGAATATAAGGTAAAAACCATGATGTGCTCAATACCTCTGGAGGTTACCCTGCTAACGATTTGGTGGAAAAAGTGGAGTAGGACCCGTTAAAAACGAAGCCCTCGGTTATCCCAAAAATCTAATAACATATCTTGTGGGTTGGATAAGGCCTTAAAGGGGGAGATATTCAGGAAGACCATACATATTTTGGCTTATCCGTATGCGGTTTTGGCGTTTTCGGCTAAGGAGGATATAATTTCCCTTTTTGGTTTAACTTTCCTTATAGTTCTCGTTGATTTTTTGAGGATAAAGTTTAAGCCCTTAAACAGGTTAATTTTTCTTCTGTGGGGAAGGTCCATAAGGGCGCACGAGAGGAGAAACTTAAGCGACGCTTCGGTTATGGCCTTTGGTATTTTTATAAATGTTCTCATATTTGGGAAGTACGCTTTGGTGGGTTTGGCAATTTCAATAATTGGGGATGCTTTTTCCGCCCTATTTGGGAAATTTTTCGGGAAGAGGAGGCTAAAAAATGGTAAGTCCATTGAGGGTTTTATCGCATTTAACTTTGCGGTTTTTATTTTGGCAATTTTGAGCGGTGATATGTTCTTACCCGTTCTCCTTGCGGGATTTATAACATCCATCTTTGAACTCTTTTCCGTCCCCCTTGAAAATCTTACCTTAGGTCTTATCTCAAGCTCCACTTTCTTTATTTTACAACGAACCTTTTGGAATAATTACACCCTTCACCCCTTATAAAGAGCCAATATACCCCCCTCTTCAAACCAAACCTTTTTCCAACAAGGTTTAGCTCACCCTCATAAACCCTCCTTCCCAAAACATCAAAAACATAAAACCTCCCCCCTCCACCCCTAACCTTTACCTCACCGTTAGACTGTGATATATCGTAAAAGCATCTTGGTAGATCCTTTGTATATGCTATGTTATCAAATGTTAGGGCAATGCTGTCAATTTTAAATTTTGAGCTTCCGGCAAAGTTTGTGAAAATATCTATCCTATACTGGAAGGCAATACCGAGGGAAAGATCCGGGTCAAAAACCGCGCTATCAACCTCAACCCATCTACCCCAAGATGTACCGTCGCTTTTCCTCGCGTACACCTTAACCCTTTGCCCCGCAAGATCCCCATATATCCTTACGCTTCTCAGAGTTTTCCTTTCCGGCAGATTTATAACAGGTGAAAGGTAGCCAAACCTATTTTTTCTGTCGTAAATATTTCCGAAAATCTGGACGGATAAATTTCTTGTAGCCTTAACGGAATAAAGGTTGGTTTTTATTGAGGTATCAAAGAACGTTGGAGGACCAATGTTCCAATATATGCTTGAGCTATCTATTTCCTTCCTGGAAGAAAGAATATCGGGTTTCCCATCCCCATCAAAATCCATAACCAAAATCCCGTAATTCGTACTTGAAGGTATTACGAGCTTGTTAGATTCGGAAAAATTCCCACCGTTGTTAAAGTAAATCGTTATCCTACCGTTCCTCCAGTCGGAAAGGGGAGCCTTCTCACCAAAAATCACATCCACCCATCCATCCCCGTTTATATCGTAAGCTTGAACGTTCCTGCAATCCCTTAAGGATAAAAATTCATGCTTGTTGAAAGGTGAATAACCCATTTCGCTTCCCCACATAACCACCCCATAACCGTAAGCGCACCCTATTATGTCTAAATATCCGTCGTTGTTTAGATCTGCAACCGTGGCACCAAAGGTTCCAAAAGAATCCACACTTTCATTAAACCAAACCTCCGAGTATATTCTGCTATCAAAGTTCCCGAATATATTCCAATATATCCTAGGTGGAAAGTTCGGTGGGAACCAACCCCTATAGTAAAGGCTACCTATGAATGCATCAAGGAAATTGTCGTAATCAACGTCCGCAAGAGACGGATGCGTACTCGCACCGTACAGGCAAGGGTCGTATCCCATTGGTGGAAACCGGAAGGGGAATTGAAGAATATCTTCGAGCATTCCCTACCCTGCGGATTTGCTTGGGATGAATCCCTCCATACGCCCACCAATATATCCGGATACCCGTCAAGATTTACATCCGCGACGTTTGGGGTTTCAACGGAGCCGGATTTTAAATATACCGAGTGGGAAGTATCAAAGGGGAAATCGTAGAATATCCTTATCCCGGTCTTGTTTCTTGGATCCATAATGCTTAAAACGTAGTCCAAAATGCCGTTTCCATTTAGATCACCGATCCAAACCGCATCGTGGCACATACTATCTCCATCCGCCCTGTATTTAAAATATATAGGGGCAAATCTCCTACCACCAAGATTTATAAAAAAGTGTTGGTAAGGGTAGGAATACCACCACTCGTTGTTTGTCAATATAACATCAACAAGCCCGTCCCCGTTTATGTCAAGGTCGTTTCCCAATATCCTCAAACCTTCCCTATAATAGAGATGGAGCCCCAAATTCCAAATCCTAATCTTATTATCCGACCAATAAAGGGTATCGCCCCCATAATAATGATACTCCTTTCCCCTTAAAAAATCCAAACCCTTATGCACAACCGTATATGCAAAAAGAAACATAAGCGCAAATTATAACGGGGCATATCGCTTAAAAAACCCTCTTATAATTCCCACTATGCGTAGGATAGCCTTACTTTTTATTCCCCATATCGCCCTTGCCCAGGAAGAGATATATAGGGAGGAACAACCCACGAGGGTGCAGGTTAGCGCGGAAGTCTTCGGTGCAAGCACCCTAATAGGCACACCCATAAACGACTTAAGCGGTTTGTCCGCGCAAGGGACGGGAGATCTTTTGAACATCCTAAGGGCCAGGGCCGGAGTATCCGTCACCTTTGCGAACAAGTTCACCTTGGGTATAGCGGGGATATACGTGGGGGAGGCGGCGAGCGAGTTTCAGAGGCTACCCATAGGGCTTTCGGAGGCTTATGTCCAGCTTGATACCTTCGTTTTGCCCATAGGGGGACTCGGCGAACTCAGGATGGGTAGGCAGATAATAAATTACGGGATGGGACTTTCTTTCGGGGATTATCACGGACTTGGAACAAACGCGATAAGGTTCGCCTACAGGTTTAGCCCAGCTTGGGATTGGTACTTGCATATTCTTTATGCAAAATCCAACGAGGGTGGGGCCAGGCAGGTTGAATACTTCTGGTATCCCTTCGCTTACTATGACCCCGCGACGAATCAGCAGGCGTTTAAATGGATATACACGAAGTACGATATTGAAACTTGGGCTTTGATATTGGGCAAAAGCAGGGGGGACAGGGGCATTTACGACTTCTTTATATACGGCGCAGCTATGACGGAGGATAGGGGATTCGCCGGGGGATTCAATCCCTACTGGCTTGGCGGGTATATAAACATAGGACCAATAGGGAATTTTTCAATGGATGGGGAAGTGGGTTATATGACCGGCAGGTGGGGATCAAAGCAGGAAGTTTGTTATGATTTTTGCGACCAGATATACAATATAACGGGGGGTGAGGGTCAGGATATAAGCGCTTATGCGATAGGGATAAGGGGATCTTACGACTTTACGGATCAAATAACGGGTGGGCTTTCTTTCTTTGCTTTCAGTGGGGATAACCCGAATACAAGGGGACTTTATGAATCCTGGCTTTCCCCCATTCCGAGATCCGGGGTGAGCGCATTTAGCCCATGGACGCATTGGACAGGCATGGGAGAGGTTTTCATATGGAACTACCGCCCCGACAACTGGCGCAGTATATATTTTTTCAACCCAACAAACTTTGTTGTTGTAAATTTGAACTTTATCTATAAGGCTTTCCCCATACAGCAATCCCTAATAGTGCGCCTTGACGGGTTTATTTTTGCTGAGGCATCTTCGCCAAGTGGCGTAGATTCCTATCTTGGTAGCGAGTTTGATATGGCACTAAAATTCTCTTATGCTGATATAGCGGATGTTGGAATCACCTTCGGCTATTTCGTTCCCAGTGCAAGGTTACAAAATACTGGATGGTCAAGGCCTTCAAGGTTGGACCTGTGGCAGGCGGGCTTGGTTCCCGATTATCAGGTTTTGAAAATAAGCGGTAGTTCGTATGTCGTGAGGCTTTGGATATATAGGTCAATAAACTTCTTCTAATTACAGCCCTTGCAAGCGCGGGGGGATTCCCCTCATTGTTGATATGGTACTTGTTGTCCTTTTAAACCAAAAGGTGGTTGAAAGGCCAAAATTTGAGTACGGTTTTTATTGGAATTATAAGTCTGGACCTTATTTCTCCATTCTTTCCCTTGAGGGGGAAGAGGTGAGGGAAGAGGCTTTTTTTGAGCTGGACGATAAGGCTGAAAATTTTGCCTTAATCGGGGATACGCTGATAATATCAACCCAAAGGGGTTGTTTTTCTTACCTTTTGACCTATAAGTCAAAAAAACCTATAAATTTGGGGAAATTTCCCAACTGCACTAAATTTTCCTTTTTTGCTTATGATACAGGAGGGGTATATTTGGGGACTCCTAGGGGAAAGGTCCTGGAAATTTACAGGTTTTTGAACGGGAAATTTGAGGAATTTAAGGTTAAGACCTTTGACAGGGAGGTTAAAATTTGCGATGCGGTGGAGGGAGATTTCGTATGTGGGATGAACTCAGCGGATGCGGATGATGGGGCTTTTTTGGACGATTCAACTTACTTCGTAATAAAGGGAAAATCCGTAAGGGTTTTCAGGAACGAGAGGGAGATATTCTCAAGGAAATTTGAAAGGTTTCCCCTTTCCGTTTCCCTATCAAGGGAAATTTTGTACATCTCAACGGTAGATGGGATACATATCTTTGACATAAGAACGGGTGCCGAAGGCTTTGCAAAGTTTCCCGCAATAAAGGTTTATGCGTCAAGGTACTCCTTTCTTGTCCTTGCCGAAGATCTTGAAGGTTGTATAAATATCTTTAAAAGTTCCCTTAGACCCCCAAGCCTTTTGTTTCTTGGAAGGGTCAGTTCAAGATCACCTCAACGCGCCTGTTTTTAGCCCTACCCTCCTCCGTATCGTTGGGTGCTATGGGTTTCTTCGAACCGTACCCAACTACGTTTATCCTTGAAGGGTTTATACCTTTCCTTATCAGGTAGTCCGCCACCGCCTTTGCCCTCCTCTCCGAAAGTTTTTGATTGTACTCCTCCGTGCCCACTATATCCGTATGCCCCGCCAACGTTATCCTCAATTTTGGATGCTTTTTCAGGAAATTTACGAGCCTGTCAAGTTCGGGTTTTGACTCCTCTTTAAGTTCTGCGGAGTTAAAGTCGAAAAATATATTGTTTAAAACGAAGACCGCCCCCTTTTCTATGGGTTGTAGGGGGATTTCCAAATACTTCTCCTGATAATCCCTCAAGTTCTTTAGGTCAAAGTTGAAGGATTGGAAGAGGTGAAGGGTGTCAAGGGGTTCCGCGCTTAAACCGTAAAACCTCCCAGAAGGCAGAACAACAACAAACTCCCCCCTATCGTCCGTCTCGGATGAGAACCAAACCTTCCCCGTTTGAAGGTCTTCTATCTTTACGGTTGCCCTCACGGGTTCTCCAGTTTTCGCATCAAAGACCTTTCCCCTCACCAAATTCACCGGTTCCGGCAAAAGCTTCTTTTGGCTTTCCTTAAGGTTTTCCCTCTTAGGTATGCTCGCCCTGTATAAGTGGTAGATCTTTATCCCCGTCTTTTCATCAACGGAATCTATCCTCGATAGGTATATCCAATCCGCGCTTGCTGGGATCGAGAAGAATATATCGTCCTCGTGGGTATTGTAAGGATATCCCAAATTTTCCGCCTTTGTCCATTTGTTTTCTTCTATCATTTTACTTACAAAAATATCATACCCACCGAAACTTGGCCATCCGTTTGATGCAAAATACAGGGTTTTTCCGTCGGAGTGTATGAAGGGGGAGATCTCGTTTCCCGGCGTATTTACGTTTGGTCCCAAATTTATGGGTTCGCTCCATGTTCCATCCTCCCTTCTTATGCACATCCATATATCAAGCCCACCGTACCCACCAGGCCTGCTTGAGGAGAAGAATAGGTATTTTCCGTCGGGGGACATGGTGGCCTGGGCATCCCAGTATCTACTGTTTGGAGGGCTTCCTGCGTTCTTCGGCTCACCCCAAGAATCCCAACCATTTCTCCTTTCCGAAAAGTATATATCCATATTCCCAAAACCGTCCCTTATTCCCCCCGCAATTTCCTTGGGAGAAGGTTTGTACTTAGAGTTGTAAGCGAGAATTAACGTTCTGTTATCCGCCGATATTCCGCTTACACCCTCGGATGAAGGGGTATTTAGGATCTTCAAATTCTTTGGTTTTGACCATTTGTCCCCCTCCTTAAAGGATATCCATATATCCTCCCTACCCTCACCCCCCTTCCTCGTTGAAACGAAAAGCATCACCCTTCCATCCGCGCTTATTACGGGCGAATAATCGCCACCCGTACCATCCCTGAGAATGTAATAAGAACTCGTTTTCTCAACTAGCTCCTCAATTTGCTCCACCTTAACGTTCTCAAACCTCCTTGCGTAGATCTCCCTCAAAACCTTGAAATCCTCTATTTTGTTATAAACTTCGGATTTTAGGGGAAAGTGTTCGGGATAATCTCTCCCAGCCTCCGAAAGGTAGATCTCAAGGTACCTTATGGCGCTATCAAAGTTATATGACCTACCGAAGGATAAAGCGGCATTTAAAAGGGACTTAAGCCTTAAGGTATCCCCGTAGTTTGCCTTCCTTGAAGCTTGGGAAAAGTAGAAGGAAGCGGAATCGTACTTTCCCGTCAAGTAATAAACCCAACCAAGTTGGTAAAGGTCGCTGTACGTGTCCCCCGTGTACTTTTTTTTCAACTCCGAGAGCCTTCTATCCTTGAAGTAAGCGGAATATTTGTCGTTTAGGGGTGGGAAGAGATCCAAGTAAGAGAGTAAAATCACCATTTTAGGGCGTTAAGGACGCTTAAAAATACTCCAAGGCCATCCTCGCTACCCAGAATTCTATCGCTTGCCCTTTCCGGGTGGGGCATCGTCCCAAAGATCCTACCATCGGCGGAGATTATCCCAGCTATACTATCCTCAGAACCATTTGGGTTTTCCTCGTACCTAAAAACCACACTAAAATCCCCATTTCCCTTTATATACCTCCCGTCGGAGTGCGCTATGGGGATCATAAGCTTCTGCCCCTTTTTGAAAAGGTTGGTGAAGGGGGTATCTGAATTTTCAACCAACACCGTTTGCCATTCGCAGATAAATTTTCCGTTTATGTTCCTCGTCAGGGCTCCCGGTAAAAGGCCTGCCTCCGTCAATATCTGGAATCCGTTGCAAATTCCCATAACATAACCCTTAAAGTCCCAAAGAGCCCTAACAACGGGGGAAAAGGATGCCAAAACCCCGGGCCTTAAATAGTCCCCGTAAGAAAAACCTCCGGGAAGGACGATGAGATGAAGATCCCAAATATCCGTATCTTTGTACCAAACGTACCTAACATCAAAACCCGCCTTTTCCAGAGCCCAATATGTATCCCTGTCGCAGTTTGAGCCGGGAAATACCACAACCCCAGCCTTGGGTTTCATACCGTTTTAGGTGGAGCCTTTGGGGCATCGGAGGGGGGTTGAACGTTCCAATCTATCATATGATAACCCGCCTTCTTTTTCTTCTTAGCCAAACCTAAGGAGTACAAACTCAGCTCCCTCTTTAAGAGCTGTATGGCAAGGGCTGGGTCTACACCCTTAGGGCAAGCGTCGGAACATGCTCCAGCAAAATGGCACCTAAAGGCACCCTCCACCAAAGAAGAAACCACTTCCCTTTCAATAATATACCCCTCATCCCTACTATCGGATATATACCTATAAGCGGAAGCTAAAGCCTGGGGTCCAAGGAAATCTTCGTTCCCGGAAACCACCGGGCAAGCGGCCACACAAGCTCCGCACTTTATGCAATAAGAAAACTGGAGGTAATCCTCAACATCTTCCGGACTTTGAAGGTATTCACCCTTTGGGTCGTTGAATTCTTCGGGATCGGAATACCTTATCACATAAGGCTTTACCGTCCTATGTTTCTCAAAAAAGCCCCTTAAGTCGGGTACGAGATCCTTTATTATCTTATAATTGTTCATAGGTTCAACGGT
>LBFQ01000049.1:24735-30447 GCA_000980735.1 Candidatus Caldipriscus sp. T1.2
GAGCTTTACTTCCCTTACGGGGAAGCCATCCAAAAGCCTCCTCAAATCCTCAATATCGTAAAGACAGATTGGGACATCTATTTTAAATTTTTCCATAACCTCCCTTTGATGGCAAGCAGAACCTTTTCTCAACGGGAAAATCCCTGTGTTCATAATCCTTACCTATTGGGGAATTGATTCCGGAAAGGGAAAGGAATAACCTTCCCCCCTCTTTCCATCCTCCTTATTACCCTCGCCAAAACCCTCCTTGATTCCTCAAACCTCAGATAGTGTAAAACCCTCTCCGCAACGAATATGGAGATCTTCTCGGGTAAATCGGAAGTTTTTATATACCTTATATCGGTCTTTTCGTGGAAAATTTTCAATTTCAAGGCTTTTGCCAAATTTAAGAGCTCAACATCCCCCAAATCGTATATATAAACCCTATAACCCAAAAGTGCAAGGATTAAGGATAGCCTACCTGAACCCGCCCCAAACTCCACGGAAAATTTAGAACCCTTCCAATCCAAAGCAAACTTTAAAACCTCCCTATCAAGGTACCCGAGCCTCTTTGATGAAACGTCTATCCCGTACATTTCCTCGCATAAATCAGCCTAGTTATCCCAGGGAAGAAAACCTTTATCTTAACCGATCTAAAACCCGCCCTTTCAAGCATCCCCTTTAATTTTTTGTCATCCGGAAAGTTCAACATGCTCTTCAGGAGGTAAGCGTAATCCGAGAACGATGAGAGGAAAAGGGGGGCGAGGAATACCATAAGGAGGGAATATAGGATCCCAGCCACATTCCACCTTTCAAGTTTCATCTCAAGTATTATTAGCCTTCCCCCATCCCTCAAAACCCTATAAAATTCCTCTATAGCCCTCTCCTTGTTGGGTATATTCCTCAACGTAAAGGCCACCGTTAAAGTGTCAAAGCTTGAATCCTTTAAGGGTAGATCCTCTCCATCCCCCAAAACCAAAGGGCAAACCCTCTTTGCCCTCCTAAGCATACCCAAGGAAATGTCTAAGCCCACCGAGGGTCCGCGCCTGTATATAGAGGGAATTATAGCGGTTGCGGTTCCAACATCAAGGAGTTTCCCCCTTGAAAGCCTTATAAGTTCCCTCCTCCAAATTAGGTTCTGTCCAAAGGAAAAAACCACATTCCTGAATTCATACAGGAGCATATTTGAAAACATCTCCGCTATACCCTTCTTTTCCATATGAAGAACAAGCCGGGTAAGGAAGCCAAAATATTCGCGAAGTAGTAAAGTAGGGATATTGAGATTGCGCCCTCAACTCCCACGTAAGGGCCCATAAGGTAAACGAAACCCCCCTCCCTCACACCAAGTCCTCCCAAGCTTATAGGGAGCATAGTTATGAGATTTACGAGAGAGGTATAAACTACGGTTTTGAGGAATTTTATGTCAAGGGAGAATTTTAACAAGTTTAAAGCCAGAGCCAAGAAGTACGCGCTCAAACCCAAGAAAATCTGGATCATGAGGGATAGAAAAAATCCCACGATCAGGGTTTTCGGATTTTCCCTGTAATGATCAAATGCCAGGAGGAACCTTGAAAGTTTTTCACCTAAATTGAAAACCTTTATCTTCCTTAAGACCCTTATACATAGTTTCCTCAACCTCCTACTCAATATGATCACCGAAAAGAATAAGGATAAAGCGAAACCTAGCAGGATAAACGCGCCTATATGCCTCATCGTTTTACTTCCAAGAATTAACGCAGCCAAAGCCAAGCTTAGGAGGGCGAGGAAACCCACCATCCTATCTATAAAAACCGAGGCGAAGCTTTGTGATTTGGAGCCGGATTTAACACCAACGTAGAGCCCCCTGATAAGATCCACACCGGCCCCTGCGGGTAAGAACATCCCGTAAAAGATGGCACCGAGAGTGACAAAAATGGCACCTAAGGGGGTAATGGTCTTAGGCTGTAGAAATATGTACCATCTCAAGCCAGAAAGGGAGAGGCCTAAAAAAACGAAAAAGACCGCGAGGAAGGCGGGGAAGGGGTTTATTGAGGATAGCAAGGTTATTACCTTTGATATGTCCGCCTTTGAAAGCACCCAATATAGCGCAAGGACGGTTATGATAAGTCTTACGGATATATCAAGGAATTTACGCAATTTTACAAAAGGACTTCACAAATTCCTCAAAACCGAGGAGGGAATTTAGGACGGTTTCACTGACCAAAAACCTGTTCCCCTCCGGAAGCTCCCTCATTTTCCTTGGCTCCCCAAATCCTAAAAGGAAGAATACCCAGAAACCTCCAGGATAAGTGGGTGTAAAGGAGGAATAAATTTTCACAGTAGGAAAATATTTCTTGGCTATTGAGTAAGTTTCCGATATTTGCTCAAGGTAGAATATAGGATTTCCCACCTGCATACTTATAAAACCCCCATCCTTCAGAGAATTTCTTAGCCCCTCGAAGAATTCCACCTCAAATAGGGCCTTTGCGGGACCAACAGGGTCCGTAGAATCCACCAAAATCACATCGTATTTTTCTCCCTCCTTTACCACCTTAAGCCCATCCTCCACCCTTACGAATACCCTTTCGTCGGAGAAGGTTTCCTCCATATTAAGGAAGTCCTTTGCGAGCCTTATTACCTCCTCATCTATATCTGCCAAAAAAACCCTATTTATCGGGTACTTTAAAACCTCTCCCAAAACACCCCCATCCCCACCCCCTATTATCAGAACCTCGTTAATGCTTTCGGAAAAAACCATTGGGGGATGAGCAAGGGCTTCGTGATAAAAGAAGGAATCTTTATCCGTGGTCATAACGAGCCCATCCAAAACGAACACTTTTCCCCAAAACCCGTTTTCAAAAAGTAGAATATCCTGATACTCGCTCCTTGTGTGCCTTAAAACCTTATCTACCTCAAAAAAGATCCCCGAGAACTCGGTATGATATTCCTTAAATGTCATTCTTGGCTTTCCCATATAGCCACCCCCGAGAAAACGCAAACAAAACCCCCTTTGACCTCCGCGTCCGCACCCGTTGAGATCACCTCCTTAACCTTTATCCCCCTATCCTCCATTGCCTTAAGGCATAGCTCCTCCGCCTTCCTTATTAGAATCTCTTTCTTTTCAAAGCCCTTCACCTCCATTATCACTCCTATACTTTCCTCGTCTTCCGGTATGGCAACTGCCACCGCGCTTCCTATTATTTTCCCTTCTTCATTTGAGTGGATCTCGGAATAGGCTATTGGTAATAGGGAACCCTTGGGTAAAGTTATTTCCTTTGCGAGGGAAGAGTGGGCGGGCAATATACTGGAGACCTTAAGGAGGTTGTAATCCGCAAATCCCGCAGCCCTCAAAGCCCTATCAAATGCCAGCATATAATCCTCCGCGGATCCCACTCCACTTCCCAAAGTAAAAAATTTACGATTGCCAAATTTCCGGCCGTTCATCCCTTATCACCCTCCCGTTCCTTTCTATGTTTTCCTTAAGGTACTTTGGGAGTTTAAAGAGAGCCCCGTGTATTTGGGGCGTGTAAAATTTAAGCTCATTCTCAAATTTTGAGATTTTGTTTTTAATTGCCTCCTCATCTACCTCCTCCGGATCATACTTTTTACTGGCAAAGGTAAACGCCCAATCCAACTGGAAGGAGGTAATATATGCGTGATATACCTTGACTATTGGGAAAACTTGCTTTAAGGTTGTATATACGTTTGCGACAAAGTTGGAGTAGTATATATCCGCGCTTGCGGATTGAACAACCAAGATACCATCCTCGCTCAACCTCCCGTATACCTTCTTGTAAAACTCCTCCGTAAATAGCATGACGGAAAGCCCACCCTCTATAGGTTCCGTAAGGTCGCTTATTATCACATCAAAAGTTTCCTTTGAATTTTCAATATAAGCCCTCGCGTCGGTAAATACGAGCTCCGCCCTCTCGTCGTAAAATGCTCCCCTGTGCCATTCGGGCATATACGCTTCGCAAAGTTTAACCAACTGCTCGTCTATATCCACCATAACCGCCCTTTCAACCGGATACCTCAAAACCTCCCTAAGGGTCGCACCTTCCCCTCCCCCCATTATCAAAACCTTTTTCGGATTAGGGTGGGTTACCATGGCGGGATGAACCAAGGCCTCGTGATAAACCGCCTCGTCTATTTGCGAGGACTGTATTTTCCCATCAAGGAAAAGGGTTTTTCCGAAGGCTTCAAGCTCAACAAGGCTAACTTCCTGAAATGGTGTTTTTCCGTGATATATGTGGTTCTTAACCCTGTAAAGGTAAAGAACGTTGTCCGTGTGTTTCTCTATTATCCAGCTTCCCTCTATGCGCATAAGCGGGGATTGTAAGGGGGAAAGTCCGTCTTTAGAATTCCCCAACTTGAGGGCAAGGGTTTATCTGACAATTTTAGCTTTCCTATGGCTTATCATCGCCGGTTTGCTCTTGCAATGGAGCGTTTTGATGTATAAATCCGTGGTTTATGGTATTTCTCCCTTCTCCTTTCTGGTAAACAATCTCCTGAGGCTTTTTTTGGGCGTTCTCGCTTTCTTTCTAGGTATTATGGCTTTTAACAGGAAATTGGAGAATTTTGCGGACTTTTTTCTCTGGGGATCCATCGCACTTTTGGTAATAACTTTAATTTACGGGGGAACGTTCGGAGGGGCAGTAAGGTGGGTGAAAGTTTTCGGTTTCTCTTTTCAGCCTTCCGAATTTGTAAAGTACGCCTTGATAGTTTATATGGGTAAGGTGTTTGCCCTTGAGGGGAAGGGCAAGGTTTATCCTGTTTTTTGGAAGCTTTTCGGAATTTCAAGTGTTACCGCAGTTCTCATAGCCCTTCAGCCGAACATATCCACCGCTATGGTTTGGCTATTTTCCGTTATGATAATTTTAATAACCTTTGGGGCTAAGTTATTGCAGGTTCTAACGGTTTTAACCTTCTCCGTCATTTTCTTAGTTTCCTCATATAGGTTTTTCCCGCACGTTAAGGAAAGGTTGGAAATATTCTTGGGGAAGAGGGAGGTGGGGCAGGTAATTCAGGCTAAGGTGGCGGTGATATCGGGGGGAATTCTTGGAAAGGGTCCGGGAAATGGATTGCAGAAGCTTGGGTTCTTACCTTCCTCCGATAAGGATTTCGCTTACTCTTATACCTCGGAAGAATACGGTATTTTGGGTTTTCCCGCCGGTGGGCTTTGGATCATCCTTATGGTTTTTATAATCTCTTGGAATGGAGTTTGGGCATCCCAAAGGCTCTGGAATAAAGATAAATTCAAGTCCTTCGTGTGTTTTAGTTTCTCAATAATTTACTTCCTCTTCTCCTTAGCCCATATCCTAGTAAATTTGGGACTTTTACCCCCAACAGGCCTTCCCCTACCCTTCGTTAGCTACGGTGGTTCATCCTTTGTCGCCAGCTCCTTCGCCCTTGGTTATATTTTTAAAGGGATAATGGAAAGCTGATGGAAGGCCTCATACAATCCTTTATAGTTTTCTTCGTAAGCATTGACCCCTTTGGGATTGTTCCCACCTTCCTAACTTTAACCAACGGCTTGAGCGGAAATTTAAGGAGGAAGGTCGCAATAATTTCTTCATTTTATGCTTTTTTTGTTGCGGTGTTTTTTATACTCTTGGGGAAATGGTTGTTCGCCTACTTCGGTATAAGCCTTTCCCATTTCAAATAGCCGGGGGGTTGGTTTTGCTCGTACTTTCGATAAGGAGCTCGTGATATACGGAGAGGATAGGGGAAAATAGGGGTTTGGGTGTGGTTCCC
>LBFQ01000049.1:30768-37456 GCA_000980735.1 Candidatus Caldipriscus sp. T1.2
CCCCCACTATTTTCCCCAAAGATAGGGATCCCTTCGGGGTTTTCAAACCTGAAAATAGAATACTTTTACGCCTTCAAAAAGTACGGGGTTTCGGATTTCGGAAAGGTCCTTATCAGATATTTTAACGGTACTTCCTGGTCATCCTGGAGCGAATTGAAAACATATTCAAGCACATCTTCGGGTAAGGATAGCTTCACAGTTCCCACCTATGATAGCCTTCAGGTTGCCTTCGTCTATTTTAGCCTTGAGTGGTCCTTCTGGTTCGCGGTTGATGAGTTCAGAATAAGGGGAGGAAAAACTTATAGCATAGACGTGGCGGTGGAAGAGGCAAGGGAGCCAGCAAACAGAGGAATTTATTTCAAAGGGGATTTTTTACATCCCAGGGCGGTCATTTCAAACCATGGGACGAATCCTGCAGACCTTTTCAGGATCCTTAGAATTTATCTTGGAAGTTCTACGGTTTATGTGGATTCCCAACCCTCAACACTTCCCCCTGATACCACCATTGAGGAAAGCTTCAGTATGTGGGTACTTGATACGGTGGGTTATATGAGGGGGGTTTTTAGGGTTAGGGCGGATGGGGATAGCGTTCCGGAAAACGATTCCCTTGTTGTATATTTCAGGGTTTATCCCCAGCCAGTAATGGATACGACAATACCATATTCAAGGATCTCCCCTACAATAGACGGGATCTTTAACCCATCCGAGTGGTCCGACGCCCTGGTGATAGACGTATCAAACTTTGCGGGTAAGGGTTCTTCGCCGGTTGATACGGGGAATGCCAAGCTCTTTGTTAAGCACGACGGAAGCTTTATTTACCTTGCCCTAAGGGTTTCCGATAGCACTTACAACATGGAGGATGCCTTTGGCTTTATAATAAACGATAATGGGGACGGCTTTTGGGAAAGTGGTGAGGGGGAAAATGTACTTTATCCTTCTCCGTCAAAATGGTGGGCTACCCGTGAGATAGGGGATCCTGGGTATATCCTAGGAGGGATAGGTTTTCAAATTTTGGCTACAGCTTGGGTGTATATGAGGCGAAAATTCCCTTTGGGAATTTTGAAGTTATTGGGGATCCATCTTATATAAAAACGGGTAGCGGAAAGGCTTTTAAAATCTCGTTATATTACAAGGATGGGAGGAACGGGAGGTACTTAGCTTGGTGGCCCCAAAACCTTGACACATCAAGCTATTACAGCCCATCCCTGAAAGCCAGGTTAAAGCTTAAAAGGCCTACGAATTGGTGGAACATCGGGATAGCGGGCTTTAGGTTTTCGGAGTGCGAGCTCGGTTCCCCCTGTCATATTAAGGTTTTCCTATACGACGACAGCTCATCCATCTCCTCCCTCTGCACCTTAAGGTTACGCGTTTTATCATACCCATCCCTAAACCTCGTATATTCAAAGGATACCACCTTAACAATACCCATAGGTTCCGCGGACTCCCTGAATTTTACGTTTAATCCTCCATACTCCGGCTATTTCAAGGTTTTTGCGGAAATTTCTAGGGATTCCTCCTTGGGAAATAACTATTTTGAGGGTATTCTACCGGTTTCAAGGGTGTTCTCCGCACCCTTCGTTGAGAACTTTGAGGGAGAATTCTTCCCGCCCTTGGGTTGGAAGGTGGAAGGTACGGGTTGGGTGAGGGGGAATAACTTTTCAAGCTCTGAGATAGCCCCTCCATTTGGAATATCCGGCTACGGCTTTGCGGAATTCACATCTTACACACTACTCTCCGGCGACTCCTCCGCCCTTATCTCGCCAAAAATAATAGCCCCATCCAACCCCGTTCTCTCCTTCTGGTGGTGGAACGGATATGGTGCGCTTAGAGGTAACTTTGATTATCTCCTCGTTTATTACAGAACTCAAAGGAACCCTTGGACGCTCCTTTCTTGGCTCTCGGGTGATGCCAACACTTGGAGGAGGGTAATATTACCGCTTCCCGTATTATCTGGAGATACGGTTCAGATCAGGTTTGTGGGCGTGAGCGATTTTGGGGATACCGACATCTCCCTTGATGATGTTGGGATCATCAGGGATCCATTAAACGTTTCGGAAGCTTTGGGAGAAGAAACTTACAAAGAAATCTATGATGTTTCGGGCAGGTTGATCTTCAAGGGTAAAGGTAATGTTAAGCTAAAGAAAGGGGTATATTTCGTGAAGGTGGGGGGGAGGGTGATCAAGCTCATAGTGGGGGACCTTTCACCCTTATAATATCCACCTCAGGGGGCCGTAGCTCAATCGGCAGAGCGGCGGACTCATAATCCGTGGGTTGGGGGTTCGAGTCCCTCCGGCCCCATTTTTTTTGGGGGATATAAAACCCCGTTTATGAGGAAATTCTTTCTATTTATCCTTGTTCTTTCTTGTGGCAATTCAAAGGCCTCCGCAGAAAAAGCCCACAAGTTCTCCTTTCCTCCCGAGGCAAACTACCCCCTTGATTCATTAGTGGAAGGTATTGGGATCTTCGTTAACAGGTTGGACGGATATATGGTGAGGGCATTCAAGGAGTTTTCCTCATCCTCCCGCCTCGGGATGTTCGTATTTTACGATAAGGATAGGGATTACGCCTTTGTTTCCGGTTTTGTTAGGGGAAAGGGGGAAGAGGCTATAAGGAACGCCTTAAAGGTGATATCTCATCATATAACCTCAGATCCCGTTTTCAAGAAAACCGAAGGGGGAACCCTCATATACTTCAACACTAAGTACCCTTACGAGATCCTTGGGAAAATAAAGGGTGGGAATTACAGGGGCATTATGATGGTGATTGATGGGGGTAAGCTTTCAAGGGTTTCAATCCTTATATTCCCCCAGAACCCGGATGAAGGGATGTTGGGAAAGTTAAGGGAACTTGCGGAGAGCTTTAAGGTTATTCCCGCGAAGGAAAGGGTAGCTTACACTTTCGGAACAATTTACGACCCATCGGGTATTCCCGCGATTTACTTACCTGTTCCGGATGGTTGGAAACTCGAGGGTCAGGCAATAAAGACGGGAGTACAGGCCTGGGGAGCGTACTATAGGCTATACACCGGGGAAGCATTCCTTGCCTTGGATAACCTAAGCGCTGAGGCAAACTCGGTTATGGGAAATTCCCAGACTATGTTAAAGATAAATGGAAATGCGAGCATGATTGGGGGTTTTGTGGTGGTTGGCACGAGGGAGGGTTGCATAAATTCCGTTTTCTCATATTTCTGGCCTGGATACAAACTTGAATATGTTAAGGATCTACCGCCTCCCAACTATGTCCCTCAGGGGGTATCCGCAACATCCCTATTTATAAAGGGAACGAAGGGGGATACTACAAGGTACGGTTTTGCGGTTTGCTTTGGGTGGGGTTTTGGCGATTATATGAGCTCTTACGCGAGCGGGAATCTAACCCTTATCACCATGAGTATGCTATCCGAAAAGTCCAACTATTACGGGCCACTTATGCTCTCCATCCTAAACGGTATGCAAACGAACCCAGAATGGCTCGCGCTGATAGATAAACGTTTCGTTAATGAGGCGAGGAGGATAAACGAGATAACGAAGGCGATAATAGAGGAAAAGAGGAGGGAGGCGGAAATGTTTAGGGCGTACTTAAAGGAAAACAGGGAGATTTCGGAAGGTTGGAGGCAAACATTGAGTGAGGGGAACGAGTGGGTCTCGGATCTCAACACCGCCTGGGCTAACCTTCTGGGGGAGAAAACCTACGTCAAGGATCCTGGAACGGGTGAAATATTCAGGTTGGACGATAGGGGAGGGGATTTTTACAAGGAACCCACCTTCGGGACAATATGGGAAAACGTCCCGAAGGATTACGAATTGCAGAGGTCCCTGCAGGAGATGGGGTTATAATTTACCTCTTCCAATCCGCCATAAATACGTTGAATTCCCTCCTATCCTTACTACCCCTGTTTGATGTCCAGATAAGCCTTTTACCATCCCTACTGAACATCGGGAAGGAGTTGAAACCCTCAGAATAGGTTATCCTCTCAAGGTTTTTCCCGTCAATATCTATCTTGTAAAGCTCAAAGTTGAAGGTTCCGGGTTTGTGCAAGTTTGAAGAGAAGATTATGAACCTTTCGGATGGGTGGAAGTACGGGGCGAAATTTGAGACACCCTTGGGTGAATGAGTGAGCTGGGTAAATTTTTTCGTTTTCGTGTCGTATATAAATAGCTCAACGTTTTCGGGTTTTACAAGGTTCTTTGAGAGAAGCTCTCTAAATTCGGAAAGTTCCGATGAATCAGAAATATGCCTCGCCCTAAAAACTATGTATCTGCCCGATGGGCTGAACATCGCTCCCCCATCGTATCCCGGAAACTCAGTTATCCTCTCAATTTCCCTTGTTTTTAAGTTTATAGTGTATAGCTCAAGGTCCCCGTCCTTTGATGAGGTGAAAACGATAAGATCCCTGTAATTCCCTTCTCCCTCCGCATCGTATCCGGGTGATGAGAAAAGGGGAACGATCGTATCACTTTTCAGGTTATAAAGGTAAAGGTCGTAATCAAAGAGTCTCCAGACGTAAATACCCTTTCTCAAGTATTCTATAGCATAAGGGTTCGTTGGGCATTCCTTACCCTTCGAAAATGTGCTGGAAAACAAAATTAAAGTATCGTTTAAAAACCAACCGCAGGTGTTTGCTCCTCCCGGCGATATCCTCTTTATGGGGAAGCCGTAAATATCCATAACGAAGATCTGATCGCACTCAAATTTCTCTTTAATAAAAACCCTACTGTACAACCCACCAAAGATCGAAGAATCGTAAAGGGAAGGGAAGAAGAACATCCAACCTTCCTTATGCTTCACTTTAAAGTAGCTAAGCCCCTTCTTTTTTGCCAAACTTTCAACCTCTCTATCACTCTTCGTTAAAATGTAAGTTCCCCCCTCACCCTTCGTTTGAAAAACGATCTTATCACCCTTCGGTGAAAAGTAAGCCTCCGCGTTCTCCCCAACAAAGGTCAATTGCCTGACGTTTTTCAGAAACCTCCCTTCCCCCCCGAAAATAATTTCGCATATTATGAGGATCATATCGGATATTTTACGGAGGAGATTTTCAGCCTTAAAATATTCAAGCTATGATAGCAATTTTATCATTTGTTTGGATAGATGCGGATTGGCTAAATTCATACGTTAGCTCGGGGAAGGGGAAAGCGATAATAATAGACGTAAGGACACCCGAGGAGCACGAGATGGGTTTCATACCCGGAACCCATTACCTGATCCCCCATACCATCATAGGAGAAAAGATAAAGGAGCTCAAGATAAACCCAGAAAAAGACACCATAATTGTCTATTGTAGGTCCGGGAACAGATCAACCGTCGCCGCGAAGGTTTTAGAATCAAAGGGGTATAAGAACGTGTTAAACTTGAAGGGTGGTATAAGGGAGTGGCAGGAGAAAGGATATAAGGTGGTTCAGGGGCAAAAAACGGGGAGGTGAGATATGGTAAAGAACGTGGGCACCGTTGATAAGATAGTTAGGGCGATAGTGGGGATCCTTGCCCTGGTGGGGGTGTTTCTTGTAAGCGGTACGGTTTTAAAAGTGATCCTAGGGATAGTGGCTATCTTAATGTTCTTCACCGCCATAACGGGATACTGCGCCCTCTACCAAGTTTTAGGTATATCAACATGCCCAACCGGAGGTAAAAAGTAGCGCTTATAAGCTTACTGATTTCCCCATCGGAGGATAAACTACAACACTTAGCTGCGGGTTTTTTGGCTTTTGCTATTCCTTACTCGTACTCGGAAAACAGAAATTTATCTTTGGGTTTTAGCGTAAGTGCGGGGATATTAAAGGAGTTCGTTGATAAGAAGACCAAAAGGGGGGATCCGGAGGTTTTGGATGCCCTATATACCATCGCGGGGGGTTTGGTAGGGTACCTTATCGTTAGGTAGATAGGGAGGATATTAGCCTGTTCTTCCTTTCAAGGCGCAAATTCTTCCTTAAGTTTGCCTCTTCCAAAACTTCCTCACTGAAAAAGTAGGGTTCAAGGTTCTCATTTCTATTAACTAGAACCATACTTACAAAGGTATGGGTTGCCAAGTACCTTTCCCCCTTTATTGGGTCGCTCCCAAAAACCCAAACTTCAACTTCCGCGGATGTCCTCCAAACCGCGTTTAACCTTGTAAAGATCTCCACCGTATGCGAGGACCTTATTGGATGTAAAAAAATTGTACTATCTATAGAGGCGGTGACCATAGGTTTCTTTGAATATGTGATGGCGGTTATTGCGGCAAGTTGGTCTATGTACTCAAGGAGCTTGGATCCGGACATCATATCAAAGAAGAATACATCCTCCATATTTATGCCATATACGGTTCTCAGGTCGTAGCTTTCGGGTTCCTTAAGGTTTCTTAGGGAATCCCTTAGGGAATTTATTTTCTCCTTTATCTCCCTTTCTAAGCTGGGCGAAGGGTTTTTGTATTCGTGGGGTACCACGCAACCTTTGTCGTCGACGGATACGAAGGTCATCTCCGCTGCGGTTGTAAGCTTTTCTATATTCTCGTAAGGGCTCCTTGAGTATATCGCGATCTTAAGGGTTATGGTGTGTTGGGTTGAAAATAGGGGGGAGACGTTAATGCTAACCATATCCCCTACCCTTATTGGATTTATAAAGTCAAAACTACCCATATATCCCAAGAGGACGGGCCTTTTTGCCAGTATGGAGGCGTATATTGATGCGGATCTCACCGCCCAGTTCATAAGCCTAC
>LBFQ01000050.1:0-2654 GCA_000980735.1 Candidatus Caldipriscus sp. T1.2
AACCTTTCCCCCGCCCTTGAAAGCCCACCTGAATAGTGAGCGACAAGCATATCAGACAAAAAGTTTATGCTGTAAGATAATGTTGGCTTTAGGATCTCCAAAAGGGTGGGACTGTATAGGGTATCAATCTGATAGCCTTCAAGGTTTAGGCTATCCGTCTCCAAAACTATGAACTTTACCCTTTTTGCCCCCGAGGAAACCCTTATTATGTGCCTTATAAAGGATAGCGGATCCCTATACCTGTAATTCGCGTATGGTATAAAAATTGCGTTATCCGTAAAGGTTTCCCGTCCAACCTTTCCAACGTATATTCTTAGATTTGAATCTGGGGAGACAACGCCGTAATTTATTGATAGGGGTGTTATGGGGCTCACGAGCCCCCTTTCCACATCCTCCCATGCCCAACCGTATCCGTACCTATCCCCCCATTTCGGGAATGAGATCACCACATTTAAATTTTCATATTTCAAATTCTTTGCCTTTATTACGGAATCAATGGTTGAAAACCTCAAGGTGGGATCTCCGTTAAAGCGCAAGAGTAAAGTGTCCCCCTTTAAACCTATAATTGTCGGTATCCTGTAATCCTTCCCGAGGTCCTTAAGGAGAATTAAAGCCCAGAGGGATTTTAGGGTGGATGCGGGTACTACATACTCGTCCGAGAAAGCTTCCCTATAAACCTCGCAACTTCCCCTCTCAACCCAAACCTCCGAAATATAACCCAAAAGGAACATCAAGATATTTTAAGGCGGTTCTTATAAAAGTGCAAAGTGTCCCCTTTAGAATATAACGTTATGGGGTCAATTATCGGGTATCTCATAATAGCCCTGGTGGGGGTTGTGCTTTGGGCGAACAATTGGGGGTTTGAAATAAGATGAAGGATCTTGCCCTGGTAAAAAGCGCGTTAATTTATTTCATAAGGGAGGAGATAACGAAGTTCGGATTTAGGAAGGGGGTTTTGGGACTTTCGGGAGGCGTGGATTCCTCCGTCGTTGCCTATTTAATGGCGGAAGCCCTCGGACCCGAAAACTGCGAATTTTTAATAATGCCCTATAAGACAACATCAAAGGAATCCGTAGAGGATGCCCTTTTGGTTAGTAGTATCTTGCGTGTGGAACCGAAGGTTATAGATATTACCCCCTTCGTGGATCCCATAATTGAAAGGTTTGGTATAAAGGATAAAAATAGGGTCGGGAATATACAGGCGAGGATCAGGATGATATTGCTTTACGATAGGAGCGCGGAAATTAACGGGTTGGTTGTTGGAACATCAAATAAAACCGAGCTTCTTCTCGGATACGGTACCCTTTACGGAGACCTCGCCCACGCAATAAACCCTTTGGGGGACCTTTATAAAACCGAGGTTTGGGAGCTTGCAAGATTTTTGGGTGTTCCCGAGAGGATAATAAACAAAAAACCCTCCGCGGACCTTTGGCCAGGACAGACGGACGAGGATGAGCTTGGGCTTTCTTATAAAGAGGCGGACGAAATACTTAAGGAGCTTGTTGAAAATTTCAGAAAACCGGAGAGATTTACGTATTTTTGGGAGGGAAAAGGTGGATAGGGTTTTTGAGCTTTTAAGGAGGAACCAATTTAAGAGGAAAATGCCCATAATTGCCAAGCTCTCATCCGTTAGCATAAATTACGAGTTCATAGCCCCGAGGGATTGGGGCACTTAAGTAATTTTATCAAGGATCTCCAAAAGCTCAATTGGGCTGTTTATCTCAAAGTCAGCGCCGGAATTTACGGTTCCGAAGGTATCGCCGTACCTGGCAAATACCGTTATCATACCTATGGCTTTTGCACCTAATACGTCCCTCTCCGCCCAATCCCCCACCATAACCGACTCCCTAGGATCCGATATTCCCAAAAGTTCTAAAGCTTTCTTGAATGGAGCAGCGGCAGGTTTTCTCTCAAATGTATCCTCGTAAGTTACCACAGCATCAAAGAATTGGTCAAGGGAGGATTCAACGAGCCTGGTCCAAGCTTGAAGTCTCGGCGCATCCGATACCACCGCAAGCTTATATCCCCTCCTAAGGAGCTCCACGAGTGTTTGTTTTACAAAAGGATAAGGTGTTAGGTTCGCCTCCTTTGCCCTCCTGTAAGCTACGACACCTGCGGCGAGTATATGCCAATCCACCCTGCCCAAAACCTTCTCCAATAGCTTGTTAAAAACAAATTGATCCTCTATACCCTCCTTTTCGTATATCTTGAAAACCTCGTTATAAACCTCGTCCGGTGTCATCTTTAAACCCGCCCCCACCATCGCCTCCGCCGCCGCCCTCACCGCGGACCTCTTCATCCTCATGAAATCCACCAACGTATTGTCAAGGTCAAAAACCACCGCCTTTATCTTCCTCATTCGCTTAAAACCTTAGAATCCAAGCTTGCCAAGAAATCCTCGTTAGTCGGATACTTTGAGAGCCTGTTTAGTATAAACTCCATAGCCTCAACGGTTGTCATATCCGAGATTATCTTCCTCAAGATCCAAACCCTCTCAAGGGTATACCTTGAGAGCAAAAGCTCCTCCTTTCTCGTCCCGGATCTGAATAGATCTATTGCGGGGAAGATCCTCCTTTCCGCAAGCTTCCTGTCCAAAACCAGCTCCATGTTCCCTGTTCCCTTAAACTCCTCAAATATCACATCATCCATCCTTG
>LBFQ01000050.1:3346-4384 GCA_000980735.1 Candidatus Caldipriscus sp. T1.2
TTTTCAAAGTAAGCATCTATATATTCACGGGTGCGGAAATTGCCCCCTTTATGTGTTCAATCCTATACTCATAGGAGCTCCTCACATCAACGATGGTGTATTTATCCATTTCCTTCACCACCTCATCCACCGAGATATAGGAGAATGAAAGGAAAAGGAAAACCACAGGAGAATATTATAAGGCTGAAATTTCAAAGGTAAAATACCCGCCAATGGAGAAGATTACAATCAAGGACATCATCAAGATGAAGGGAAAGGAGAAGATCTCGGCGATAACCGCGTACGATTATCCGAGCGCATTAATTGCGGACGAAGCCAAGTTTGATATAATATTGGTTGGGGATTCCGCAGCTATGGTAATACACGGTTTGAAGGATACCTTGGGGATAGGGATGGAGGAGATGATAATGCATACGAGGGCGGTGAGTAGGGCGGTTAAGAGGGCTCTTATAGTCGGGGATATGCCGTTTTTAAGCTATCAGACCTCCGAGAGGGATGCCATAGAAAATGCGGGGAAATTTCTTAAGGCGGGGGCGGATGCGGTAAAGCTTGAGGGTGGGAAAGAAATTGCGCATATTGTGAAAAGGCTCGTGGATCTTGGAATACCGGTAATGGGACATATAGGTATGAATCCGCAGAAGTACCTTTCATACGGTGGGTTCAAGCTTCAGGGTAGGGATAAAGAGAATCTCCTGGAAGACGCGAAAGCTTTGGAGGATGCGGGAGTATTTTCTATAGTCCTTGAAAAGGTACCTTACGAAAGCGCAAGGTACGTAACCGAAAACTTGTCCGTCCCTACCATAGGAATAGGCGCGGGTCCTTATACGGATGGACAGATCTTGGTTTTCCACGACGTTTTGGGTCTTTCTTTGTATAAGTTCAAGTTCGTAAGGAGGTACCTTGAGGGTTTCTCCCTGTTTAAGGAAGCCTTGGAGAGATTTAGGGAGGATATTAAAAGCGGGAACTTCCCAAACCTTGAAGAAAGCTATGAGTAAGATACATAAAACCGCAATAATTGAGGGCGATGTGGAGATAGAC
>LBFQ01000051.1:0-1498 GCA_000980735.1 Candidatus Caldipriscus sp. T1.2
CTCCGGAAAAAGCTCCTTCAAAAATTTCTCATCAAACCTACCATAAATGGCATAACCCTTTTCCACGAGCCCTGCGATCTCATAAATCAAATTTTCAACATCAACGTTAAAATTTTCAAAATCCTCAGGTGAGATTTTAAAGAATTTCTCCGTTTCCTCCTTGATCCTTTCCTTCCTCTTCTCAAAATCCGGAATTATCCCGTTTTCCTCCAAAACATTTTCGTAATCTCCCGCCCTCTCCAAATAAATCTTCCTCCTTTCTGGAACCCTTGGGGTGTAGGTAAAATTTGAGGATTCTATGTTTCCCACCTTAAACTTGATAACCTCATCTTCAAGTAAGCATAGTATCCACCTTATAGGCCTTATGAACGTTAAACCACTATTATCCCACCTCATCCTTTTCGGTAGGGGTGCGGTGTTTATAAACTCAAGGACGATATTCCCTATATGCTCCCCAACAAACTCTCCCCCTTTTTTTAACCTAACACCTACATATTCCTTTTCCCCTTCTTTTATTATAAAAGTTTCTTCAAGGTTTGCGTTTAGGGATTTTAGGAAGGAAAGGAGGGAAGGGGTTGGATTTCCCTTTTCATCGTATGCCACCTTTAAGGGGGGACCTTTTCTTTCAACAAAAACCTCCTTACTATAAGGTTCAACCCTAATTAGGGACGCAACCCTTGTTGGTGTCGCAAAATGCTTACCCTCCTCAACCTCAAAGTTAAGCTCCCTGAGCCTTTGAACTAAGAAGTCGTGTAAATATTTCCCCAAGCCTTCCTGGACAAAGGCAGGTATTTCCTCACAACCTATTTCAATTAAAAGCTCCTTCACGGGTGGTAATTTTAAGACCGTTAAACTATGGTAAAATTACCACCTTGAAAAGGTTGGATCTTTACATTATCGGAAGTACGATAAAACCCTTTTTTGGAGCCCTCCTTGTAACAACTTCTATTTTGATCCTTGATAGGGTTTTTGACCTGATGGATTTAATTATCAAAAAGGGGATCCCCCTCGATGTGGTTTTTCAGGTGATGCTTTACTCTTTACCCTTCATCCTCTCAATGACAATACCTATGTCGGTTTTTATTGGTTCTTTGGTTGCCTTCGGTAGATTAGCCCAAGACCTTGAGATTTTAGCCCTTTTATCTTCCGGGGTAAGCCTTAATAGGATAGCTTTCCCAGTTGCCTTTGTCTCCATTTTTATAACCCTCTTTATGTTTTGGTTCAACGACAGGATAGTTCCTGAGAGTAACTATAAGCTAAAGAACCTCATACTTGATATAGCGGAAAAGAGACCCACTGCCCAAATTAGGGTTGGGACGTTTTCGCAGGTGGGGAATTTTTGGATATACGTGGGGAAGAAGGATGATAAGAGTGGGGAAATATGGGATGTAATAATTCAAAAGCTGGATGAGAGGGAAATGCAAACCGTCGTATCAGGGGAGGGGGTTATGTTTATAGACCAGGACAGGAACTTAAACTTCGTTTTAGGAAACGGCTA
>LBFQ01000051.1:2292-4552 GCA_000980735.1 Candidatus Caldipriscus sp. T1.2
TGTCCATATGCGTTAAGGATGCGTAAGATCCCCCCGAAAATAGGTATATCCTCCTGTGAGATCTGGGGGATGAGCCTATTTCGGAGATCTCAAAGGAGATACCCCCTGAAAAGAAATATTCCATAAAGGATTTTATCGTTTCAAAGCGCACATCCATACCCTCCGCTAAATCCCTATAAACGAAGGGTTTTGAATGGTTTGTTATAACAAAGTTCAGGAACTTTCTCAAAAATTCCTTCTCCCTGATATCGTAAAATTCATTGATGGAATTTATGGAATCGCAAATTGCCTTTGAGAACCTCCAAATTTGGGGGAAATTAACGAGGTACTTCCAAAACGCCCTCTCAACCCTTGCGGAGATCTTCCTTAAAGATAGAACAAATCCCTCAAGATCTCCATCCCAAAATGCCTCCGAAATCTCACCAAATTCCTCCCTGCTGAACCTCAAGATCCTTAAATCTACATCTCCAACAAGGATTGGATATATCAAAATTACGGTGGCATCTTCGTCAATATAGTCCTTTATGAATTCCGTATCCTTTATCAAATGGGCGGAGTTTATCACTATGAGTTTCTTGCCCCCCATAAAGGAGATCCTAGTGTAATAAAACCTTAATGCCTCTTCAAGCATCTCTGGGATAACCTCAAGTCTTGAAAGGTCAAAAAAGAACGTGGAAAATTCCCCATTCTCGTTCGCCCAATTTTGACAAAACCACATTATATCTTCCCTTCCGAGCCTACCGTAAGGGGCCCAGATCCTTAAAATTCCCCCCTTTTTTATTCTCGGAAACCAACCTTTTCCCTCAAAATTCCCAAGCCACCACGGATTATCTTCGAACAGAAGATCCACCAGATACATATTTTTTGGTGTAATATTCTATCGTTGCCTTTAAACCTTCCTCAAGTGTTGTTTCAACTCTCCAACCCAATTTTAGGATTTTATTGTAAGCGAGCCTGTATCTCCTATCATGCCCAGGCCTATCCTTCACGAAAGATATAAGATCTTCACTCTTTCCCATCATCCTCAAGATCATTTTAACAAGTTCTATATTCTCAAGCTCGTAATCGCTCCCTATGTGGTATATCTCGAATTTTTCCCCCTTTTCAAAAACCTCCATTATACCCCTTGCCACATCCTCCGCGTATATCCAAACCCTCCTCTGCTTTCCATTCCCATAAACTGGTATAGGTGTTCCCATAAGGGCATTCCTTATGATCGTGGGTACGAACTTTTCGTCGTGCTGTCTTGGTCCGAAGGCGTTGGTGGGCCTTACGATGGTTATAGGTGTCCCGTATGTGTTTATGTAGCTTTGGGCAAAGTGTTCCTGCGAGGCTTTCGCGGCTGCGTAGGGATTTCTGGGTTTTAGTGGGTAGCTCTCGTCAGCTTCTCCCTCCATAATCTCCCCCAAAACTTCATCAGTTGATACCAAAACAAAGAAACCCTCCTTACCCCAAATTCTTCTAAAAGCTTCTATTATACTGTAAAATCCTATTATCTCCGACCTCACAAAATCCCAAGCGGATTCTATGGATTTATCAACATGGGTTTCCGCGGCAAGGTGTATGATATAAGGCGAAAACTTCAGTATCCTTAACATCATCTCGTGATCCTCAACCGAATCAATTATTACCAGAACTTCAAGTTCGCTTTCAAGGAAATCCCTTATAGCGCCTTCTATATCCTTACACCTCTCAAAGTTTTGTTCCTTGAATTCCCAAAGGGGTTTTATATTTCCGTCCCTTAATACGATCTTCCCCCAAAGGATCCTGTCCTCTGGTTGTAATATCCTGATCTTATGATCCTTTAGATATTCGGGGTTTGCCGCATAGGTCAGGGCGTCTATCACTATAACCTTATACCCTCTCTTTATGGCTTCATCCACCACCCAACTACCCAAAAAACCCAAACCCCCAGTTACAATTATGGGCTTCCTCAATTTTAATCCTCCAGTATTACTCCCCTTCTCCTACGCCCCTCGGGCTTTTCCCTTTGAGGAACAGGAACGAATATCTGAGGCATAGATGGAACGATTTGGACCCTGAATATCCTCTCAAGGGTTATATCCCTAAGCCTTGTGAGCATATCGTCAAATAGGGCGAAAGCTTCTTTCTTGTACTCAACGAGGGGATCCTTTTGTCCGTAAGCCCTGAGATTCGTCTCCTCCTTTAGATGGTCAAGCCTGTATAGGTGGTCCCTCCAGAGCTCATCAAGGGTTGTAAGTAGCACAACCCTCTCTATCTCCCTCATCTGTTCGCTTCC
>LBFQ01000051.1:5947-10016 GCA_000980735.1 Candidatus Caldipriscus sp. T1.2
AAGAAGCTCGGATTCCTCGATAGAAGTTGTCCCCACCAATATCGGCCTTCCGAGTTTATGCCATACCTCAATCTCCCTAACTATGGCGTTGTACTTGTCCTTCTTAGTCCTGTAGATTATATCCGGCTTATCAACCCTCCTGACGGGCTTGTTTGTGGGTATTGTTATTACGTCAAGTTTATATATCTCCCAAAACTCTTGGGCTTCGGTTGATGCGGTTCCCGTCATACCCGCAAGCTTCTCGTACATCCTGAAATAATTCTGTAATGTTATGGTTGCGAAGGTTTGGCTTTCCTGCTGTATTGGAACCCCCTCTTTGGCTTCAACCGCCTCGTGCAAACCGTCCGACCATCTTCTACCCGGCATCAACCTACCCGTCTTCTCATCCACTATTATAACCTTCCCATCCATCACCACATAATCCACCTCTTTCTCAAAGAGGGTGTAAGCCTTTATCAACTGCTGTATTGCGTGGATCTTCTCGGTTTTATCCTGAAATTCCCTGTAAAGTTTTTCCTTTAGGGCAAACTTCTCCTTCGGGGAAAGCCTCGGGTCGGAATCTATAACGTGGATCTCGGAGGATAGGTCTGGGATCTTAAACAGGTCGGGATAGTATCTGTGTATAAATTCTCTACCCTTTTCGGTTATATCCACCGTGTGGAACTTCTCATCCACAACAAAATAAAGTTCCCCATCCCACAACCTTATCTTTTTATCCTTTAACCCTTCCGATTCCATCTTATCAACCGCGGACATTAAGCCGGGTTCCTGAAGGATCTTGAAAAGCCTCTTGTTTTTAGGAGCTCCCCTCTTTACCTGTAGCAATCTCCTCGCCGCCTCTTTTATGTTCCCTTCCTTAAGGTACCTTTCCGCCTCGTCTAAGAAATGGGCTACGAGTTTCTGTTGCTCCTTATACATAGCCTCAACTATCGGCCTCATCTCCCTAAACCTCTCCACGTTTGAGTGCTGGGCGGGTCCCGAGATTATTAACGGTGTCCTTGCCTCATCTATCAAAACCGAATCCACTTCATCCACTATTGCGTAATAGTGTCCCCTCTGTACCCTCTCCTCCCTTGAATATACCATATGATCCCTGAGATAGTCAAAACCAAATTCCTGGGCTGTTCCGTAGGTAATATCCGCAAGGTAAGCCTTTTTCCTTTCCTCGGTGGGCATAAGGGATTGTATAACACCAACGCTTAATCCGAGGGTTTCATAAAGGGGTCCCATCCATTCCTTATCCCTCCTCGCAAGATAATCGTTCACGGTGGCTATATGTACCCCAGTTCCCTTTATCCTGCCTATGAGTCCGTGAAGGTATAGGGGTAAGGTGGCAACGAAGGTTTTACCTTCTCCGGTTGCCATCTCCGCGATCTTCCCCTCAAATAGGACGATACCTCCCAAAATCTGAACATCAAAATAAACCATATCCCAAGTGTATGGGATCCCGGTAACGGTCCAGGTTTTACCCAGAAGGAGCTTTGAGGCGTATTTTGCAACAGCAAAAGCCTCGGGTAGTAATTCCTCCGGTTTTGCCCCTTGTCTTAATGCGGTTTCAAAATATTCAGTTCTCTTTAGGATATCTTCGGAACTTAAGTTGAGTTTCTCGTAAATAGAGTTGATCTTTTCAACGATCTTCCACCTCTTCCTAACTTCCCTTTGATTTCTTGTCCCTACTGCAAATTTTAGAATGCTTTCTATCACGATGTGAGAATTATAAGGATGATGAAAGAAGGGTGATTTGGGGTGGAGGAGTGAGGCGACGAAATCCTCGGGCTATTGGAACCGCTCGGCTCAACCCCTTGCGGGGCTTACACCTGCGGCCCATCTACGGGGTAGTCTCCCCCGGCCCTTACCCCGAGGAAACCCTCGGGTGGGGCGCCTTATCTTGGGGCCCGCTTCCCGCTTAGATGCTTTCAGCGGTTATCGGTTAGGCACATGGCTACCCGGCTTCTGCCGCTGGCGCGACAGCCGGTACACCAGAGGTGCCCCCAACCCAGGTCCTCTCGTACTGTGGGCAGACCCCCTCAAGCGCCCTCCGCCCACGGCGGATAGGGACCGACCTGTCTTACGACGGTCTGAACCCAGCTCACGTAGCCCTTTAATGGGCGAACAGACCAACCCTTGGGAGCTTGTGCACCCCCAGGATGGGCTGAGCCGACATCGAGGTGCCGAACCGGGCCGTCGAAGTGGACTCTCGGGCCCGACGAGCCTGTTATCCCCGGGGTACCCTTTATCCGCTGAGCGATGGCCCTTCCACACGGGACCACCTGATCACTAGGCCCGGCTTTCGCCCCTGCTCGGCCTGTCGGCCTCGCAGTCAGGCCCCCTTATGCCCTTGCACTCAACGGGCGGTACCGTCCGCCCTGAGGGGACCTTTGGGCTCCTCCGTTACCTTTTAGGAGGACGCCGCCCCAGCGAGACTGCCCGCCAAGCGCTGTCCCCCACCCCGATTCAGGGGTGTAGGTTAGAACCCCAACAGGACAAGGGTGGTATCTCACTGGCGGCTCCACCGGAGCTGGCGCCCCGGCTTCACAGCCTCCCACCTATTCTGCACATGCCCTGCCAGAGTCCAACGCCAGGCTGCAGTAAGGGTCCACGGGGTCTTTCTGTCCCGCCGCGGGTAACCAGCATCTTCACTGGTACTGAAACTTCGCCAGGTCCCCCCCTGAGACAGTGGCCCAGTCGTTACGCCATTCATGCGGGTCACAACTTACGTGACAAGGAACTTCGCTCACCTTTATCCACGGTTTTCACCGTGGGGTGGGCCATATCTTCAGCCTGGCCCACGGCCCATTTCCGGGAAGCGCTCAATTATTTCCCTCTTTATCTCCATCAAGGATGCCCTCTTTTCGGTATTCATCTGGAGGGCTATATCTATGATCTCAATCAATCCTTCCGGCGTCAGATGCTTACCCTCCTCCATCTTATGAATTATCCTCCTGAACCTTATGAAATCCACATTCTTTTTGGTTTTTAACGGATGTTTGGTGAAGAACTCGCAAATCTCCTTCAGACAAGAGATCTTCCTGATCCTTAAAGCCCATCTGTCTCCATGATTTTTCCTAACAACACCGCATTTGAAGAACCTTTTCAACGCATACAGGATTTGTATGTCCCTTTTATGCTGTACGATCACAAACTCGGGTATTACCTGATATCCGAGGGTGGTTTTGGGGTTTTTTACAAACGAAACGTGGAAACATCCTTCACCATCCGTGAATCCCACAACCCAATCGGGAGATAAGTCCATATCTAAACCTCCTTTTACTGCTTCCCGGAGGCCAGGCTGCTCGGCGTACGGCCTCTGAGGAACCCTTCCGGCATTAACACCGGAAGGTTTCCTGCGGGTTGCCCAATCCCAACCATTTTTACGTCAGCCCAAAAGGGCTGAAAGCGTAGGTTGGGCTCTAAGGGCTTTCCCGCATATAGCCGAGTTCAGGCAGCAATACGCTACCTTAGGACCGTTAGGGTTACGGCCGTCGTTTACCGGGGCTTCGGCAGGGAGCTCATCACCCCCCGCCTTAACCTTCCGGCACCGGACAGGCGTCAGCCCCTATACATCCCCTTACGGGTTATGCAGGGACTTGTGTTTTTGGTAAACAGTCGCCAGGCCCTATTCTCTGCGGCCCATTCGGGCTCGGCCCGCGAAGGAGCCTCACCCTACTAGGGCCCCCCTTCTCCCGAAGTTACGGGGGCAACTTGCCGAGTTCCTTAGGGGGGGTTATCCCGCGCGCCTTGGCACATTTATGCCCGCCCACCTGTGTCGGTTTGCGGTACGGTCACCCGCGCTTCATCGCCCGCGAGGTTATTTCTCGTCGGTGTGCTCCGGGCCCTTCCCCCGGGGTTTCCCCCGGGTTCCTTACTCCCCCTCAGGCTCGGGGCCGGGATTTGCCTCGGCCCGTCATCGCCCTACGGGTTTGGAGGGGCTAAGCCACCAGCCCCCGGGCCCTTCGCTCCCGCGTCACCCCTCGGGCTCCACGCGGGTGGCGGGGGAATGTTGACCCCACTTCCCATCGGCTACGCCTTTCGGGGGATCCTCTAGAGTCGACCTGCAGGCATGCAAGCT
>LBFQ01000052.1:0-2069 GCA_000980735.1 Candidatus Caldipriscus sp. T1.2
AGAGATGAACCTCACGAGGGAGAGGGTGAGACAGCTTGAGGTACAGGCTTTGGAAAAGTTAAGGAACCCTATCCGTTTACATGTCCTGGGAAGGTTCAAAGACCTTGAGGAGCTATAATTTAAGGTGCTTAAAGAGCCTTCTGGTTAAATCCGGGATCACAGTTTCCGTATCGGAATCCTGTACGGGTGGTGAGCTCGCAAGCGCTCTAACTTCAATACCTGGATCCTCAAAATACTTTATCTTGGGAGTGGTAGCATACCAAACGGAGATGAAAGAAGAAATACTTAAAGTTTCCCGTGAAACAATAAAGGGATTCTCGGTTTATTCTCCTCAAACCGCTTACGAGATGGCAAGGGGGGTGAAGGAACTATCCGGATCCACCTTGGGGATTTCGACAACTGGGGAATTTAACGGAAAAGGGTACTTTTACTATTGCATTTACGAGAGTGAAGAGAAGTATAAAATCGGGAAAATTGAGGTGGAGGGCAACAGGGAGGAATCAAAGGCCCGAGCGGTAAGATTTATAATTCTTGAGATCTTGAGATTCCTCCTAGCATAAGTTCCCACTTTAGAATTCATATGATGATGGATTTTTACCTTTTGGATGATGAACTAAGCGAGGAGGAAAGGCAGATAAGGGATACGGTTAGGGAGTTTGTAAAGAGGGAGATTCTACCATTTATCGGTGAGTGGTGGTTGAAGGGGGAGTTTCCGCTTCATTTGGTCAAAAGGTTTGCAGAACTTGGACTTCTTGGGATAACTGCACCAGAAGAGTATGGGGGGTTGAATTTAAGCAAGAGGGTTTACGGCATAGTTGCGAGGGAATTGGAGTACGCGGATTCGGGCATAAGGAGCTTCGTATCCGTTCAAAACTCTTTGGTTATATACCCAATACTCACATACGGGAGCGATGAGCAGAAGAGGAGGTTTTTGCCAAAGTTAATATCGGGGGAGTATATAGGATGTTTTGGGCTTACGGAGCCGGACGCAGGATCCGACCCAGGATCTATGAAGACCCATGCTAAAAAGACGAAAGGTGGGTATATCCTAAATGGTTCCAAGATGTGGATCACCAACGGTTCGATAGCGGATATAGCGATAGTATGGGCAAAAGATGAGCAGGGTGTGATAAGGGGTTTCATAGTTGAAAAGGGATTTGAAGGGTTTTCTACACAAGATCTAAAAACCAAGATCTCCCTTAGGGCTTCGGTAACTTCCGAACTTATATTTAACGATGTGTTTGTACCCGAGGAAAATGTATTACCTTACGCGGAGGGTTTAAAGGCACCATTAAGCTGTTTAACACAGGCAAGATACGGAATAGCATGGGGGGCGGTGGGGAGCGCTTTGGCAACCTTTGAGGAAGCCCTAAACTATGCAAAAAGTAGGATCGCCTTTGGAAAACCCATAGCCTCCTTTCAACTAATTCAGGAAAAGCTCGCGGATATGCTTACGGAAATAACCGAAGCTCAGCTTATAGCATGGAGGTTGGCAGATCTTATGGATAGTGGTAGGGCAAACTTTAGGCACGTATCTTTGGCGAAGAGAAACAACGTAAGGACAGCCATTGAGGTGGCAAGGAGGGCAAGGGCGATATTGGGAGCGAACGGTATTATGGCGGAGTACCATTCAATGAGACACCTTGCAAACTTGGAGGCGGTGGAAACTTACGAGGGAACTTACGAGATACATACCTTAATATTGGGTGAGGCAATAACGGGTATAGAAGCGTTTAGATGCTAATAAGGGTAGGTTTGCCCGAAGATGAATTTTTGGAACTTGAGGGTGATATTATATTAGGGGGAAGTAAATTCTCATGGATCAAGGTATATTCGGATTCCGAAAAGGAGTTGAGGGTTAAGTTTGCGGTATTTAAGGATTCACCTACGGGAAAAGTTTTCGGGAGGTTTTTTAAGAGAAGATGGGAGCTCGTTGATTTTGTGAATAGTATATCTACTGCGCACGAAAAAGCACAAAGTATAAACGGCGAATATAGGGTTTGGGTTGAGGGGTGGGGAGGAAATTTGAGGGTGGAAACGGAAAGGGGAACTTGGTTTGTGGATTCACC
>LBFQ01000052.1:2707-9483 GCA_000980735.1 Candidatus Caldipriscus sp. T1.2
CCCCCGAGGTATTCAAAATCATGTGGTGGTGTTATGGAGAGGTTTTCGGTGGTTTGGGGGGGTGGGGATAAACCTTACAACCTTAACCTTATGGATGGTGAGGGGAATGGGATGATGGATCTTTCGGATGAGGAAAAATTTGAGGAATTTTTAGAGGAAAAAGGGGCTTTCTGTAATATAGAATTTCCTGGGATCCAAAACCTTTATAGATGGGAGGTTTCCTACCGAAGGGATGAGCTTGAAGGGTTAATCGGGAGGTTTTTTGAATTCGGGAAGTTTTTGGGTATAGGAAAGTTGAAAAGGGGATTCTCGGGAAGGATATACTCTATGGAGATCTTAACGGATAAGGGTTCAATTTGGTTAAATGGGGAATATTTTATAAGGTTAGTGCTTGGAAAACCCTTCTTACCTTCAAGCGCCTTTAAAATCGTTGAAAGCAGGGATAATTTCGTTTTGAGGGGGATGGGATGGGGGCATGGTGTGGGTATGTGCCAGATGGGAGCCATAGGGATGGCCCTTAAGGGGTACAACTACCGGGAGATAATAGGACACTATTATCCAAACACGGAAATTAAAAAGATGAAGCCAAGGTGATAAGTACCCTTAACCGCCTGAAAGCCCCAATAAAGTCGTTTTCATCAAATCTTAAAGTGTAAGCATCAACTCTTTTAACGGATGGATCAATGCTTGCAAGGTCCGCCATTTTTATATTCCTAAATTCAATCTCCACGGAGAATCCTTCAGGTAAAGGTTTAGCCTTTAAATTTTTTGAAAGGACCTTCCTAATAGCATCCTCGTACTTTACAAAGACATCCTCGGGATGATAGAGCAAGGCGGAAGAATAAGATATCCCTTCCTTTGTAATAACGAATTCACCATCAAAGTTTTCTAACTCCTCAAAAAGTCTCTTATCCCCGCTTATTATACCAACGGGAACGCCAAAATATGAGGCAAGTAAGATGTTTATATCTGTTTCGGAGGTGGTTTTGCCGTTTATCCTAATTTCTTTTACCGTCTTTGAGCTGTACGTATGAGCCAAATGCCCATAGAGTTTTGAAGAGGATGAGTGATAGCCTAAAAATATTGCAAAATCAAAACCTTCCTGGATTCCCTCCATCATTGATAAGGGTTTTGGTGAGCCTGATATAAGTCTAACCCCTTTTGGTAAGTTCTCTACTCTCAAATTTGACATATTCCAATGTGCGTCGTTGATGAGTATATCCTTTACTCCCCTTTCAAAGAGAATATTACAAACCCACGAGACCTCCCTTTCCATAAGGGTCAAAGCCCTATTAAACCTCGGTGAAGAGGGATTTACATCCTCCTCGGAGGATATCCCGCATATTCCCTCCATATCCGCCGAAATATAAACCTTCATGGTCTTATTACATCAACTCCCACGTAATCCCTCAAAACCTCCGGTATTACAACGCTACCATCTTTTTGTTGATAGTTTTCCAATATTGCTATAAACACCCTGGGTGTTGCCAAACCCGAACCGTTCAACATATGTACGTACTCCTTCCTTCCATCTTTTCTTCTCAACCTAATATTCGCCCTTCTTGCTTGGAAATCCTCAACGTTTGAAACGGATGAAGCTTCTAACCATCTATTAAGACCTGGTGCCCAAACCTCTATGTCGTATGTTTTTGCAGCGGCAAACCCCATATCCCCCGTACATAGAAGAACCACCCTATAAGGGATCCCCAACATTTGCAGTATCCTCTCCGCATCCTGGACCATCTTTTCGTGCTCAATATAAGATTCCTCTGGCTTTGTATATTTAAAGAGCTCAACCTTGTTAAACTGATGAACCCTTATTATCCCCCTAACATCCCTACCATATGAACCCGCTTCCCTCCTAAAGCAAGGTGTATAGGCGACGTAATAAAGTGGTAATTTCTCTTCGGGTATCACTTCGTCCCTATGAAGGTTCGCAAGGGATACTTCCGCGGTGGGTATCAGGTACATATCGTCCCTCTCCATCCTATACATCTCCTCTTCAAATTTTGGAAGGTGTCCAGAAGCAAACAAAGATTCTGGTTTAACAAGGATGGGTGGGAAAACCTCTATGTATCCATTTTTCCTGTGGGTATCCAAGAAGAAATTTATAAGCGCCCTTTCAAGGATCGCACCCAAACCTTTATACACCGCAAACCTTGACCCAGACATCTTAGCCGCGGATTCAAAGTCCAAAATTCCCAACATTTCTCCTATTTCCCAATGGGGCTTTGGCTCAAAATCAAATTCTCTTATCTCACCCCATTGCCTAACAATAACATTATCGTTAGAATCCTTACCAACGGGTACACTTTCGTGCGGTATATTGGGTACATATGCCCAAAGTTCCCAAAACTTTTTGTCAGTTTCCTTTTCCTTTTCTTCAACCTCCCTAAGTTCCTCTTCCACCCTCTTTGCCTCTTCCAAAAGGTCGCCTATATCCTCACCCGCCTTTTTTCTTAAACCGATCTCCTTTGATATCTCGTTTTTCCTTGCCCTAAGTTCATTCGCCCTCTTAATATACTCCCTACGGGCTTTGTCCAATGCATCAATCTCTTCCAATATATCCAAGGAGTATCCTCTGTTTTTTAGCGCCCTTTCAAGCTTCTCCCTTTCTTCCCTTAGATACTTCAAGTCGAGCATAAGTGTGGATTTTATCGCTGGAAAAGTTGGGAAATTATATCCTTAAACCTTTGGAAAATCCTTTCCTCATCGTATTCCTTTGCCCTTTCCCTCAATTTCCAATTTCTACCTTTTCTTATTGCAAGTTCTATTTTTTGCGTAATTTCCTCAAGGCTATTATAAAAAAATACCTCGGGGAAGTTCTTGTAAAATGCTTCCCAATATACGCTTACTACGGGTAAACCCATCGCAAAATACTCCAGAACCTTGTTCGGATGATCCATATGGGTAATTAGGGGGGAGAGTTTAAAGGGTATAAAGCCAACATCGCAATAGTACAAATATCTATGTATTTCCCTATGTGCCCTTTTCCCTAAAAGATAAATGTTAGGAGGAAGGTTCTTTGGAGGATTTTTATAGGGTCCTATTAAGATGAAGGAAAAATTTCGTAAATTCTCCGCGGTAAAAACCACAGCCTCCCAATCAAACCATTCAAACATCGCCCCAATATATATAACCCTAGGTCTTGGGATCTTCATTAAATCTTCGGGTTCTACGATGTTTTCTGTCGGGAAAAGGTTAAGGTTGATGGGGTTGGGTAAAAGGAAAAATTTGTTTTTGTCTTTTACCTTATAGGAAAGGGTTGAGTGGGCGGACAGTACCAAATCCGCCCTTTCTATAAATCTTTTCTCCTCCTCAACAAAAAAAGTGGGCAAATTGAAACCCTCAAGGAGGTCGTTTAGCCTATAAACCTTAAATTTCGCATTGAGCCTATTTGCGAAAAATATCATATGGCTTGCATCCGTAATAATAAGATCCCAATCCTTGCCGAATTTATGGGAATTCAATTTATATGTTATTTCCCAGAAGACCTTATTGCTCCACCCGAAACTTTTTGGTAAAAACCACGCAAATTTTTCGGAAAAAATGTACCTAAACCCCTCCAAGTTTGAAAACCTCACATCAAATCCCATCACCTTTAAGAACTTGGCAAATTTGAATATACCCACTTCAAGGATCCCATCCCACCTGTTGGGAGCTAAGACCAAAGCCCTCATAAAAATCCCCAATTTTTTAAAAGTCCATATAATGTTTTTGCCGAGTTTTCCCAACTGAATTTCCTAAAAAGCTCGGAATAATCTTTCCTTTCTATTTTTTCAATTTTTACCGCAAGATCCTCGGGATCGTTAGGGCTAACAAAAACGAAGTATCCCGAGTAAAGCTCCCTGAAAACTGGAATATCGGAAACTATCACGGGAGCTCCACAAGATGCAGCCTCAAGGGGGGGCATACCAAAACCCTCCATCAAAGACGGATAAACGAAGACATAGCAATGCGAGTAAAGCACCTTCAGCTCATCTTCGGATACATAACCCAAAAATTTTACCCTATCCCTAACTCCCAACTTTTCGGCAAGATCAAGGATTTCAAACTTAACCTTCTCGAACACGGTTCCAGCAATAACAAAATCCAACCCCTTTATCATGGGTAGAGCCCTGATTATTAGTGTGATATTTTTCCTCCTCATTAAATCACCCACATACAGGATATAGCTCATATCTTCCAACTGAAACTTCTTTAATACCTCGAGATTTTTTACGGATTTATATACTTGCCGATCTACACCCCAATAAACCACCCCTATATTCTCTTCTTTCACTTTATAGATATCCATCACCTCCCCCTTTACGAAATTGCTTGGGACAACAACTTTGGCGCCGAGTTTTAAAATAAAAGGATTCTGAAAACGGTAATAATAATTCACAAGAGGGGGATACCTAAATTCCCTGAACCTTAGATTTATCACATCGTGAATTATTAGCCCCTGATTTCCAAAATAAAGTAAAGAAGACTCGTATGAGGTTGAGAAGAGATACTTGTATCTTCCTGCAAGTTTGAAGTTCTGCCAAAAGAACCTCCTTATGTTTCCCCACCTACCCCTCGCGGGTGCCAAGAATAAAGGAATTTTTCTGAACTTTTCAACATTTGCCCCCTCGGGAATTAAAGGTGATAAAATTTCAAAGTCCCCTTCAAGCTTTGAAAGCTCCCTTATCAAAAATCCGGAAGACTTACCTATACCCCTGGGCTTATCGTCAAAAAAAGAGGCAACAATTCCTAAACTCAAGATTGGATTTTAAAGTCGCGTTTTCTCTAAGTACATAACCCTGTGATTCTTAAAGAGAAATAGAAGGGTTTTTAAACCCCCGGCTAACCTTGCCTTTTCTTCGTCTGGCAAAGAAGAGAAAATTTCCAAAATCCCATACTTCAGCAAAAATTCGGATTGTGGTAAGTACTCCTTTACATAGAAACCTTTACTTTCGGCAAACTCTTTTATTCTAGTAAAATTTGGGAAATGTGTAATATCCGCTCCCTCCCTTAACGCATCTAAACCGTAATATACCCTGTGCTCCTTATAACCGGACATCGTACCCTCGGGCGCAAATATAGGGAATTCCTCCTCATCGTACCCATAGTCAAAAATTAAAACCCTGTCCGTTTTCCTTAATATACCTTCCAAAAATTCCTCCAAACCTTCCGTTTCGTCGTAAATAAAGCCTTCAAAAGGTGTTATCCTTATTTTTGGCTCTCCTTCCACAAGCTCCCATTTACCGTTTTCAAATACCACCTCCCACCACCTCCCATCCCTAAAAACGAACCTATTGAAGGGTAAGGCATCAATTACTTCATTTAAAACGTATGCGTCCGCTTCAATTAAATCGTCTATCTGTAAGAACCTATCTTTAAACTTTGACAACCTCTCCCTTTGAATTTCCTTAAGTTTTGGGCTAATCTCATAGATCGCCCCAACAAGATCGCTAAAGTTTAATATGTCCTCCATCAAATACCCTTCACCCCCTCCCACCTCAACGAATAACCTTACCCCCTCCTTCCTTAGAAAACTCGCGATCGTATATCCGAAAAGGGGGGATGTATGAGGAGCTGTAAAGAAGTCTCCCCTCTTCCCTATCTTTACATGCCTCATATAATAACCATTTTCACCGTAAAGAAGTGTCTTTACGATTTCGGAGATCCTCAAGAAATAAGTTTATAGGGGAACTTCCTTAAAATTCTCATCTTGCTTGATGTTATAGTTATCACAAAGAACGAAGGGGATAATTTGCCTAGGTTATTTGGAAGCTTGAAATTTTTAAAAGTACCATATAGGGTTATAGTTTTTGATAGCTTTTCGGATGACAATACCGTAAAAGTTTCAAGAAAGATGGGAGCAGAAGTATTCTTAAGCCCCTGGAAGGGATATTCTTATCAGAGGGAGAAGGCGTTGAAATGTTCAAGAAACCCTTGGGTGCTTTTTTTGGATGCGGATGAAGAACTTACTCCCGAATTGGGTGAGGAAATTTCAAGGGTAATATTGGAAGGCAAGGCGGAAGGATTTTACATTAAGAGGAAGAACTACTATTTGGGAAAACTTCAAAGGTCAAAGCCTACTAAGGTATTAAGGTTGGCAAGGAGGGATAAGATAAGGATAACAAAGGTACCGGTACACGAAAAGATTGAGGTAGAAGGTAAGGTTTTAACGTTAAAGAATCCTTTGTTGCATCACCCATATAAAAATGTCCTTCACCATTGGGAGAAAAATACCCGATATGCAGAACTTTTTTCCATATACGACAAAAGGGCAAATTTCCTTGACATAGCTTTAAGGTTTCCTCTAAGCTTCTTAAAGTATTATATTCTCAAACTTGGGGTACTTGATGGGGTTGAGGGTTTGATATTTTCCCTCTCTCAAGCTTGGTACCATACGCAAAAGTATATACTCCTCTATGAAAAGGGAAAGAGTAGAGACTGAAATCTTGGCGATTTTAACCATCCTTATTTTACCATTTTCTATTACCGGAACCTACATCCCTTTAACACTATCCTTTTTCCTTGCAATAAGAAAGGGCTTTTACTTACCTAAGGATTTTCTACTGATAATTTTGCTTTACATATGGAGACTTTTTAGTTTGATTTTTAACGGGAGGGAACTTTTTGAAATTAAGGACATTTACGACAAATTAGGATATCCCATTTTTTCAGGTTTAAGAGTCTCTCCTTATAAGGTTTTAGCTTCCTTTGCTTTTTCGGTATCAGCTTTGGTAATCTTAAGCTTCTTTTTTAACGGTTTATATGGTGATTTCGGGGATTTTAAGGGT
>LBFQ01000052.1:9503-15961 GCA_000980735.1 Candidatus Caldipriscus sp. T1.2
TCTTTGCTTTCCCTTTTCTATTCTCCTTTTACGCTCTCTTGTTGACAAAGGCATACGTTTATATATACTTCACATCCCTTGCCCTGCTTTTTTTACTCCTCAATAGGATCAACTTCCTAAGGGGTTTTTTATACATTTCCCTTGCCACCTTTCCAATAATTCTAACCTTATACTTCCATAGTGCCTTGTCGCCAAAGTTAATATGGTCGTTTTCCAAAAGGGTAGAATTTTGGAGGATAGGTTTGGAGGTTTGGAAAGAAAATCCAATTTTGGGGAGTTGGATATTGCCATATATCCGATTTTTTAAAACCTTACTTTGAGAAAGGGATTTTGGATAACTACGCCCATGTTCACAATTCGTACTTAAACGCCCTTGCGGAAACTGGAATATTGGGTTTTCTTCTGGTTTGCGTAATAACCATCTTTTTCTCCTTGAAGTACATAAATCTTTACAGGAAAACTGGGAGTATATTTCCTTTGATCCTATCTTTGGCTTGGATCGTATATTCCCTCGTTGGGTTCTTTGAAACCAACTTTGATACCGCTGTTCTAAACTTGACCCTATACTTCTTTATGGGTGTTTTTGAGGGCGAGATAAAGGGAAGGGTTTGATCTTTATCCGCTATATATTATCTTACTATGGATTTTGATACCCTAAGGGATTACGCTAAGATCGTTAGGAGGGATATAATAGAAATGACCTATAGGGCACAATCGGGGCATCAGGGTGGTGCGCTATCTTGGGTTGAAATAGGACTTGTGCTCTTTTTCAAGGTGATGAAGATAAAAAAGGAGGATCCTTTTTGGGAGGATAGGGATAGGTTTGTACTTTCAAAGGGACATGGTTGCGCCACTCTATATTCAATCTGGTCCCTTATGGGTTGGATAAGTAGGGAAGAATTGATGCTTTTTAGGAACATCAACGGTTCTTTACAGGGGCATCCTTCAAGGAGGAGAACACCATTTGCGGAGACATCAACAGGTTCCCTATCCCAAGGGACCTCCGTATCCGTTGGTATGGCTTTGGGTTTGAAAATCTTGGGGAAAAATTCAAGGGTTTGGACGGTTATAAGCGATGCGGAGCTTCAAGAGGGACAAACTTGGGAGGCGTTGATGTTTGCGGGAAATAGGAGGTTAAACAATTTAACTTTCATCTTGGATTATAACCACCTACAAATAGAGGGAAACGTCAACGATATAAACGATCCAGAACCAATAAAGGATAAATTTATAGCCTTTAAGTGGGTAGTTAGAGAGGTGGATGGGCACAATTTGGAGGAACTTTATGAGGTTTTGAATTGGTGTAAGGAACAAGATAGGCCGCAGCTTGTGATAGCACATACAGTTAAGGGGAAAGGTGTATCCTTCATGGAAAACGATTATAAATGGCATAGCGCAATATTAACGGAGGATCTTTATAGGAAAGCTATGGAGGAGTTGTCTTGATATTCTTAATTTCCCTCTTAAAGATAGCAAGGGTGGAATACGAAGGAGGAGATTGGTATAACGACCCGGAAATTTTACCAAACATAACCAAGGAGTTTAATTCCAGGGTTTATCCCATATTTGATACAAACGCCTATTCTGCAAGGTTAAGCTCACCCGCAATATACGAGTTTGTTATGCTTTTTATAACGGGGCACGGAAGCATAAGACTTTCCGAAGATGAGAGGAAAAATTTGAGGAAATACCTTGAAAATGGGGGATTCCTTTACGTTGACGACGACTATGGGTTGGATAGCGCTTTCAGGAGGGAGATAAAGGAGGTTTTTCCCGAGTACGAGCTTGTGGAGATACCGAACGATCACCCCATATTTAAGGCTTTTTACGAAATAAGTTTGCCGAAAGTTCACGAACATTATCCAGGTCCCCCAAAAGCTTATGGAATTTTCATTAGGGGAAGGCTTGCGGTTTTCTATACTTGGAATTCGAACGTTTCTGATGGTTGGACGGACAGATACAACGACCCACCGGAAATAAGGGAAAAGGCTATAAGAATGGGGATAAACATATTATATTATGCCCTTATAGGAATTTAAATGTTGGATCTGAAGAGCTTTCCCGGCAGTTCCGAAACATAACCCTTAATTTGTAAGTTGAACAAAAGGGGGAAAATATCGTTTCCAAAATTTTCAATGATTTCATCCAAACTCTTTTCTTCCCTCAAAAATTCAATTAGGGCGCTTTCCTTTTCGTTCAATTCCGGTCTTTTTGATGAATAAACAAAACTTTCCCCCTTAATTTCCTTTAAAAACTCCGCAATATCGTACAAGGGTTTTGCGCCATCGTATATAAGTTTGTTTGAGCCGTAATTCCTTATATCTTCGGGATCACCGGGGATAGCCCATACCTCTTTACCATAATCCAAAGCCCATCTTGCGGTTATAAGCGCGCCCGACTTCGCGGGAGATTGTCCTATAACGACAAAATCTCCAAGCGCCGCTATAACCCTGTTCCTTGCGGGAAAATTCCCTTTATTCGGTGGAATATACAGTGGAAACTCGCTAATTATTAAGCCCCCTTTATCCAAAATCTCATCAAATAATGGACGGTTTTCCTTGGGGTAAAGTCTTGAAAGCCCACAACCCATAACCACGACCGTCCTACTTATTGCACCTTTGTGCGCCGAGCTATCTATTCCAAGGGCCCCTCCCGAAACAACGGTAAACCCGTTCTCAAATAATGCACTTGAAAGCTTATAAACGAAATTTTTTGCTGGCAAAGAAGGGTATCTCGTCCCTACGATGGAAACCGTAGGATTTTCCAAAGTATTGATGTTTCCCTTGTAGTAGATTACCTTGGGAAGATTCTCAAAATCCATTAACCTCTTTGGGAATTTTGGATTTAGGAAAGTTAGAACGTTTACGCCAAATTTTTTTAATTCTTTCAGGTAATTTTCAACTGTTCTTATGTCGGGAACTTTTGGGGAAATCTTATCACGGTTTTTATAAGCCTCCTCAAAGCTTCCGAAATCTTCTAAAATCCTGCGGATCTTTACCGGACCTATCCCATCAACGAGATGGAACGCTAAAAGAAAGATTTCCTCTTCAATCATTGATGCGAATTATACAACGGTAGAATACCATTATGGAGCTTAAAAAGTTTTGGGAGGAAAGGGAAAAATTAAACGAAAAGATCCTAAGGGAGGGGAACCTTTATACCAAGAGATTTTTTGCCCTGGATAACGATGTATATAAGGATGGAGCGATACCGAGGAAGTATAAGGAGATGATGGGATTAGTCGCTTCTATAGTTTTAAGGTGTGATGGTTGCATAATGTATCATATCGTCAAGTGCGTGGAGATGGGGATAACAAAAGAGGAGTTTTACGAGCTTTTGAACATAGCAATGGTTGTTGGAGGATCAATAACGATACCGCATATAAGGAAGGCGGTAAAGTACTTTGAAGAGGCAAGACAGCTCCAACTATAAAATATCTATATGCTTGGCTTTTTGATAGCATCATCTTTGGTGAGGATATACGCACCCTTAAAGGAGGTTGAAAGACTTCCAATTAAAGATCTGGATGTTGTTGGATTCTCCGCAAGGGGGGAGTGGACGGATATACACGTAAGGGATCTTGGAGAACTGAAGTTTCTGAGGGAAACGGGTTATAGATATGAGGTTCTGATAGAAGACGTTGAGGGTTATATATCAACCGTAGCTTGGGCTTACCACAATACAAACGACGTCTATAACCTTTTGGTAAATTATAAGAACAGCTATCCAACGATAACCAAGCTTGACACCTTGGGTTTTACTTATGAAGGGAAGGCCTATAGTAGCCATCAGGATAACGGATAATCCAAATATGAACGAGGGGGAACCCGGGGTTTTGGTTATGGGTTTGCATCATGCGAGGGAATGGCCAGCGTTAGAGATTCCCCTATTTTTTATAGACACCCTTCTTAGGGGATACGGTAGCGACCCATTTATAACAAATGCAATAAACAACCTTGATATATGGGTTATCCCTTTGGTTAATCCTGATGGGCATAACTACTCAAGGACGGTTTATTCAATGTGGAGGAAAAACAGGAGGTACTTCCCGAGCTTTGGAACTTACGGGGTGGATCTCAATAGAAATTATGGAGGATCCGCAGATGGGGATCCTAGGGGGGAATGGTGCACCCCCACCGCCGGTACCTCAAACTATCCCAGTTCTGATACTTACTGCGGTCCCGATGTTTTCAGTGAGAACGAGATAAGGGCGGTTTTGAGATTACTCGATTCCGTTGATATAGTGGCATCCATTTCTTATCATACATACACCGGAGCGGTCCTTTACCCTTGGGGACACACAACATCGCCAGCTCCCGACAATACTTACCTATCCAACATCGCGTCCCTTATGGCTTCCCAAATGGTTACGGAAAACGGAAATCCTTATGTGGCGATCCAGTCTCCATTAATAGGATACACCGCAACAGGTGATTCGGACGATTGGATATACGGTTATTCCCTGTTCGTTAAGGGATACCCAACTTTGGCTTTCACCGTTGAGGCATGCGAGAGCTTTCAACCTTCCGCTTCATTGTTGGATCAGATAATCAGGGAAAACTATAAGGGCTTTAAGGTGATACTCCAGGAGGCTCCGAACATAAGAAACAAAATGATACCATACCCCATAATTTCTCAAATCATCGTTCCTGAAACCGTTTCTTCCCCATTTTCGGTTAATTTATCCCTTAAAAATCCTATATCTTCCCCCACGAAATATGCCCTAAAATATTACACGGGATACTCAAGGATAACCGATGGTGCGGAAGGGGGATTGGGGCTTTGGAATTATAACGGATTTACAATATCTTCCGCGAGGGCACACTCCGGAACTTACTCCTTTAGGGCAAATTATAACAACAACGCCTCATATCACCTTACCACAAAGTATCCTTACTTCGTAAACCCGGGTGATAGCCTCATTTTCTGGACTTGGTACGATATAGAAACCAACTACGATGCAGGTTTTGTTGAAATATCAACGGACGGTAGGTACTTCCAACCCCTTGAAAAGTTTACGGGAAACTCTGGAGGATGGGTAAGAAAAGCGTACTCTTTGGCACCTTGGGTTGGTAAATGGATATACATAAGGTTTAGGTTTTCAACGGATGGAAGCGTAACCGCCAACGGATTCTTTATAGACGATATATATCCCGTTCCAAGGTTCTCATCCGAAATTATTGTCGATACATCAATAACATCACTCCCTTATACCCTTGCCTTGCCAAACGGTGAATACTACTTATCCGCAAGGGGATACAACACATATAAGGGTTGGGGTGATTGGAGTATGCCAAAGAAGATAATTGTATCTCCATCAACAGAGATTTCGGAGAATAAAAACGTTGAAAGTGAGAGAGAAGAGTATTACGACGTTTTGGGTAGGAAAGTTGGAAAAACTCGGAAGGGGTGTTTATTTTGTGGTAAGGAACGGAAAAGTGGGGAAGGTAATAAGGAGGTGAGAGAGGGGTATGCCAAAGTGGGGGCAAACATATGATTATCCTGTTCATTTTTGAAACCGATTATCAGGCTGAGCTTCAAAGAATAAAGAAAAAAATCGATCAGATTTCGGCGGAGATAGAGGAGCTAAAAAATAGGGAGCAGGATCGGATAAAGAGGATGGAAATGTTGGACAACAAAATTTTCCTGCTTGAAAGCTATTTGTATAAGCTCAAGTTGAGGGAAGCGGATGTTAAAAATAGGTTGTATATAACCGAAAGGAGGATAAGGCAACTCCAGGGTGAGAAGGGAAGGACACTTGAAAGGTTAAAAAAGGGGATAAACTTACTTTATTTGTTGCCAAAACCTACCGTTTGGGAGTTTATATTCAATCCCCATAGGGCTTATGTATATTATGAGAGGGCGGTAATAACCGAGGCTCTGATTCAGGCTTATAAAAATTCTGCTGTGGAAATTCAGAATTTTGAAGAGGAATACAGGATTTTGAAGGAAAGGAGGGAAAACTTGCTCATAGAAATAAGGGAAAACATAGAGGAACAGGAAAAGACTTTGGCAGATTTGCAAAAAACGAGGGAGGAACTTGAGAGGGAGGTGGAAAGGATAAGGAAAAACAAAAAGGAAAAGGAGGAATACCTTAAATCCTTAAGGGCAAGACAGGAGGAGCTTGAGAGGATAATAAAACAGCTTGCACAAAAGAAAAGAAAGGAAAAAGTTGAGGAAAAATTACCATCAAGGGGTGGTCTTATTTGGCCTGTAAGGGGTAGGATAGTGAGGGAATTCGGTTATTATACGGATCCGAAGTACGGCGTTAGGATCAAAAGCAACGGAATAAGTATATCCGCGCCTATAGGGAGTGAAGTATATTCATCGGCGGATGGGAAGGTGGTATATTCCGGATATCTGGAAGGTTATGGGAACGTCGTGATAATTGAAAGCAAGGGATTGTATCTGATTTATGGGAATTTAATGGACATACTTGTGGGAATTGATGAGGTGGT
>LBFQ01000053.1:0-3573 GCA_000980735.1 Candidatus Caldipriscus sp. T1.2
GAGAAGGCAAAAGCAAAGGAGATACCGATATCCTAAGGTTTTAGGGGGTGGGGGTATTCCCCATCCCCTATTTTTTCATAAAAAAAGCGGATCCCATCACCGCTTCGTCTATCGGACCTATTTTATAAATATTTTCCCAATTTACCCCCCCATCCGCGGTTATAACAAAACCCAAACCTAACTTCTCCCTTATTTCCGCAAGTTTATATATTTTTGGGATTACATTTTCTATTAACCTTTGACCCGAAAAGCCCGGATAAACGGTCATAACGAGAACCTGATCAATCCTATCTAGAACCTTCAGGATCCTTTCCACGGGCGTATCCGGCGATATTGCTATCCCCACCTTTTTCCCCAAGGATTTTATAAGGTTTATAATTGCACTTAAAAAGGCGTGGCTTTCGTAATGGAATGTTATCCTGAAAACCCCTTCAAAGGCAAAGTTTCTTATGTACTTATCGGGAAATTCAAGCATAAGGTGTATATCCAAAGGTTTTTCCGAAAGTTCGTATATCGCCCTTGCTATATCGGATCCCAAAGTGATATTTGGAACAAAATGCCCATCCATCACATCTACGTGTATGAAATCCCCACCCTTCGCCCTTTCTATTTCCGAGTAAATATCAGACCACCTTGCCGCGATGATTGATGGCGCTATCTTGATAATTCTTCCAACCATTTATCCAATCCCACTCCCGCAACATCTCAGCCAATTTTACTACGTTAACACCCAGCATTCCGGCATCTTCAAGCGCCTCGTGGATCCTCTCCCTCCTCCACGATCTATGAGCATAAATTATACCCAAGGGGGGTATCACAAAGCCCATCTGGTTCAAAGCAGCTATAATTTGGGACCCCGCAAGCATAGCTCCCTCCTCCTCACCCACTACTATTACACCCGCCACCTTACCTTTAAGCATAAAGGCATCTTGATTCTCAAGGGAGGTCATCCTCTCAAGAAGGGTTTTAATTAAAGCGGAAGGTGAGTACCAATAGACGGGGGAAGCAAAGATTATAGCATCCGCCTCCAATATATTCCAAACTAAGCTACCAAATGCATCCCCAATTTTACCCCTAATGCAATTCTCAAGATTGCAAAGGGCAGGATGCTCACTATAGCTCCCCGTACAGTAATTTATAGGGTAATCCGCCAAATTTACCATCTTGATTTCCGCCCCAGCTTTTTTTGAAAATAATAAAGCCCTCTTTAAGAACTTCGCTGTCCAACCATTTCGTCGCGCGGATCCGTTTATTCCCAAAACTTTCATAAGTTCATATTTTAAAGCAGTTCTTTGAGGAAAAGGGGTCTCAGTCTCCTGTAAGTTTCATCTATCCCTTCAGAGACAACTTTTACATCTCCTATTATGGGCATAAAGTTTGTATCCCCGTTCCACCTCGGTACAACGTGTAAATGTATATGACCATCGTATCCTGCGCCCGCAACCCTACCTATGTTAAAACCTATGTTAAATCCGTCCGGTTGGTAAGCTTCCCTAATTACCCTTATTGAAACCTGTAAAAGCTTAAACATCTCCGTATATTCCCCCTCATCCAAAAGCTCGGGACTCGCCTTGTGGGAGTAAGGGGCTATCATCAAATGACCGGAGTTGTAAGGGAATATGTTTAGGATAACAAAATTATGCTTTCCCCTATAAAGGATATATGCCTTCTCATCCTCCTCTTTGGGTTTTGTGCAAAATATACACTCCCCCTTATCAACGTGCAGGATAAACTTGAAACGCCAAGGTGCCCATAGCTTTTTCATAGTTCCCCTCTCATCATCGCCCTTTCAATATCCCTTTCCTTTATTAGCTCCTTCTTCTCGTACTTCTTTCTACCCTTCGCCAAGGCTATTATCACCTTCACCCATCCCCTCTTCACTATAACCTTCAGGGGTATTGCGGTATAACCCCTTATCGTTATCCTACCTATTATCCTGTCTATTTCGTGCCTGTGTAGGAGCAACTTTCTGGGTCTCTTCGGATCTGGAGTGAAAATTGAGGATTTTGAGTATGGGGCTATGTGCATGTTGTATATATAAAGTTCCCCATCTTTTGGATGTACGAAAGCTTCGGATATGCTAACCTTTCCCACCTTAACCGACTTCACTTCACTACCCTTTAGCTCTATGCCCGCCTCAAAAGTTTCCTCTATTTCAAAGTCATGGTAAGCCTTACGGTTTTCGGTTATTACTTTCTCGTAAGCCATAGGAAGATCCAAATTGCCAAATTGAGCAAAACCGTTAATATTATGGACAACAGCAAAGATGTACCCAAAGGGAAGTAAAATTCAAAGTTTTTCCCCTTAAGGTGAAAATCCAATGGGTTTTGAGGAATCTGGAACTTTTCAAAAAGAAGAAAAGCAACGCCTACCAAAATTAGGATAAAACCCGTAAGTATAATAAACTTCCCTATACCTTCAAACATTGATCGGGAATTTTAAAGTTGAAGGATAGAATGCCACCTTAAAATTCTCCGTATGCTAACCCTTCCAGAAAGGATCCTGTTTATCATAGCCCTTTTGCTCTCCGCGTATTTCTCTTACAGGAATTTTTCAGCTGTCGTCAGGGCGATAAAGAGTGGGAGAGATGAAAAGAGGAAATTTAACCTTTGGAGGGGGATTCAGGCTTTCTTCCTTCAAAGACCGGTATTTAAAGCAAGGTTCATAACCTCAGTTTTCCACTTTTTTGTGGTTTGGGCATTTATAATATACGCTTTCGTAAATCTTCAGGATGTCCTTAGGGGATATTTTAGGGAATTTAACCTATTCGGTGAAACCCCTTTACAGGTGTTTTTTAATCTTGTTGCGGATGTCCTAAGTTTTTTGGCTCTAATTGGCGTAATATATTTTGGGATAAGGAGGTTCGTTTATAGGGATAAAAGGCTTTACTTTCCCGAAAACGTCCCATTACATGAAAACGTCAAAAGCGGGATATTGAGGGATTCCCTGATAGTCTTGCTCTTTATATTCACGCACGTATTCTCCAGGGTCCTGCATCAGGCACTTTCCCTTGAAAGCTTTGATCCTTATCAACCCTTCTCATCCTCTTTGTTTATCCTGTTATCCCCTATGCCCGAAAGCTCAAAAGTTCTCCTTGAGCATATTTTTTGGTGGTTGGCTATTGGTTCAATTTTGGCATTTTTCCCGTATTTTCCATATTCAAAGCACATACACCTGTTCTTTGCGCCTGTGCGTTGGTCGTTTAGGAGGGAAAAACCTTACGCGTACCTTGAACCCTTAAATCTTATGGAGAAGATGCAGGAGGAAGGGGGTGAGGAGGAAACCTTTGGTGCGATAAATATCAATGATTTACCTTGGGCGAGCATAATGGATGCCTTCGCATGTATAATGTGCAACAGGTGTCAGGATGTATGCCCGGCGAACTTCACGGGAAAACCCCTTTCCCCATCTGCATTGATAATAAACCTTAGATACGAGCTTAACGGAAAGTTTTTTGACACTTCAAAAGCAAGGCCCCTTATGGATTTTGCCATAAATGAGGATGCCCTTTGGGCTTGCACCACCTGTGGAGCATGCGTGGAGATCTGCCCGGTTGGGAACGAACAGCTATAT
>LBFQ01000053.1:3593-10574 GCA_000980735.1 Candidatus Caldipriscus sp. T1.2
CTAGAGGATCCCCCTGCCCGGTTGGGAACGAACAGCTATATACGATATTGCAAATTAGGAGGGGACAGGTTTTAATGGAGGGGAAAGAAGCGGGACTTTCAAACGCTTACAAGGGTATGGAAAATCAGGGGAACCCTTGGAATATGCCACATTCCGATAGGGAGAAGTGGTTGGAAGGTTTGGATGTTGTTAAGGCTTACGAGGGTGGAGATTTTGATGTGCTTTATTGGGCTGGGTGCGCCGCGGCTTACGATCAAAGGTACTCAAAGGTGGCTAGGAATTTTATAAACCTATTAAAACTCGCGGGGATAAAAGTTGCGGTTCTCGGAAAGGAAGAAAGGTGTACTGGGGATTCTGCGAGGAGAACCGGGAATGAATACCTATTTGAAATGCTCGCTATTCAAAATCTTGAAACTCTAAACTCTTACAAGCCGAAGGTGATAGTAACTTCCTGTCCCCACTGTTATCACACAATAAAAAACGAATACCCGGATTTTGGTCTGGAGCAAGAAATAAAGGTATATCATCATACGGAATACCTTGCCATGCTAATAAGGGAGGGGAAGCTGAAGGTTGAAAAGGATGGGAAGAAATACATATTCCACGATCCTTGTTACCTCGGTAGGCACAACGGGGTTTATGAGGAACCGAGGTTTATATTAAAATCCCTTGGGGATACCGTTGAGGCGGAAAGATCAAGGGGAAATTCCTTCTGCTGTGGGGCGGGTGGAGGTAGGATGTGGTTGGAAGAAAAGATAGGGAAGAAGATAAATCTTGAAAGAACGGAGGAACTTTTGAGCAAAGAGCCCGACGAGATAGTGGTGGGGTGTCCATTTTGCCTCGTTATGATAACGGATGGGGTGAAGGCAAAGGGGCTTCCTCCGGAGAAGGTAAAGGATATTTCGGAGGTTATCTCGGAAAACCTTAAAGGGTAATATAGGGTCTCATTTTTTCAAGCTTTTTGGGACCTATACCCTTTACGTTTAGAAGTTCTTCAACGGATCTGAATTTACCAACCTGTTTTCTATACTCGTATATCCTTTCCGCAATCCTGGGACCTACCCCCGGGATCCTCGTAAGCTCGGAAATACTCGCTTTATTTATGTTTATCTTCTCCCCTTCCCTTAAGGGTTTCCTTTTATAAAATTTCCTCCTCTCAACAACGAAGATTTCTCTTTCCCTTAATGTATCCCTTAAAACCTCCGATTCGCCGGCTTCTTTTATATTCGCTACGGGAGAGGTGATTTTTTGATAGTAGTCGTACCCTATTCCCAATAACGCTATAAAAATCAAGATAAAGAGTCCTTTAAGCTCCGAGGGGGATGGCTCAATTTGGGATTTTACGAACTTTAAGTACCTTGATATAAAGCCACGCATACCGCTATTACGAGATCCTCATCATGGGAAATTGATAGGAGGAAATTATAGTTGCCCAATAGCTCCTTTGCCTTACCGCTTAAAAAACCTTGGGTGGGGATTGAGAATCCCCGAGTATCTCTATATCCTTCCATCTTATACCACCACTTAAGCCTAAGCCAACCGACTTTAAAACCGCCTCCTTTCCCGCAAACTTCCCAGCCAAGTTCCATAAGGAATAAGAAGAAACAATCTCTCTTTCCGTAAAAAGCCTAAGTTTTAACTTGGGTGTTCTTTTTAAGATCCTTTCAAACCTTCCAAGATTGACCACATCAATACCTATACCCTTTACCACAGAACTTTCAGAATAACCGCAATGGCAAGGTTTATAAGGGACAAAGGAAGGAGAACCTTCCAACTGAAGAACATAAGCTGGTCAAACCTGAACCTGGGTAGGGTCCACCTAACCCAAAGAAACAGGAAAAGGAAGAAAAGGATCTTTATTACCGTCCAATGGAGGCCATCCATAAAGGGGCCGTGCCAACCCCCAAGGAAAAGTACGCTAACCGCGGAAGAGGCTATAACCATATTTGCGTATTCCCCGGCGAAAAACCAGGCGAACTTCATTGAGGAGAACTCGGTGTGATATCCCCCTACCAGCTCCGCCTCCGCCTCGGGCAGATCGAAGGGTAGCCTGTTTGTCTCCGCATATGTAGTTATAAGAAAAACTATAAATCCGATAAACTGGGGAACAACAAACCAAAGATCCCTCTGAGCTGAAACTATATCAACTAGGGATAGGGAACCCGCCATAACCGCGGGACCCAAAGCGGATATGGCCATTGGTAGCTCGTAAGAAACTATTTGGGACATTGACCTAAGACTGCCCAGCAATGGATATTTGCTTCCCCCGGCTATCCCTCCGAGTATCACCGCATAGGCGGCTATAGAGGTTGATCCCAAAAGCCAGAGCAAACCGAAGTCGGGATTTGCTATCCATATTCCGGGGGCAAAGGGAATCACCGATAGGGCGAGGATGGGAGCCATCATTATTATGCCGGGAGCCAAAAAGTGTAAAAGCTTATCCGCGGTATATGGGACTATATCCTCTTTGAAGGCGAGTTTTATTACGTCCGCAAGAGGTTGCAATAACCCGAAGGGACCCACTAAGTTCGGACCTATCCTGTCCTGCATCCAAGCGGATACCCTCCTCTCCGCCCAAACCATGTACGCAGCGACAGTTAGAACCACGAAAAGGATCACCCCAACCTTTATTGACCATAAGAGATATTCGTTGGAAAGGAGGAGATTCAAGTGGGCGCGGGAGGAGTCGAACCTCCGACCTCTCGCATGTCAAACGAGCGCTCTAACCGCCTGAGCTACGCGCCCGAAGAAGATATTATAAGGTTGCTCACATAACCAAGAGCCTAAAACCTTTCCTTGGATAAACCGAATAACCAAAACCCAAAGAGAACACTAAATTTCCAAGAAACTGAAAGTCCCCAAAGAACATAAATCCGACGTTTCCATTGTAAAACAGGGAGGGATAAATTCTTAAAAGGTAAAGGATAGAAACAAAATGCCTACTTGGAGGGGGCAAAATTCCGATATTTATGTCCGGGAAGTTTGGGTTAAAGAGGTTCGGAAGGAGGAAGGTTTCGTAGCGATTTTCTCCATCCCAGTGATAACCCTGAAAATTTACAAGGAATGGGTTGATTTGAAAAGCCCATTTTCCAGATAAATATCTCTCCCATCCACCTTTCCCGTAAAGAACTTCTGCGTAAAGCGCAAACCCCTCCGCAAGGAAAGCTGTTTTCTTGTAAGAAAATGCGCTGGAGTAATATCCCCCTATGCCACCTTTCAAGGAATCTTTCGAAAACCTGCCCAAGATCAGGAAACCCTTCCTACTCCTCATACCGTAAAACGGGAAGATAAGGGAGGAAGAAAGTTTTTCACCCGAAAGGGATAGGGATATAAAGGGATAAACCCCCCTATATATCCAGGAAAGGAATGGGTGGAATTTGAAAAGCGTATCCTTGCCAAGCTTGAGGGAAAAGTTTAGGGAACCTTCCCAAAGGTGTCTGTATAAAACATCACCGCCGGATGAGAGTATGGAAATGCTGATAAACTTTGTTGTGTCAAATTTCGCATAAATTTCTGGGTACCAATATTTTGGTAAGAGGTGTGGGATGGGGTTGTAGGGTTTTGATAAGGGCTTGAGGTGGTAAAATATTTTCTCCTTTTTTCTACCCTTTTGGATTTCGGTCTCCTCAAAGGAAACTTTTGAAAGGCCTATCCTATATCCCTTTGGGGTTAAAAAGGATGCCAAGATCTTCCCTTTAAAAGGGGTAGGATAAACTGCGGAGAAAAACCTCTCCTTACCTTTAAAAAACTTCCCTTCCCTGTACAAGAAGACCCTATAACCATCCCCCTCATCCCTCGAGAAGTAAATCCCCGAACTATCGACAAAAGAAAGTATATCAACCGCATCGTCTTCCGTGAGCCTTTCAAGTTTTCCACTTTCAATGTCAATGAAAGCAATATCGTACCTACCGTCCTCGTTTATGCTAAAGAAAAGCTTACCGTTGAAATACTCCAAATTGTTGAAACCCTCGTATATCTCCCCCCTATATAAAACCCTTTCCTCCTTCCCAACTCTCAAAACGATCTCCTGATATAAACCCCTTCTCCTTACGAAAAAGAGGCTATCCCCATTTTTATAGGGTGAAAACGCCCTCTCGCCCTTTGTGATCCTCTCAACTTTCCCCCTAAAAAACTCCCACCTGTATATGTCGGAAAATATAAAGAAATTCCTAAAGTTCTCATACTTCGCAAATATCACCGCGCTATCCCCATCAAACCGTATTCCGCGAAGTATCGCACCCTTCAGCCTCGCAACCACTTTACCTTTCCTTAAATCAAAAACGATCAAAGATGGGTAATCGTAAGAAGGATCTTCAAGGAAGGCTAGGAAATTTCCCGATGGGGATATTGCGGGGGAAAGCTGGATATCACCATCCACCTTAAATACGGTTTCTGGGAGAAGAAATCCTTCGCTTTCCCTCAAAAGGGACTTATACCAAATTCTGAAATCTTCCTCGTCCCTCGCTAAATATTGCCCGGATATTATGCCCAGTGTCGTCAAACATCCCGGATCCTCAAAATAAGAAGATTTTACAAAACGTTCAATAACATAGTTTTCTCCATATTTATCGGCAAGGTGCTTGGTAAAAAATGAGCCAAATAGGTATGGGGAGTTGCCACCCACCCAGTTAGGAGGAGAAGCCGACATTAAATCGGGCGAAAATCTGTTTCCCCTAATATAAGCAAGAAGCATATTTCTGTAATGTCCGGAATTAAGCCTGCCGTATCCCCCCTTTGATTCAAGATAAACCGCCAAACCCTCCATTTGCCATCCCGGATCAAGGATATTGGGAAAGGCAACAGGCGATGGCAACCTTCCAAAGTTCTTCCTAACACCCTCCGAAATGGGTATATTCCAGAATTTGTGGGGGTACTCAAGGTGGAAGATATGTGCGAGTTCGTGGGTTATAACGAGCTCAAGCCAGCTTTTCATAGAGCCAAAGTTAAAGTCCGCGTGGGGGTTCTGTAGGAATATGTAAATTGTTCTTTCGTAAAAGGGCGTGGAAAAGCCGTTTGAAAAGTCGTAAGCATCAAGTATCACCAAGTTTATCTTACCAACGTCGAATCCAAAAAACTTAACAAGATCCTCATAAACACTATCGGCAATCTCCGAGACGGTTACAACTATCTCCTCAACCTCCTTGTGATAGTGTATGAAAAAATGTGCGCTTTCGTATGTGTAAAATTTGAGTATGGGAAACATTGGGAAATTTTATGCGGGTTTAAAATTGTTGTTTATGTTCATAATCTCGTACATAGTGGTTGAGGGGGAAATTAGAGATAGCCTAAACCAAAGGGTACCTTTTGCGGTCATCAGGGTTGAGGAACTAAAAAAGGGTACTTACTCGGATGAAAACGGAAATTACTACCTTAAGCTTCCGAACGGGAGATGGACAATAACTGTCAGCGCCTTGGGAAAGGAAACATACAAATTCACAGTTGAAGGTAAGGATACCACCATAAGGTACAATATATTCTTGAGGGAAAAACCCCTACAAACGAGGGAGATAGTGATAACCGCCAAAAGGGAGGAGTTCAAGAAGGAGACTGGTCAGGTCTTGAGGTTTAAGGCGGAGGTGATAAGAAGTGCCCCTTCTTTTATAACCGCGGATATCTTTAAAACCATTCAGGATCTCCCGGGGGTTCTAGCGCTTGCGGACTTTTCCGGTAAGTTTTCTGTAAGGAGCGGTAGTCCAAGCGAGAATGGTGTATTACTTGACAACGCGGTGATATTCAACCCTTACCATTTGGGGGGGTTTTTCTCCATATTTGACGCGGATGCCCTTGAAAGTTTCAACTTTTATAGGTCCGTTTTTCCTGCAAAATTCGGAAATTTCACCTCCTCCATTCTAGAAATGAAAACCATAGATCCCGATAGTACCTACGGTAACCTCTCCGTAAGCCTTTTGGCTTCAAAGATCTTTCAAACATACAAGTGGAAAAATTATGGGGCATTCATCTCCGCGAGAAGATCATACTTTGACTACACATTAAAGCTCCTTGATTACGACTTCCCATATTACTTCTACGATATCCTCGGGAAGGTTTATAGGGACTTTAACGAAAATTGGAAACTTTCCGCAACATTTATGCACGGAAGGGATAAGTTTAATTTTAACCTTTTTGGTGGGTTCTTGAGGACGATTTGGGGAAACGATGTAATTTCAATTAACTCAAGGTACGTTATGGGGAATTGGCTGAACTTTACATCTATAAGCACCACGAACTTTACCAACAGCTTCTCCTTCGGCTTTAACGATCAGACAATAGCTTCGTTTAACGCCCCAATGAATTTGGTGAATTTTAGGACGGAATTTTTGAGGATATACGAAGATCTTGAGAAGAACTTCGGATTCGAGGCGCATAGGGGTTGGGGGAAATTTGAACAGGATTTTTTCGCATCAAGATTTGAATTCTCGGGGCTTTCTTACACCTTATCCCTTTACGGTGAGTATTTATTTAAACGCGGGAATTACAACCTCTCCATAGGTTTGAGGGTCAACGGATTTTTAAGGAGGCTTTTTCAGGATAAAAATAGGGATATAGTTTTCGTAAATCCCGAACCTAGATTAAGCGCGAAGTACTTTATAGGTCCAGATCTCGCTATAAAGGGGGGTTTTGGAGTTTATCACCAATATTATGCGGGTTTGTCGGGTGGGGGTGGAAGGCTCGGCGAGGTTTTATCTTCCTTTTATTATTGGCTTCCCGTTTATAGGGGAATTGAACCCCAAAAATCATTCCAGTACTCCTTGGGAATTTCAGGTATAACATCCTGGGGAGATTGGGAGATAGAGGCTTTTTACAAGGATTATCCCAACATACTTCTTGAAAATCCCAACGTGGATCCAAAGGACATATTCGGAACCTTACTTAGAAGAGGGAAAGGTTGGGCGTACGGATTTGACGGTTATATAAGGAAGGATGTGGGGAATATCATGGGTATGATCTCGTATTCCTTTCTCGTTGGAAGGGTGAAAATTG
>LBFQ01000054.1:0-11328 GCA_000980735.1 Candidatus Caldipriscus sp. T1.2
GCGGGTATGAAAACACCCCATGCCCTCTGCCTTGATATTACCCAGTCCGGCCTCTCCTTAACGGACATATATATTCTGTTTATGCTCTCCTCTGGATGCCACTTTACATCCTCCTTTATAGCCTTAAGCGCCCTTTCCCTAAGATTTTGGTGATCTACCGAGAGGAACCATTGCCCAGTAGCCCTGAATATTAAAGGTTTCTTATATCTCCAATCATGGGGATAGTTGTGCCTGTACTTGCCAAGCTTAACAAAAAAGCCCAACTCCTTCAACCTCTCTATCGCCCTTTCTCCACCCTCCTCTATACTCTTACCCGCCACGTTTAAAGGATATTTTGTTTGCCTATCCGCATCTTGGGTAAAGTTTCCAACCTCATCCACCGGTGAGAAAACCTCAAGGTTGTAAATTTTCCCAACCTCGTAGTCCTCCTTACCGTGCCCAGGCGCAATATGAACTATCCCAGAACCCTCCTCCGAAGAAACGAAGTCCGCAAGGATACCTAGGGATACCCTATCCGGAAATAGGGGGTGCTGGAACTTTTTATACTCAAAATATTTTCCCTTCTCAACCCTCAAAACTTCCCATTCCCAACCGAGCTCTTCCCTTATCCTTTCTGCGTTTTCCTTGCCGAAAACCACCACCTTCCCATCCACCTTTGCAAATAGATATTCCATAATTGGGGAAAAGGCAAAAGCCCTGTTTCCAAAAAGCGTCCAAGGAGTTGTAGTCCAGACCAGAATATAAAACTCCTCATCAAGGCATTTGGTTAAGAACCACAAAGATGGAGATTCCTTTTCGTAATATTCTATCTCCGCCATCGCAAGGGCGCTCTGACTTTCCCTTGACCAAGGTAACGGCATATACCCCCTGTATATATACCCTTTTTCAATTAATTCCGCCAAGAGCTCCGTTTCATCCGCCTCAAAGTTCGGATCCATCGTTAAATATATATCATCCCAGTCGGTTAAAACTCCAAGCCTCTTAAACTCCTCCTTCTGAATTTCCACCCACCTTTTGGCGAATTCCCTACTCTTTTGCCTTATCTTTAACTTCACCTCCGGATCTTTTATCCCCTTTTCCTTCACAAGTTTCTTTATTTCCTCATCGTTTTCTACAACCTCCTTCTCTATGGGCATACCGTGGTTATCCCAACCCAAAACGAAGCTTATCCTGTACCCCCTTAATGCTTTGTACCTTACGAGGATATCCTTAAGGGTTTTATTGAGGGCATGCCCTATGTGTATATGCCCGTTTGAATAAGGGGGACCGTCGTGTAGGATGAACAATGGGGCATTTCTCTCCTTTAGCTTCTTGAAAATCCCCTTTTCCTCCCAAAACCTTTGGAATATTGGTTCCCTTTCTGGTAGATTTCCCCTCATGGGGAAATCCGTTTTTGGCATATTTAGGGTATCCTTGTAGCTTCCCATAATTATAACCTTTCCGAAACCGTTTTCCCCTGTAAGAAGTATAATAGATAATCCGGACCCCCAGCCTTCGCGTCCGTACCCGACATATTAAACCCACCGAAGGGATGAACGCCAACTATAGCGCCCGTACATTTCCTATTTATGTAAAGGTTCCCAACGTGAAATTCGCACTTTGCCTTATATATCTTTTCCCTGTTCCTCGTGAAAACGGAGCCCGTAAGCCCATAATCCGTATCGTTTGCTATCCTCAATGCATCATCAAAATCCTTTGCTTTTATAACCGAAAGAACCGGACCAAAGATCTCCTCCTGGGCGATCTTCGCATTAGGTGGGACGTCCGCGAATATGGTGGGTTGTATGTAATAACCCTCATCGTAAATTCCGCCCCTCATCTTCTCCCCTCCAAAAACGAGCTTACCTTCCCCCTTCCCAATCTCTATGTAATTCAGTATCTTCTTTTCGGAGCTTTCGTTTATCACCGGTCCCATAAATTTATTCTCCGCGGGATCCCCTATCTCTATCCTTTTCGCCTCTTCTACGACCGCCGAGAGAATTTTATCATAAACATCCTCAACTATTATTAGCCTTGAAGCCGCCGAACACTTTTGCCCCTGATAACCATAAGCAGAAACTATTATCTGGTTTGCTATAAAGGGTATGTCCTTCTCATCTATCTCGTTATCAACTATTATTGCATCCTTTCCCCCCATTTCCGCTATTACCCTCTTGAGCCACTTTTGCCCGGGCCTTACCTTCGCAGCTTCCTCGTATATCCAAATCCCCACATCCTTTGATCCCGTGAAGGCGATCATACGGATCTTTGGGTGCTTAACAAGATAGCCACCGAGGGAACCGCCCGAGCCTGGTAGGAAGTTTATAACGCCATCGGGAAGCCCCGCCTCCCTCATTATATCCATAAATAGATAACCCATCATGGGGGAATCGGATGCGGGTTTTAATATTACCGTGTTTCCCGTAACAACCGCTGCAACCGTCATTCCCGTAAGGATCGCTAAGGGGAAATTCCAGGGTGGTATAACTGCTACGACTCCCAAGGGGATATAAAAGTACTCGTTGTTTTCGCCATATATATGGGCAAGGGGCCTATTCCCCGCAAGCTCAAGCATCTGATGCGCGTAATAGTCAAGGTAATCTATTGCCTCCGCTACATCCGCATCCGCTTCCACCCAGTTTTTCCCCACCTCATAAACCATCCATGCGGTTATCTCAAACCTCCTCCTCCTTAAAACCTCCGCTGCTTTAAAGAGAAATCCCGCCCTTTCTTCCGCGGGAAACTTTCTCCAAAACTCAAAGGCCTTCCATGCACTCTCTATGGCAATATCCGCCTCCTTTTCTCCCGCAGCATAAAACTCCGCCACCAATTCGTTTTTATGTGCCGGATTAAAAGATCCAAAAACCTTATCGGTTTTATATTCTTTCCCGTTTATGATTATCGGATATCTCTTCCCAAAGTTCCTTTTTGCATTTTCCAGAGCATCCTTTATAGCCTTAATGTTTTCCTCCTTTGAAAAATCCGTAAGAGGCTCGGGTCTAAAGGGTCTCATAGGCGGGTATTATACCGTTGAAAGTCATGCTGGGACACTTGGCGAAATCTCGTTCTTTCATCTTTAGAATATCCAAACCAAAACATGAGAATGTATAGGCTATACAGGGAACAGATTGTGCAAGGGGATATCGAAGATATATGGAAATTCTTCTCGGATCCCCGTAATTTAAGCAAGATAACCCCACCGGATATGAACTTTAAGATTTTGACAGAAGATCTTCCCGAAGAAATCTTTACAGGTCTAATAATTGAGTACGAGGTATCACCATTTGGCAATATACCCGTTCATTGGGTGACGGAAATAACCGCTGTTGAAAAATATAAGTACTTCATAGACGAACAGAGGTTTGGACCGTACAAATTTTGGCATCACCTACATCTGTTTGAAAGGTTGGACGGGCAAAAAATAAAAATCATAGATAAGGTGCATTACATAATTCCGTTTGGTATTTTGGGGCAAATCGCAAACGCCCTACTCGTGAGAAAGAGACTGGATTATATATTTGATTACAGGGCAAAAATCATAGCGGAAATATTCGGTTGAAACGAATTATCTCCTAATGATATACTCCTTCTTACAGAAGATGCAAACCGCCCTTGTTCCATCCTCAATGCTTTCATCCTGCAAAACCGTCTCTATCAACCTCTCATAGTTGCACCAGCAATCGTAATAATAATCCCTCTCGTCCAAGGGTTCAACTTCCCCCGCCAAATACTTTAAAAGAGACAAAGGAGAGTTGCCCTTTGAGAGGAAAAGGCTTACGGAAAAACCCTTTAACTTCTCCTCAATCTCCGAGATCTCCCTTTCCTCCGCATCTGCCAAAACCTCAACTATGAAACCCCCAGCGCTTACAACCTGCCCGTATTCCCCCACCAAAACCCCCAAACCCACCGCGCTCCTTCTCTGCTCAGATTGATAAAGGAAATATGCGAAATCCTCCCCTACTTCCCCGCTTACCAAAGGCACCTCGCTTATATAACCCTCCCTTATCACCCTCATTATCCCGCTTTTAACTATACCAGAAACGTTGAGCTTTCCATCCTTAAGTTCCGCTTCCGCACTTGGGTTCGCAATGTACCCCCTTACCCTTTGTCCTTTAAGTTGGGCTATAACCCTCCTCGCAGGTCCCGAGCAAACTATCTCAACAGTGATACCCCTGTACATCAAACCATAAAGCACTGTACCAGTTAAAACCCTACCCAAAAGGGCGGTTGAGGTTGGGGAGGTCTGATGGATTCTACGGGCTTCCGCGACTATGTCCGTACTTTCAACCACCCCAAAGATCAGGTTCCCTTTCCTTGCAAGGAAAGCTTTACCCATATCAAAACTCCATAACCAAACCGTTCAAAATCCCAACCGCTCTATTTTTTACCACAATAAAGCTCTCAACGAAGTTTATTCCAAGCCTGTCCGCTATATCCTTTATATTTTTCGTGAACCTTATGTCCTCCTTTGAGGGTTCATCCCTTCCATCAACATGGTTGTGGGCAAGGATAAACTGCGAAGCGGAATTTTTAAATATGGGTTCAAATATCTCCCTCGGATGGATCATTACGGAGTTTAAGCTCCCTACCCCTATTACCTCCGTCTTTATGTGAAAACCCGCCCCGTCGTACATAATCAAAACCAGGTTCTCCTTTCTCTCCTGTGAAAGGTTGTAAAAAATTGCGGATAAATGCTTCCTATCAAAGGGCTGGAGCTCCTTGTGATACACCCTCCTTCCAAGCTCAAATGATGCGGAAAGTCTTAAAGCCTTTGCCAAACCTATACCCTCAACCTTCGCAAGGGCCTTTATGGTCATCTCCGCAAGTTCATCCAATTTAAAGTTTTCGATTAAAGACTTTGAAAGCTCAAATACGTTTTTTCTCCTAGTCCCGGTTGAAAGTATAAGGGCTAAAATTTCGTCATCCGAAAGGCTCCTAATTCCGGAAAGCAAAGCCTTTTCCCTAGGGAGGATCTTCTTCAATCCTTCATCCCTCCCCTCGCATAAACCTCCGTTATCTGCCTCTGGAAAATCGCAAAAACTATTAGGGCGGGTAGGCTACTTAGAAGGGATGCGGCCATAAGGGCTGGGTAGTTTGTTACCTCACCCTGGGCAAAGTACGCCACCGCGAGCTGTATGGGCCTGAGTTTCTTTTCCGATACCACCAAAAGGGGCCATAAAAAGCCGTTCCAAGTATATACCGCACTAAAGACCGCTATGGTTATTATTACGGGTTTAACGATGGGAATGGCAACCTTAAGTAGAAAAGTTAAGTCGTTTCCCCCATCCACAAAAACCGCATCCCTCAAATCCTTGGGTATACTCTTAAAAGCCTGCCTTAAAAGGAAAATTGCGTAAATATTCGCCATCCAGGGTATCACCAAACCAGCGAAGGTATCCACCATCCCCATCCTCTGGACGATCACGAAGAGCTGTAGTATATAAACTGGCATAGGTACGGATGCCAAAAGTAAAAGGGCAGAAAATAGGACCTCCCTTCCCTTAAAGTTCATCCAAGAGAGGGCGTAAGCAGCGAGGATTGAGGTTATAAGTTCCCCAAGGACTATGAAGAATATCATACCTACGGTGACTAAAACACTCGTTCCAAGTTCAAGCTTGCTTAAGGCGAGTTTGTAACCCTCAAAAGTTATCTCCTTGGGAAAGAGGGTTGGGGGAAATTGGATAGCCTCCGCCTGACCCTTTAAGGACGTGATCACCATCCAATAGAATGGGAAAAGAACAAATAGGACGATTAGGATTATCCAAAGGTTCCTCAAAAACCTCATACGTACTTTTCTTCTATGATCCTTTTAACCTTCTCCTTCCAGACCTTATCCGTTATATCCTGCAAGGCTGGAGCAAGGTTTATATCCCTTACAAGTTGCCCTTCATAAGTGGGGGTACCTTCCTCCCTGTAGAATATCCCAAGAGGGACCTTTCCGGAATTCCAAACCTCCATGATCTTAGCTATTGCCTCCGCCCTCGTAGGGAAGGGACCGTTTAAAGTTACGGAATTCGCCTTAAACCAATCGTATGTATTGAACCTGTTGAAGGTTACGCATGGGGAATAAACGTCAACAAAAGAAAACCCCTTATGCTTTATTGCCTCCGTGAATATCACCTCAAGGGTCTTAGGATCCCCTGAAAATCCCCTAGCTACAAACGTGGCACCCATAACAAGAGCTATATATACGGGTTCTATAGGTCCCTCAACGGAACCGTATGGAGTGGTACCAGTCTTAAAACCCCTTAGGGAGGTTGGGGAAGTTTGTCCTTTCGTGAGCCCGTATATCATATTGTCCATAACAATGTAAGTTATATCTGGGTTTCTCCTTGAAACGTGCAAGAAGTGGTTCCCTCCTATCGCGTAACCATCCCCATCACCACCCGCGGCTATAACCGTAAGTTTGGGGTTTGCCAGCTTTATTGCAGTTGCGGTAGGTAAAACCCTCCCATGTATCCCGTGATAACCGTAAGCCTTTATATAGTCGCTTATTTTTCCGCTACAACCTATACCTGAAACTATAACAACTTCCGAAGGATCAAGGTTTAGGTTTAATAGGGCTTTTTTTAGGGCGAGAAGAACCGCGTAATCCCCACAACCCGGGCACCACGTGGGCTTGTGGGATTCGTAATCCCTCAAAGTCCTTTTAACTTCCGTTGCCATAATTTAGTATTCTAAGGTTGAAGGCTTACGTGTTCTCGTATATTATTCCCCCTATGGATGCTATGTGGAAATTTATCCTCTCCAAATCCGAAAGTATATCCAAATAAACCTCCCCAGAGGTGAGCTTCTCCACGTCAAACCCCCTTGAATAAAATTCCCTTTTTAGCTCTTCCAAAAGGGACTTAACCTCATCCTTCCTGTTGTGGAGATTTCTGGCACTTTCTTTTTCCCAGCTTGAAAGCACAACCATCGCGTCCGCAAATGTCTTAAGTACCTCCCTATGGAAGCTTAGTATCCCGTTTATCTCTTCCTCCGACAGGTTTATACCTTCCTTGTACATCTTCTCCGCGAGCCTCCCTATGGACTTTGACATTATATCCCCCGAGTTCTCTATCTCTTCCATGATATACGCTAAAGCGATGAGCTTGTTTGCGGTGTTTTGTTGTACGAAACCTTCGTTTAACCTTCCCAAAAGGGCATTAACCTTTGTTTCAATTTCGTCTATTTCGTCATCCATCTTTTGGAAATTGTATATCCTTGATGGGGACTTTGACCTTATTACGTCTGGAATTTCTTGGAACATAATAATCGCCTTGTTTAGGGCATCAGATACGAGCTTTTCCATATATACGGTCGCTATATCCGGATCGTCAATGAACATCTCAGAGAGGCCCTTAACTTTCCCGTTTTCACTTCTTTCCCAAAGGGGTTTAAGGTAAGATATGGGTATAACCGCCATTGCGAAAAGGATGTTGTAATATACGTGCGCCAAGGCTATATTTGCACTTAAGTTATTGCTCCAGATGGGCAGGAATTTGGAAAAAGGTATTGTGAAAAGTAAGATTAATGAAAAGAGAAACCTACCCAAAAGGTTTGTAATGGCTACTTTCCTCGCATTTCCGGATAGGCTGGAGGATGCCAAAACGGCCGTAAAGGCGGTACCGACGTTTGCGCCGAGGACCATTGCAAGGGCGCCCTCAAAACTCAGTATTCCCGCGTAAGCCAAGGAGATCCCCATTCCCAAGGTTAAAGCGGAAGAGTGTATAAGGGCGGAAAAAAGTAGGGAAAAGATCAAAGTAAGGCTCGGGCTGTTGAATATTGAGGATAGCATATTGAAAAAGGTTGGAATCTCCGAAAGTTTGGAAAATACCTCCCCCATATACCATATCCCAAAGAATGCCAAACCAAACCCAAAAATCGCCCTACCGTAATGCCCGTAAGATCTTAAAATCTTCTCAATTATAAACCCCAAGAGGATCAAAATTATTGAAACTTGACCAATGCCCAAAGATAAAATTCCCACGGTCAAGGTCGTCCCTATCCCCGCCCCCGCATTGGTCACGATCGCCGCGCTTGGAGATATCATCCCCAAGTCCACTAAGGAAACCACCATAACCGTCACCGCGGTTGAAGACTGAAAACCCATCGCCCCTATTATCCCACCCAATAGCGCCAAAAACCTATTTGATGATAGCCTGTTTATAGCCTTCCTCGTCCATCCCCCCACCGCCCTCATGATCCCCGTTGAGCCTCTATCAAGCCCGAAGATAAAGAGAACAAAACCCAAAAGGAATTCTAAAAATAAGAAAAACCAGAAATCCTTCCTTAAAGCCTTCAATTGGAATATTACCGAGCCCTCTTCCGTCCTCGCCAAAACATTTATGTCCCCTTCCTTCTTGGGAATTGGTGGATAAAATATCGCGTAATTTCCCGAACTTAATACCTTCCTTGAAAACACCGTATCACCGAAGTATATAAACTCAACCTCACAGTTTGGCAATGTCTTAACCCTAAGGGGTTTAAAAGGTTTTCCCAATTCCACCACCTGCTTATCCCCGGAAAGGTCTATCTTATAAAGGGAATCATATACTCTATCTATTGGGCAGGAAATCAATATACCAAGCAAGCTAACCCCCTTAAATACTCTGCTTCTTTAAAATAAACGGGTACAGGGTGATCGGGGGATTGGTATAGCCTATAAAGGATTTTCACCTCCCTAAATAGCCTCTTTGCGGTTTTACTTAAAACCTCCTCAAGGTGGGAGTAATCTATGTGGTGGGAACAGGAGAAAACCGCAAGGATACCCCCTTTCCTTATTAACCTCAGCGCCCTATCAAAAAGCCTGGTGTATCCCTTCATTGCGCCCGAGATATCTTTACTCTTTGCAAAAGCAGGGGGATCAAGGATAATCCCATCGAAGGAATCGTTGGATAATATGAAGGTATCCAGTATATCGAAGACGTTACCCGCTATCGTTTCCGCACCCTTAAAACCGTTGAGCTTAAGGTTTTCCTTCAATATCGATAGTGCCTCTTCATCTTCATCCACCGCCAAAACCCTCTTTACACCCCTTGCAAGAAGGTTTAAGGTAAAACCCCCGGTATAAGAAAATGCATCCAAAACCCTTTCCCTGTTCTCCATAAGGCTTGAAACGATCTTCCAATTTATCCTCTGATCCAGGTAAAGTCCCGTTTTCTGCCCCCCTATCGGAAATATCATTTTTATCCCATCAATTTCAACCACGAGGTTTTTAACATTTCCAAAATGGAAACCCTTAAAGGGTTCAAGGTTTTCCTGCCTCCTCGCATAACTATCGCTCTTCTCATAAAGGAATTCATACCCCGCCATCCTGAAACCTTCCACTATCTCCCTTTTGAGTTTTTCCGCACCGTAAGATGAGATCTGTATAACAACCCCTTTACCGTAGAAGTCCGCTATTATGCCGGGCATATTATCGCTTTCCGCAAAGAATAGCCTATAAGCCCCCTTCAACTTCAAGACGTTTTCCCTAAAATTAACGCTTTCCATTATCCTTTTATAAACCAATCCAGCGTTGAATTCCTCCTTTTCCCTGCTGTAAAACCTTAAAGCTAACTTCCCTTCGGGATTGTAAAAGGCGCACCCCAAAAACTTCCCATTTACATAAACCTCCGCGCTTACCCCTTGATTTTCAACGGACTTTATCCTGTCCCTGAATATCCAAGGATGCTGACCATAATCCGATATCTTCCCCTTTAAGTTTATCCTGTTCATGCCAGATCCCAAAGTTTCCTTAAATTTATATTACCCTTCCTTTCCCTGAACCTCGTGAATAGCCCAAAATATGCGTTGTACCCTTCCTTCCACTCGTAGTTATCCATCAAGGACCAGTAGAAGTATCCCAAAACCCTAAATCCCTCCTTAATAGCCTCCTTTATCCACTTAAAATGCTCCAATATGAACCTTTCCCTCTCCCTTTCGTCCTTCGTGGTTATCCCATTCTCCGTTATTACCACTTCCCTGCCCAAATTATACCTCTTTATAACTTCGTATATCCCCCTCGGATAAACTTCCCAATTTAGAGAGTTCCTCCAAAGACCATCAATATAAACATCCTCACCGAAGATATTTTTAAGGGAAAATCTTACCGTATCCGCGGTGTAGTAGTTTATACCAACAAAATCCGCCCTTGCTCCCAAGCTCTCCATAAAACCCGAAGGGGGAGGTAAAACCCCATAAACGTCCGAGTATATAGGAAGGAAATTGAACAAATATTCCCTAAGGGCTGTGGGGATTTTCCCGAGCTTACCAAAGGGCCTAAAGATCCTAACGTGGTGCGCCATCCCAACCTTGGAGTATTTAATATTTTCTTTAAGAACCCTATATGCCCTACCCGATGCCTTAAGCATATTCCTCATCACTATGATCGCCTTAAATATGGACTTCTCCATAGGGGGCCAAACCCCTGCAACGAAGGAATTGTAAGCGTATACGTTCGGCTCGTTGATGGTTATCCAAAACTTCACTTTTATAAACCTGCTTACAAAGTCCGTATAACGCTCAAAGTAATAAACGCTCTTTTTGTTCGCCCATCCCCCCATCTTATAAAACCATATCGGGTTTGTGAAATGGTGCAATGTTATGAAGGGTTCTATCCCGTTTTTTATCAAGAGATCTATAAACTTCCTATACCTATCCAATGCCTTTATGTTGAAGATACCCTCCTCCGGTTCTATCCTACTCCACTCTATGCCGAACCTGTACGCGTTCGCCCCTATAACCTTCAAAAGCTTTATATCCTCCTCCATCCTCTCCCAACTTCTGCAGGCGTTCCCCACCTTGGGAACCAAACCTTTTTCCTCAAATAACGTCCAGTCGTTCTTGGTATTCCCCTCTATCTGATGAGGACTTGTCGCGCTTCCTATGTACTTCAAATCTTTGACCTTATTTTCACTTCGAACTTTATCGGAGCCGCGAAGAACCCCCATCTCTCCCTCAAAGCCTTCTCTATGTACCTAAGATAAAAATCCGGTATAGGTCCGGAGGATTCTATCGTGAAGGTAGGAGGAAGATTTCTTGCCTGGTAGAAGGAATATATCTTCGCTGGGGGTAAGTTTGCTGACATAAGCTCCTCTATGAGTTCCTTGGCATCCTTCTTTGAGATCCTCTTAAACAAACCTCCCCTCGCTCCCTTCAAAACGCTCCTTAAATAGTCCATACCCTCGCCCGTTAAGGCCGAAACCGGAACCTTCGGCGCCCAATCCACCATCTCAAGCTCGCGGGTAACTTGCGCGAAAAGCTCCTTCCTCTGTTTTGGAGATAACAAATCTATTTTATTTATCGCTATCACAAGGCCCCTACCCTCATCCACCACGAGTTTTATTATCTTTTTGTCAAGGTGATGGACACCAACGCTCGCGTCTA
>LBFQ01000054.1:11348-16643 GCA_000980735.1 Candidatus Caldipriscus sp. T1.2
ACATCCTCAAAACCCAACTTGTAAAACTCCTCAATTGAACCCACACCCTTCCTTTCCGCATCTATTTTGTTTATAACCACTATAGCATTTTTCCCCGACTTCTTTATAACCCTCGCCAACTCCTCATCCAAGGGTTGTATTCCCACCTTCGCATCCACCATCAAAAGTATTAAATCTGCTTCCTTTATCTCCCTTATTACCTTATCCCATACGTAATTTGCGAGTTTGTCGCCCGCGCCCGCCCCACCGCTGTCCCCCAAAAGGAAAGTCTTACCTTTCCACTCAACGGGTTTATAAACCACATCCCGTGTTGTTCCCGGAACATCGGATGTGATCATCAAAGGTTTTCTTACCAACCTGTTAAATAGGGTGGATTTTCCCACATTTACCCTTCCCACTATCAGGACCTTTTTCAAAACTTTGAATTTTAAGGTGGTAAGTCTTCCACCATAGAATTTTAAAATGCGAAGTGTCTTGGTAGCAGGAGGTGCGGGTTTCATAGGAACCCACTTTACCGAGTACCTGCTGAACAAGGGCTTTAAGGTGTTTTCCGTTGATAATTTCTCTACCGGTAAGCCGGAGAACATAAAGAGATTTCTCGGGGATCCAAACTACACCTTTGAGGAAATGGATATAGTCAAGGGGGTTCCGAAGGGGAAGTTTGACTTTATCGTAGATCTCGCTTCTCCCGCAAGCCCACAAAAATATTTATCCCTACCGGTTGAGACTATGCTCGTAAATTCCGTAGGTGTCCTAAACCTATTAAATTTGGCTAAGGAAAACCGATCCAGGTTCCTTTTAGCTTCCACCTCGGAGGTTTATGGGGACCCAGAGGTTCATCCTCAAAGGGAGGATTATTGGGGGCACGTGAATCCCATAGGTCCAAGGAGCGTTTATGACGAGGGAAAGCGCTTTGCGGAGGCAATAACCATGGCCTTTTATAGGTACGAAAAGCTTGATGTTAGGATAGCGAGGATCTTTAATACTTACGGTCCTTATATGGATGTTGGGGATGGCAGAATAATACCTAACTTTGCATATCAGGCCCTTACGGGAAAACCTATAACCATATACGGGGATGGATCGCAAACAAGGAGCTTCTGCTATGTATCGGATATGGTGGAGGGTTTGTTTTTGCTTATGACGTTGGATGGTTTGGAGGGTGAAGTGGTGAATTTGGGAAATCCGGATGAGAGGACAGTTAAGGAGGTTGCGGATCTTATATGCGAGATCCTAAACGTCCCGAAAAATTACGAGTATCTACCCCTACCCCAGGATGACCCAAAAAAGAGAAAACCCGATATAACGAAAGCTAAAAAACTTTTAAACTGGAGCCCAAAGGTAGATTTTGAAACGGGTTTGAGAAAAACCCTTGAATGGTACAAGGAGGTTTTGAATGTTGGAAAGGATGTTTGAGAGTTTGGATCCAAATATAAGGCCCTTTGTGTATGCGGTTATTTTTGTCTTTGGTTTCCTTTTGGGGAGCGTACCCTTTGCTTATGTAATCTCAAAGGCGGTTGCGGGGATAGATATAAGGAAGGTGGGGAGCGGAAACGTCGGTGCAACAAACGTTGCGAGGGTTTTGGGGTGGAAGTGGGGAAGCTTGGTATTTCTTTTGGATGCTTTAAAGGGTTTTTTACCCGTCTTCATCGTAAGGTTACTTGTTCCTTACAACATAGAGCTTGCCTTAGCCACAGGCTTGGCTCCCATCTTGGGACATGTATTTACCCCTTTTTTGGGTTTTAAGGGTGGAAAGGGTGTTGCGACGTCCTTAGGCGTTTTCCTTGCCCTTTCACCGGTAGGAGTACTAATAGGGTTTATGGTTTGGATAATAACCGTCCTTCTTACGGGGTACGTCTCCTTGGGCTCCCTTTTGGGATCCCTTTCCGCCTTTCTATGGATCCTATTTTTAGATCCTAACAGGACTTCCCTACCCTTCTTAGTAATTTCCGCCCTTGTTGTTGCCCTAATATGGTTCAGGCATAGGGGGAACATAAGGAGGCTGATAAGGGGGGAGGAGCCCAAGATCTGGGAAAAGAAGTTATGAATGCTTGACATTCTTAGATTTTCCGAGCTGTTAATCTCGGGAAGGAGGATAAATATTTCGGGATTTTGGGGAATAGAGAAGGGGATCATCCTAAAAAGGTTCTTCTCCATGCCATACTCCATACCCACAAATCAGGAGCTAAAGGATGAGGTTTTCGCAAAGATAAGGGAGAAATACATTTTTGGGGAGATATCTTTAAGGAGAAAACCCCAAATCCCCCACCTTGAGCTTCCCTCCCCCATCCTTAAAAAGGGGAAGGTTATTTACCATAGGGAGAGGAGGAGGTTGATAAGGAGGGCGGAGGAAAAAATTGAAAGGGTTTCCTTTTCAAAGGAGAAAGTTTCGGAGGTTTTATCTCTTCTCCTTGAGAGGGCAAAAAAGCACCGAAGGAGGCTCCCAAAAGGCATAGGTAAAGTCCTTGAAATTGAAGGGGTTGATGTGATAAGGGTTTATATTGGAGATCTTGTGGGAGTTATAATAAATCTCTCCCTCGAGGATAGATACCTACTTTGGCAGATGGGTTGGAAAGGTTATAACTTTTTACCCACGTATTTGCTACATATTTCCGCGGAGAGGGGCTTTTCCATAGGGTATGACATAGTTGACCTTGGGATAACCACATCTGAAGGGCGATGAAGGTTAAGGAGGAGCTTGGATGTGAGATGAAAAGGTTTATATCGTAAGATTTCCGTAAAACCATATGAAGAACCTTCCAAAACCTACGGAAAACTGCCTCTCCCCATACCCCACGGAAAACCTACCACCACCTAACTTAAACCCCATTTCAAAGTAAGAACCCCACTTTATAGGCTCATGTAGGAACGAAAACTTCGGATAATCCCCTATATTTGGCTCTTTAAAGTTCCCGTTATACCTACCTTTACCCCAAATCCCAAAACCAAAATAGAATTTCCCCACCTCAAATTCCGTTGAAAATTGCGCATAATCGGAGCCATATATTGGGCTTTCGTAAAGGGCGTCCCAATATTTCCTATTTCCATAAACGAAGGCGGGAACCCAAATAAAGTCAAAGGAAACCCTTGAGGAGTAATTTACCCTAAGCCCAAACTTATGGGGTACCGTATCCCACCAGGATGGGAGGTACTGTATATCATCCATCAAGACCTGAAGGGAGAAATTTCTAAATTTTGCCTCTAATAGCCAAATCAGATTTGTCTCCCTACCTTTAAGCCACTGGTATAAATAGCCTGGAAAAATGGGATTTAAGATGGCAAAATCCGGAAATGAGCCAGTCGTTGACCAAACCGCAAGCTCATAAAATCCAATATTCTTATAAGAAAATCCTTTTATTATGAGGTACCTATAAACAACATCTCCCGCCTTTATCGTCTTCCCATCGGGATTGAAGTAGTACTCCCCATCTGAAACCCATTTCTTCCCAGAAAATATACCGTAATATAGCCCAAATTCCCCATCCTTGTAAAACAACTTTAAACCATCAAGTCCCTTTGAGTAGGAATTTAAGAGGATGCTTGATGTGTCAAAGGGTAAAATCCTGCCAAAACTTCCGGAAAACCCCCCAAGCTTGAAATCCAAGTAAAGTGTATAAAAATCGAGCCTCAACTTCTGCGACCAAAAATATGGTACATCCTCTCCGAACTTTCCAAAGTAATAAGCGGGGGAAATGTTGAAATTTTTATATATCAAGCTTAGCCCCAGATATCCACCAGAGGAGAAGAATAAGTTCAACGTATTGACCTGAAGATCTCCACCATCTCCGCGTGTAGCTTTCTCTTTGCGGTAAGTATCGTTTGGCTAAAGATATCCCATTCCCCACCGTAAATATCGGAGAGGACTGCGCCCGCTTCCTTGACTATTATCGCACCCGCCGCGGTATCCCATGGCTTTAACCCAAACTCCCAAAATCCGTCAAACAAACCGCACGCAACCATTGCAAGGTCGTACGCCGCACTTCCCATCCTCCTTACGCCCATCGCCCTCTTTAGGATCTCCCTCAAAGTTTCAATATAAGGATCCACAAGCTCAGGATTCCCATGTGGAAAACCCGTTGCCAAAAATGAGTTTTCTAAACTATCTCCCTCATCCAACTCCAATTTTCTATCGTTCGCATAAGCTCCCATCCCTTTGGCTCCCCAAACCGTCAAATTTTTCGTTGGTATATGTATTACCCCTAATATCGGTTTCTTACCATCAAGGAGGGCTATTGAGACCGCAAATACATCCAAACCCCTGAAGAAGTTCTTAGTCCCATCAAGGGGATCCACCATCCAAACCAAACCCTCCAAATTTCCCCCTTTCTCCTCACCGTAAAATCCAATTTCAGGAAACTCCTTAGATAAGAAATCCCTCAAAAAATCCTCCGATTCAATATCCGCGTTGGTGACAATATCCCTCAAACCCTTCCCCTCAACCTCCAAACTTCTACCGAAATGCTTTAAGAGGATCTCCCCCGCTTTCTTTGAGGCGTAAATTACGGTTTTTATCAGATCCTTCTCCACAATCATTTTTCTATTTCCCTCTTTACCCTCTGTAATACCCTCGCGGCTACGCTCAGGGCAAAGGCCCTGATTATCCCCCTTTCGTTCCCTTTGACTATTTCCTCGTGGCTTGCCAAAAAACACTCCTCCACTATCTCATCAAGGCTAATTTTCGGCATCTCCTTTTTTGCTATAGAGCGGTAGATCTTTGAAAAAGTTTCATATTCCTCAGAAAGGATCTTTTCTACGGTTTCCTTTTCCAAGCGCGCCCGGAGGGACTTGAACCCCCAACCTGCGGATTCGTAGTCCGCCGCTCTATCCAGTTGAGCTACGGGCGCAAGGAGAATATTATAAAGTGGAAGTTCCGCCTTAAAATATCCACCTATGTACGTTTTCCTTTTGTTTCTTTATTTCATCCTTGTCCTTATCCTTATTGCGGTGATCCTAATACAGGAGCCGAGGTCAAGCGGTTTGGGGATCTTCGGAGGTGGGGTTGAGAACATAATAGGGGTGAGGTCCGCACCAACGTTTTTCACAAATTTAACCGTGGGGCTCGGTGTGGCCTTTGGCCTATTTGCCTTAATTTTATCTCTCCTTTCAGGGGGCGGTAGGGCTACATCCGTTGTGGAGAGGGAGGCGGGTAAGGGAACGATATACAAGCTATTACAAGAGGTGCAAGGGGGTCAGCAACCTGCCCAAAAACGTTAATTACGCTTTTTTCACCAACATCCCAACACCACATAAGGTTCATCTTTTTAACCTATTGAGTAAGAAATTGGAGGGGATATA
>LBFQ01000054.1:17428-30226 GCA_000980735.1 Candidatus Caldipriscus sp. T1.2
TTATGCCGAAAGGGTCAGGCGTAATGGTCCTTGCGTATACCAGGAGCTGGGGAGCGGGTGGAACGGATTTTTGGGCGTTTGAGATAGACGAAAATGGGAACCTATTATACTCGGCTACTTACGGTGGAAGCGGTGATGACATCCCGTATATGGGGATAAACACGAGCGATGGAGGTTATATATTTGTTGGAACATCAAATGCATCCTTCTCGGGTAGGGCTTACGACTACTTTGTTGTAAAGGTAAGCCCGGGAGGATATTCCTGTATAAGGAGCTTCACAACACCCACTATAACGAATTTCAACCCCACCATAAATACAACTTCGGAAACACCCTTATCCTCAACACCTGGAAATTCCGACCCCAACTTCACCCAATCCTCTCCAGATCTTGACTATAACGTTGTATGTGCGCCCCTTGGAGGGGATGATGAACTTTCCGTACTTGAGGGGGAAAAGGCCCTTTATTCGATAAACGTTTACGGGAACAGGCTTGTGGTTAAGGCGGAGGGAAGGGAAATAAAGATCTTCTCCGTGGATGGTAGGCTAAAGATGAGCTTTTTCAACGAGGTTGAGATCTTACTACCGAAAGGGATATACAAGGTGAAGGTTGGAAGGGATGAGCATAATGTTATCATAAAGTGATCAGAGGTTCTGAAGGCTGTAAAGGCGGTAATATATCCCTCCCATTTCCATAAGCTCCCTGTGGCTTCCCACCTCAACTATCCTACCCTTTTGCAATACCACTATCTTATCCGCCAAGGTTGCGGTTGCGAGTCTGTGCGCCACTATTATTAAGTTTTTCCCCGAAAACTCCTCCAGTAGTATCTTCTTTATTTTAAGCTCGGTTATTGCATCCAAGTTGCTCGTTGCCTCATCAAAAATCACTATAGGCCTGTTAAAAGTCAAAGCCCTCAAAACCGCTATTATCTGCTTTTCACCCGTCGAAAGCTGGTTATACTCTTTTTCCAAAAGGTAAGAAAATCCAAGTTTTTCAAAGATCTCTTTGTATTCCAAATCGTACCCGAATGTGATGTTGTTTTCAATACTATCCGCAAAAACCGTCAATTCCTGTATAACCGGGGAAAATAGGGACCTCAAAAGCCTTTTATCCCATTCCCTCGTATCAAGTCCAAAAACCTCAACCTTCCCGTAATTTGGTGTGTAAAATCCCATCATAAGGTTGAGCATGGTTGTTTTACCCGAACCCGTCTTACCAACGAGGGCCACCTTCTCCCCACTTTTTATTTCCAAATTTATATCCCTTAAGGCAAAATTTTCCCCATCGTAAGAAAACGTTACGTTTTCAAACCTTATAGCAACATCACCAAGTTTCCCGCCCTTCCCGTTATAGTTCTCCTCATTTTCAGAAAGGAAACTCATAACCTTCTCATAACCCGCAACGGAAGATTGTATATTCTGGATCCTTTCCCCAAACTCCCTTATAGGCTGAAATAGGAGATCAACGTAGCTTAAAAAGGCGACAAGGCTTCCAAAGCTTATCTCGTTTCTCAAGATCCCACCTGCCGAATACCAGATAATTATCGCTATACCCACGTAGCTCATAAGGGATATTAGGGGAATGAATATGCCAAAGATATAAGCCACCTTCATATAAGCGGAGTAAAGGTTTTTGTTTATCTTCGAAAATCTCCCGAACATCTCCTTGTATATCCCAAGGTTCTGTATGAGCCTCAGGCCCCATATATTTTCCTGAACGAAAGCGTTTAGGTTTGCTATAAGGTTCCTAACCTCCCTCCAAGCCCTGGTTATAATTATGGAAAAAACGTAAGAAAAGAGCAAAACCAATGGAACCAAGAGGAGAACGAGGAAAGTGAGCTTACTGTTTATGCTCAGCATAACCGATAGGGCGAGGAAGAATAATAGGATATCCTTTAAAATTACGAGGAAGCCTTCGGAATATGCTTGGGCTACCGCGGACACATCCCCAGTTAAACGGGTTAGAACTACACCCAAGGGGGTCTTGTCATAATATTGCGCGGGGAGTTTCAGGGCATGCTGGAAGGTTTCCATCCTTAATTCGTGGGATATTAACTGGGAAACTTTATTCCCGTAATAGGAAAAGCCAAGATTTGCGAAAAATTTAACCGCCAAGAGTAGAAGGAAAAGGGCAAACATCACCCTTATACCCCTTATATCCTCCTCCCTGTATTTCAATATTTTTTCCTTAGGTAGGGCTAAAAGGGAATCGGAACGAACATAACCCACCGGGGTTTTGTAATACCTCTCTTTCCCTACCCTACTTTCCAACTCCCATTTTGGGATCTTGGTTATATCAACGAAATTACCCGTCTTTCTATCCACGGCGTATCTAGGCAGAACATAATGGTCTATTGTGAACCTCACGATCTGGGGTATTGCGATCTCTATAAGGGAAGAAATTACAAGCAAGAATAGGGCAAGGGAAAATAGCGCCTTATGGTTCTTAAGCCTCAGTAATAGGCCTATTAGCGCCATTTTAGATATGCCAAATAGCCTAAAACCAAAACCCAAAAGACGACGTAAGCAAGAACAAGGTATATCATCTCAAAAGGACCTTTGGGACCTCTTCAACCTTCGGAGAAAAAAGCTCCAACGTATCCACAAGCTTTCCCTTATGCACATCGTAAATTGTTCCAGCCAAGCTCCAAGAACCGGGATTGCACCTTTGTAATCTGTCCGAAGCCATAAAAAATCCCCATATCCCGTACATCTCAACCGCCTTCCTTCCAAACCTTGAACAGGATAAACTGAAGTTGCAAACGTCCGGCTGTATATCCGATAGGAAAACTTGGTAAAGCCTGATTATAGCCCAACCGAAGGTTTGAAAGGGGTCAAAGAAAAGTTTGGATGGTAAGGAGAGTAGCACCAAGATCATCCCGAAATTCTAACGGCGAAAGTTATTTTCACAAACTCCCTTATAGTTCCTATAAATTTTCCTGTAATCCTCTTCTATGTACTTCCATACTTCCCTCAAGGTCCTCCTTCCATTATCCTCCCCGAGGGCACATGAAATTAAAGCGTGATGTAGTATAACCTCCGGGTCCATCCTACCCTTATCAAGGTATATCTTTATGGCTTCCTCTATTAGCCTCTTTGCATCCTCCCTTTTCCCCATCAAAAAGTATATCCAACCCTTCGTATCAAGGATATACTCGTTCGGACAAAGCTCGTAGGATCTCTCTATCAAAACCCTTGCGGTATCAAGTTTGTAATTCAAAAGGGAAATCTTATATGCCCAGTTGTTTAATACAATGGCAAGCTGGCAATCGTTCAATTTGAATGAGTACCTCTCCAACAAACTTTTGTACATAACATACAAACTTTCCGCCTGCATCAACCTCAGGTATATATCCCCAAGCTCAAACCAAAAATTTAAGCTGTCGGGGAAGTTTTCCGTTAGGGTTTTTATCGTTTTCTTTGCCAAGTTAAGGTCCCTAACCCTCTTGGAATAAGAATAAATCTCAAGTAGCAAGGGAATATTTTTCGGGTCTATTTCCACCAATTCAGAGTAAAATTTTTTTGCAAGATTTTTGTTTCCGGATTTTGCGTAAAACCGCGCAAAAACGAGCTTTCCCAAAGGGTCTTTTTTGTCCCCCTCCTTAAGAAGTACCCCAAATTTCCTCGGATTTTCCTCAATGCCCGATAGGATCATGAGGTAAGCCAACCTATATTCGTCATCTTTATTTTCAAGTTCAAATGCCCTTTTTGCGTGCTTTAAGGCGGTTAAGGTATCTCCGAGCCTTAGGAAGGCATGCGTCAGTATATTCCTTGCCCTCGCATCATCCCCGTTTTTTGCCAAAAACTCCGAAACCTCCCTTATACCCTCCCTTATTTTCTCCCTATTTTTACCCATTATAAGGGCATATCCCCAATACAAATTGGGTCTTTCAAAACCCAAATCCTCGTACATACCCGCCAGAAAGCTCAACGCCTCTTCCCCATCCCTCCTAGTCAAAAGGTACGCTATCTTAAAACCCAAGGTTGTATCCTTCTGTATTGTGTAAGCTTCCTTGTAGAATTCTAAAGCCCTCTGGTAATTCCCCTTCTTCTCATAACATAAGCCCATTGAAAGTAGAACCCTCCTCCTCTCATATCTGTCCCTTATTTCGTCAATTGAAAATTTATCAAACAATTGGATGGCGGAGTCGCACTTATTCATCCTCGCATAAAGGACCGCCAGATCCTTTACCGCCTCGGGATAACCCTTATCCGCGGATAATTTATAGAACTTCAGCGCTTCCTTATTCTCCCCCGCATTCTCAAAGACCTTCCCAACATAATCTAAAACCTCGGGAATATCAGAGAACTTTTTAAAGTTCTTCCTTACAAAGCTTTTAAAAGCCTTCCAATCTTGCACAGAAACGAACTTCCTGTAAATGTAATACTTCCAAACCGCAGGATCCTTGGTGTTTTTTATTATCCCCTCCAAAAGGCTATCTATGTTCCAGTTTAGCTCCGAGTAAAGTTTTACCTTAAGGCTATCGGGCAAAGAATCCTTGTAAGCTTCAAACAACTTCCTCGCGCTGTCGGGATAAGCCTGACCCAAAAGGAGCAATTTTAGATATATTTCCATCATATTATAAACTTATAAATTTTCTTCCCCACCTTCAGGAAATATACCCCCTTCCTCAAATTCAGCCTTATTTCTCCCTCTCCCTTTACCTCCCTCTGAAATACCCTCTTTCCGGCGATATCGTAGATCTCTATATTAACCGATTTCGGGAATGAAAACAGGATCCTACCCCCCCTGCTTATGTAGATTTCCGTTTTATCACTTTCCTTGTAAGATATTGAAGTTGAGATGTTCGTGTCCGGCATCTCCCAGGATGGATATCCCGTATTCCACCTGTTCCCCCTAACCATACCCCACCTGATCCTACCCGTGTTCCCCAAATTCCAAGCATAAAACTTGTTTCCAGCCGTCCCCGCGAACATCTCCATCCTACCATCCCCATCAACGTCGTATATCAAAAATCCCCCATGCACAACCTCCTCCCTGTACCTATCACCATGTCCTAGGTTTATAGGGAAACCCAAAGCTTCTCCGTTTATACCGAGGGCGTGTATCCTGCTCCTCGCATCGCTGAAAATAGCCTCATCCTTCCCATCCCCATTAATGTCCCCCGTAAGCATAAACCTGCTTCCCGCTGGGGGTTCGGAGGAGATAATGTAAAGTTGGTTCTCGTTAAGGTCCCTAACTTCAAAAAATGTGCTACCCATGAGAGCAAGATCCAAAACCCCATCCCCGTTCCAATCAAGGGTTATAGGAACATCTATGTTTGATATGTTGGAAAAGGTTACCGTATCAACCCTGTTTCCGAACCTGTCAAGGATCACAGCGACTCTCCCCCCATCCACTATTATCTCTGGTATCGAATCCCCGTTTATGTCGTCAAGCCTTACCCCTTTATAAAGGACCCTATTAAGCTTCCTTGGGAATCCCGGCTTTTCCGAACAGTTGTAATTTATCATATGGACCGTATCGTTTGATAAGAATACAAGTTCCCATATCCTATCCCTATCAAAGTCATAAGCGGCCATAAAGTCATCCCTCCATTGGTAAGGTCCGCAGGAGTTTATCAAATTCCCGTTCCCATCAAGGAAATATATCTGGGGTCCGGATCTAAAAGCTATTCTTGGGATCCCACCTCCCATAAATAGTCCCAATACCACGGGACCAGTTGGGGGATTGGAAAGGTTGTACCTCCAAAGTAAGTTCCCATCCTTTGAAAGTGCCAATATTCCCGGATTTGAACCCGCAACTCCAAACACCACCTCCATCTCCCCATCCCCGTTTATGTCTCCTATAGCGGGAGGAGCGGAGATCTCCGTCCTGTTGGGATAATTATCCACATTATACACCCAAAGTACTTCCCCGTTATGCCTTAAAGCCCAAACCTGGTTAAATAGGGAGGAGAAAACTATCTCGTATTCGGGAGATGTCCTATCAAGCTGTCCCGCTATGGGGAAGGTCCTATGGATTGGATAAATTACATCCTTTGGGTTGAACCTGAAGGGTGGATTTGCCTTACCGCAAACCTCGACACTTCTTTGCCCTATCACCCCATCAAATATCCTTGATACGGAATAACACTTGGTCGAGTTATCCGAAAGTTGATCCCTTATAAACCGCCAATTTGAAGGAACGACATCCAAAATTTCTCCATCCCTCCAAACCAAGTAAGATTGTGCGGTACTATCCCAGAATACCTTAATATTCATATAACCAGGTTCAAGGAATACGTTGGGGGGGGAGAAGCTCGAGGAGGGAAGGGTTATATCCGCAAAAATCGTATCCCCATAACCGTTATAGATCCTAAGCGTCAAATTACTACCCGGCGAATAGCTACCGGAAAGGATCACGCTGAAGGATGTGTCCGAAAATCTTAAAGGTTGAAGGTTGGGGTAAATTCCCGGGGAAATCAGGGTGAAAGGACCGGAGAAAAGATCCGCGCGGATGGTATCCGAAATTCCCCCACCCTCGTTATATACCAAAATTTTCAATTTTATATTCCCAGCGGAGGTATCAACGAAGGTTCCAACGAACCTAAGCTTCGGTCCCTTGGATGTAAAGCTTATAAACCTTGAGGATGTATCGCACAAGGAACACCCGAAGATGAGGATCCCAGACACGTCCCTATTACCAACGAACCTTTCTATTTGAACGTTTAGGGAGAAAAAGGCGGAATCCCCCGGCGGAATATCCGGAAGGTTTAGGGAATCGCTACCCAAACCGGAAATGCCCAATAACTTTACGAAGGGAGAATTTAACGTTATTGAGGAAACATTCTTAAGGTAGCCGGAAATTACGGTATTTTCTCCCGAAATTTGGGAACTTATATTTAAGCCCCTTAAGGAGAGTTTGGGAGGGGAGACGAGTAGGGTTTCAATTTTTGGAAGATAATTATGTGAGTTTATTCCAACCAAAATCGGATTTTCGCTTATTAAGTTTAGCCTTACCTCCAAACTTCCGCTTGCGCTGTCCCTAAATATTTCAACCCCATCCTGCACAACCACAACGAGGGATGATGAGGGAAGGGATGAGATCCTCAAGGTATCACCCGAGAGGCTCAAGGATGGGGACATACTTAAGGGTTGGGTTTTGTGTATTAAAAGGGCAGGGTCTCCTATGAGACCGTAGCTTATTCCTTCATAAACGTAAGTTTCTATATAACCCAACCATGCGGAGTAAGATTTTGCATAAAAGTCTATTAAACCAGCATAAAAACCGCTTGTATCATCGTACGCCCCCCTAAGCCCGTTTCCAACGAGGTTTATCCCAACCGAGGGAGCACTCTCCTTCTGAGGACCGTAAGAAGCTATGCTTTTACCTTCCTTGAATATTAGATTGCCTACGGAGTTGGTGTTTGGGGAATTAACCAAGCATCCTATATGGAGCCAAACGATGGGTGAAGAGTCCGTGTTTAGCCTGAATATATCGTGAATGCTAAACTGAACGGTCGTACTATCCAAATTTACTATAAAAGTCCTATAGTTTGAGTGGGAAAAACCCCAAAAGATAGTGGTGTTATTTACGCTATCGACGAACTCATTTAAACTTATGTCCCTCCTTGGGAAATCCATCTCGCAGAGCTCCGACCTACTTAAGGGTGCGGGAACGAACCCCCTCATCATTGAGAGATAACCGCATGCATCGTTATCCGTAACGAACTTTGAGGCGTGAAGGAACATCTTGGGAGGATAGGGGTACGGGTATGTGGTCTCGTATCTTATTATTCTCCTTACAACTTCAAGGATCCTTGAAGGGTCATTCATTGGTATCCTACCAACCGCGACATCCGGGGACACATCAACGGTATCAGAAATCTCACCTATTAAGTAGTTCCCGTTGTAATTCCAATCCCCATCCAACATTGAATAGTATGCGTCGGATTCCATATCGGTACCGTAATTATATGGGTCAAAGGATGCCATCTCTATCCTGGGGGCAGGAACCAAGTCCTTGCTTCCCCCAATGAGGACAAACCTTATTCCCCAGTTTGAGTATGCGAACTTTATGAAATTCCTAATTCTCTCTTCGTAGGTTCTCCCGGGAAAGTATGGGTATATGTCATCTAAGGTGAAAACTTTCGTCTTTATTCCCCTAAGGGTCCTGAAAACCGCAAGGGTTTCAAAAGGTTCTCGTAAGGAAGGATGGGTTATTATGACCATATCAAGGGAGGGAGATGAGGGTGGGACTAAGAAAACCTCCCTACCCCTCTTGGGCACCTTTGAAATATCCACCGTTAATCTCCTGTATTCATAATAGCTTTCCCCCTCCTTAACGAGGTTTATCAAAGAGACGTAGGCGTACTTTTTACCCCTACTGAATCCATAGACCACCTTCACAGGTTGTGATGGTATATTTCTCAAAGGTTCCCTGTAGTACTTAAGGTCCTCAAAGTAGAAGCTTAAACTTGGGGAAAACTCGGGTTTTGTTTTAAACCTATCAAAGGAAACTATATTAATCTGCAAACTTTCACCGGGGTTTAGGGGAAGCTTTAAGATTTCAACCTTGAACTTCGGAAAATTCGGAATTTCAACTACCCTTTCTACTTTCCCAAAATCAACGGTATAAACAAACGAAAAAAGGTAAAGCATAAAAAAATTTTAAGGTGGAAATTTTACTCGGAAACCTCCTTTATTTGCGGTCTCCTTCCCCCAAACCTCACCCACCTACCCGTCTTATCTATGCTCCACCTCCAGGATGCCTCATATACCTTTTTTGTTGTAAGGTTCCTTGCCCTCGCGAAAAATACAACGAAGGTTGAATCCCCTTCCCTCTCAACCCTCCAACCTGAAGTATCGGGCTTTGCCAGATCTGGAATATAAGCCAAATTCCCCTGCGCCGCTGCCGACAAGAGGTTGTCTATAATCTTTGGATCTTTTATCTTACCCTCAACCTGTGCCATGTAAGTCGCAAAAGCCTTACCTCCCCTAACTATATCCTTCTGCTCCTCCGTAAGGGATGCCTGAACCTTCTTTATAAGGGCATCGTCCGACTGCTGGGGTGAGCAGAAGCAAAACAAAATTACCCCTAACATCCACCTCATATTAAAATTTTAAGGGTGAAGCACGTTGAAATTTTCACAGAATTAAAATATTAGTATGCTTTCCGAAAGTGATAAGTGGAACCTTTACTTTCTGATTGGGTATTATCCTATATTCGGACTTAGGGAGGTTTTTTTGGAGTGTGGATTGGATAGGAAAACATTAAAGGGGACGCTTGAAAAACTCCTGGGGGCTGGATACATTCAGGAGATAGATAAGGAAAAGTTCAGATTTAAGGCAAAGATGGAAAGCTTGTTGGAGATCCTGAAGGATCTAAAGTTGAGGGATTGGGATTTAGATGACTGTTGGGGATTTTATAAAATTTTGGAGGAGCACGAAAGGAAAATATTGAGAAGGTTAATTTATACCCCTTCAAGGGTGAGCGTGGGCGTTCTTATGGGACTCGTTGATAGCAAGGGATATTTTAAAATTTTGGGGTTCAGTAGGAAGGTTTATTTGTTCTCAAGGGAAAACTACTTAAAGGTTCCGATAAAGAAGGAGGTTTTTGGGGGGAAGAAGCATCTGTTAATATGCGATGAGAATTTTAGGGAAAAGATGTTGATGGTTTTTGAAACATCCTTATAATTTTTACCTTGTTCTTCCTGCTTTTATCAAAATTTACCTTCTCCGCGGGCTCAATGAAGGTGATATTTTCGGGTGAGGTAATTTACGTTCTGTCTGGCGGGGTTTATATTAAAACCGATGAGTACGATATAAAGGGCTCTCAAGGAACGTATTATGAGGGTTCGGGAAGGGTATTCTTAACGGATGCCCTCATAAAGTCCCCCAACCTTACATTAAATTCCAAAAATCTTTTTTACGATAGGAAGGCGAACCTTTTGGAGCTTAGGGGGAATGCTTATTTTGAGGATGAGTATAGGAGGATTTCGGGTAATTTTATAAGGGCAAAGGGGGATTCCGCGTGGGTTTTTGGAAAGGTGGATGTGCTATCCAAGGGGAGGAATTTGAGGATCTTGGGGGATAGCGCATTTTACGATGGGAGGAATTCTTACGGATGGGTTAAGGGAAATTCAAGGGTCATAATCCCATCAAGGGAAACCCTTAATGTATCCTCAAGAACTTTTGTGTTGCACAAGGATACAACTTTTGGGTATGGGGAAGTTTTTATAAGCTCTCCATCCGTTTCCGCGAGGGCGGACACATTTATGGCCGACGTTAGGGGGGATACGTTAAGGAAGATCTTCCTTTTTGGAAACGTATCCGTAACTTGGAAGAATGGGAAGGGGTTTGCGAATTATTCCGAGATCTCCTTTGAAAACGGCGAGGTATCGGAGGTTATTTTAGTTGATTCCTCTAAGGTGGAGTATGCGGAAGGGGGAGGGACGGTTGAGGTTGAGGGTTGGAAGATAAGGGCGAAGGTTAAGGGTGATACCCTAAAATACATATCCGTTGAGAAGCTAATTAGGGGAATTTACAGGTAAGGGGAGAGGGATAGCCCGATTTCAAGCTTTGACCTGTTTTCAACTTTAAAACCCATATTGGAAAGGACCCTTGAGATTTCCCCAACTTTCCCCTCCTCCCCCTCCACCTCAAGGAACAGGATGTTTATATTCCCGTGAAATACAAGGGAATCAAAGCAAACCTTGAAATCACCGTAATCGTACTCCTTCCTTTTCGTGTAAGTCTCAAGGAGCACCCCCCTCTTCCCCTTTTCCCCCTCAAACTCCTCCAAACTTGCTTCCCTTTCCTCCTCCACCCTCTTTATCACCCCCCCTTCCCTTGACACATCCCTCTTGTACGTCCTTACGATCTTATTACCGTAAATCCTATACCTTACCGCCTCGTTCTTACTTTCGGTTTTTAGGTATATATCCCAAAATTTTAAGACCCTTTCACCTTTTTGTGAAAATCCCATTTTCTCCAATATCTCTAAAACCCTTTCAAATTCATCCTCGGAAGATAAAACGAACTTTGCCTCAACTTCCATTTATAACGTCTTCCGGCTCAACCTCCTCAAGGAAGAATTTCCCCTTCTCGTCAAGCTTTAAGTACCCAGCAAATCCTTCCCTGTCATGAGGGGTAAATATTATCGCTTTTTCCTTCATAAGGTAAGGGTAAAGGCTTTTCCTTACAAAGAGCATCTCCTCAGGGTAAAGGTCGTATCCCATAACGTAAGGTAATGGGGCATGATGCCTTGTAGGTATTACATCCCCCATGAAAACGAAAAGTTTATCAGAATCCTTTATAAAGACCACCTGGTGCCCCCTAGTATGCCCCCCCGTCCTATAAACGAAAATATTTTCCCAAACCTCCTGAGTACCCGAAACCAATCTTACAAACTTTTCAATGGGTAAGACCCTCTCCTGTGGATAGCTCGCCCTGCTCCTCTCGTGTGGGAAAAGGGCATCCATCCACTCAAACTGTTGAACAACGACGGGACACTTGTATCTATATTCTCCGTTCAGCACAAGTTCCCCCGCATGGTCAAAATGTAGGTGGGTTTGGATTATTAGGGAAATCTCCTCTCTCCCAACTGGAGCCCCTTTAAAGGGATCCTCTTCTTCCACCGCGTAAATATCCTTAAACTTCTCGTCCCAACCTATTCCCAAACCGCTTTCTATGAGGATATACCCCTTTTCCGTTTCCACAAGGAGGGGATGGGTTGCCATAGGGATCCTGTTCCTTTCGTCGGGTTGTATAAGCTTTTCCCATATAACTTTCGGCACTATGCCAAACATCGCCCCACCATCAAGGGAAAACTTCCCCGAGTTTAGCTGATATATCTTTAAGGTCTTACCCTTGAAAACCCTTATCAAGGGAAAAGTCTCCTACCCCTATAAACTTCCGCAACCCTATCTATTGCAACTATGTAAGCGGCGGTTCTGTAATCCGTGTTATATTTCTTTGCGGTTTCAAGGACTTCCTTTGTCGCCCTTATAAGGATCCTCGCCATCCTTGTGTTAACCTCATCCTCCTCCCAATAATACCCGATTTTATCCTGAACCCACTCAAGGTAGCTAACAACAACACCACCCGCGTTCGCCAATATATCCGGGATCACCTTTACGCCGTTTCTATACAGGATCTCGTCCGCCTCAGGCGTGGTTGGACCGTTTGCCCCTTCTATGATGTACCTTGCCTTAACCCTCGGCGCAAGATCGTCTGTTATCTGGTTCTCAAGGGCAGCAGGAACAAGGATATCAACATCCAAAGTTAAAAGCTCCTCGTTTGTTATCTCCTTACCCTTTATGTTCAAGGTCTTTACGATTTCCGAAACGGGAACGTACCTATTTCCGGATGAAGCCAATTTATACATCTCCTCAACGGGAAGGCCTTCGGGGGAGTATATACCCATCGTATGGTCGCTTACCGCAACGACCTTTGCTCCGAGCCTGTGAAGGAATAAAGCGGCGTGGCTACCCACGTTTCCAAACCCCTGAACCGCAACCGTCCTACCCTTCACCTTCTCCCCAAAGTATTCCAAAACCGTTTCCGTAACGACGCTAACACCCCTACCCGTCGCCTCTTTCCTACCCCTCGAACCCCCTATGTATATGGGTTTTCCGGTTACAACTGCGGGTTCGTAGTATCCCTTAAAAACGCTATAAGTATCCATCACCCAAGCCATGATCTTGGCATCAGTATTCACATCCGGCGCGGGTATGTCTATGTTGGGACCTATGAAATTTATAATCTCATAAACATATCTCCTTGTGAGCCTTTCAAGTTCCGCTTCCGAGAGCTGGGATGGATCCACCTTTATTCCCCCCTTTGCACCACCAAA
>LBFQ01000054.1:30750-31854 GCA_000980735.1 Candidatus Caldipriscus sp. T1.2
GTAAAATGCACTTCGCCATTTGGAACAACTCTTACGAGGAGAATTGGATAAACCCCACCGTAAAGGTATTTCTATTAGAAAAGTTTGATAAGGAAGTTCCCGACTGCTTCGTTGAATATGGAGAGGAAGGTTATTAAGGGTCTTAGGGCGGTCTTTAATGGGGAAAAGGTTTTGGAGGATGTGGAGGTTTTGGTGGAAAACGGGAGAATATTGGATATTGGGAAAAACCTTAAGGGGAAGGAAGTGGTGTATGAGGGTAAGGTTTTATATCCGAAATTTGCGGATCCTCACACCCATTTAATATATGCGGGGGATAGGATCGAGGAGTTCAGATTAAAACTTGAGGGAATTGATTATTTGGAGATCCTAAAAAGGGGAGGGGGTATATACTCCACCGTAAGAAAAACTATTTCCGCGAGCGACGAAGAAATTCTGGAACAAACCTCAAGGAGGATTAAGATTTTAAAGGGTTTGGGTGTTGGGGTGATTGAGATAAAGACGGGATATGGGGTGGATTTTGAACAAGAGATGAGGCTCTTAAGGTTGATAAACATTTTAAAAAGGAGGTTTAGAGGGATAAAGATATTTGCGACTTTGCTCTTCCACGTAAAACCCCAAAAACCCTTTGAGGAGTATATATCACCGTTTTTTGAGAAATTTGAAAAGTACAGGGAACTTGTTGATTTTGTTGATGTTTTTGCGGATGAGGGTGCCTTCAGCTTTGAGGAGAGCGAAAGGATCTTAGCATTTTATACGGAAAGGGGGATTAAGTGTAGGATACACGCGGACGAGTTTAAACCTTTCGGTAGTATCCTTGCGGGGAAGTACAAATGTTCCTCCGCGGATCACCTCCTTAATCCCTCGGATGAAGGTTTGAAGCTTATGGCGGAAAACGGGGTTTTTGCGGTCCTTTGCCCAACAACGGGATTTTTCCTAAGAAAGGGTTTTGCACCATACGAAAAGATAAGGTCTTATGGTTTGGAGGTTGCACTTGCAAGCGACCATAACCCCGGAACATCCCCCTTTTTGAACCCCTTTATCACCCTTTTCCTTGCGGTGTTCTCCCTTGGTATGAAACCCGTGGAGGCATTCAAAGCTTTCACG
>LBFQ01000054.1:32127-41789 GCA_000980735.1 Candidatus Caldipriscus sp. T1.2
AGCTTGCATGCCTGCAGGTCGACTCTAGAGGATCCCCTGAGAGTATAAGAGGATATAGGACGAATTTGAGTTTGGAGGAGTTTAAGAAAATAGTTTTGGAAAATGGGTGTTCAATAATAGGGCAAACCTCCGACCTTGCCCCTGCGGATGGGAAAATTTATGCATTGAGGGATGCAACCGCAACCGTCGAAAGCATCCCCCTTATAACCGCCTCAATAATGTCAAAGAAGCTTTCCGAGGGTTTAACGGGTTTGGTCCTTGATGTGAAAACGGGAAGTGGTGCTTTTATGAGGGAATACGGTAGTGCAAAGAAGCTTGCGGAAAAGATGGTGAATATTGGGAACATGTACGGTGTAAAAACCGTAGCCTTGATTACGAATATGGATGTTCCTTTGGGTTGGGCTATAGGGAACGCCTGTGAGGTTTGCGAGAGCGTTCAACTTTTGAAGGGGGAAGGATCCGAAGATTTAAAGGAGCTCGTTTTAAATTTGGGGGCTTATATGCTGGTTTTGGCGGGGAAGACGGAAAGCGTTGATTTAGGGAAAGAGATGATAGAAAGGGCAATAAAAAGCGGGGAGGGTTATTTGAGGTTTAAGAGGATGGTGGAAATGCATGGGGGAAATTTTGATGAGATCGAAAGGGAAGAATTCACAAAAACGGAGATCTCGGAAGATGTAAAGGCAGAAGATGATGGGTATATATCGTATATTGATACGAGGAAAGTTGGGATGGCTTCCGTCATCTTGGGTGCCGGAAGACTTAAAAAAGAGGATAAAATAGACCACAAGGTTTGCATATTTTCTTTAAAGAAAACGGGGGATAAGGTATTGAAGGGGGAAAGCGTCTTCAGGGTTTTTGGGAACGATGAGGATAGGGTGAAAAAAGCGGTGGAAATCTTAAAAGGATCCTTCGCAATAAGCAAGGAAGCTGTTGAGAAAAAGCCCTTAATATTTGAGGTTATATGGTAAGGATCTTTGTTTTAATCCTCCTCTTCCTCTCCTGCAGGTATAGGTACAACTTCGGGATATACGTCCCCCTTGAAACCGGGCTTTTATATACCTACACCTCAAGGTACGTTGATAACGGCGAGTACGAATCCCCAAGCGGAAAAAACTATAGGCCGGACACCCTATTTATAATTGGGGATACAAATTTTAATGGAATAAATGCGAAAAAGGTTTACGTCAGGAAGCAGAATGCTAATTTCATCTCAAGGGATACATCAATTTATTACATCCTCGGAGATACTTTGTTTGCAGGGGGTAAGCTCTCTTCCCTTATGGTACCCTTCTTTAAATTCAACTATGCGGGTGCCCCTTACGTGGGAGAACCAATATATTCCGACACATTTATAACCGCAAAGCTATTAAGGATAACCGCGAGTGTTGGGGAAGCTTGGAAGGTGGGGGATTTTTCGGGGAATTTGAAGGTTTATAGGGATGGTTTTGGGGATGTGCCCGATTCCGTTAGGATATACTCCGTAAGCGGAGAGTTTTACGGCAGGCTTGAGGGTTTTGAGGATCTGGATCTACCTTACGGTAAGGTGGAGAGATGCGCCCTAGTGATTTACGATCTTAAGGTGATTATCTCTTCAATCCCAATAGAAATTGAAGCCTTTAGGACGTGGTGGTGCCCCAATATTGGGCAATCTGCATATACCATGACCGCATCCCAATTTAGGAACGAAAGGAAAATTAGGATGGAACTTGCGGATCTGGAATTGAGATGAAGTATGTAATTTTGGACCTTGATGGCACCATTTTGGATGATAACAAAAGGATCTTTCCCGAGTTTTTGGAGGTTTTGCCCGAGATAAAGAGGAGGCATAGGATCATTGTGGTTTCGGGTAGGGCGAAGATCTCGGTGGAGAAGTATATTAGGGAGATGGATATTGAGGAGAACTTTGTTTCATTTGAGGGTGCCTATGTGGTATGGAAGGGGAAAGTTATATTCAAAAAGCCCTTCGATGGGGAAACATCCAGGTTTATTGAGGAAAAATTTGGAAATTTTGCTTTGGTGAAGTTTTACGAAAATTCCGTTGAGCCAAACGATAAATTCAGGGAGGATTTTTTGCCATACCTCCAAAGGTGGGGGGCGGACGTTCTTGGGAAGGAGGGGGATATATACAAGTTCGTTTTGGCTTTGAGGGGTTCAGAAATAAAAGGGAAACTACCCGGAACCGTTTTTGTGTACAAAAGGAATGTGGATATATTTTACGATGTTGCCCCATATATTACAAAGGCGGAGGGGTTGAGGATCCTCATGGATTTTGTAGGGATAAACCCTAAGGAATGTATAGCCTTTGGGGATAGTTATAACGATATTGGGGTTTTTGAGATATGCGGGTTTTCCGTTGCGGTACCTTGGGCCGTTGAAGAGCTAAAGAAGAGGGCAAGCATAATTGCAAGACCTTGGGACGATGAGGTGATGGGGGTACTGAGGGAGTAAACAGCCTTATAATAACCACATATGGTAGCACTAAATGTTATCCTTGCGCAATGCTTAAACGCAACTTCAACATATAGGCTTACGGATCACCCGTATGACGATCTTTGGGGTGCTTATGGAACATATATCTTCGGCGAGAAAGCTTCTAACGGCATCTACCTGGTGGGGGATACCGTTCATATACTCTGGTTGAGATATGGAGTTGGTAATAGATACAACAGATCTACGGACAGGGGGAACACTTGGGACTACTGTAGCGGTTCAGACTGCGGAGGTATAACGGTGCTAAGTTACTACTGGGAATCCTCAATAGTTGCAGGAGGTTCCAAGGTTCACGCTGTAGCTTACTGTTGGAATTGTTCTGGCGAATCGTGGATTCCCTACAACAGATCCTTAGATGGAGGTACGACTTGGGATTACCCAACATCCGGTCAGACCATTTTCCACTCATTTGAATACGGATCTGATCTCCTTGATGCACCATCTATGGACGTATCTTTAAACGGAGATACTATTCTGCTCGTGGTAGATACATATTCGCCTAGTTATGGTTTAAGGGTCAAGAGGACGTTTGATGGGGGAAACACTTGGGAACCTTATGGTGGGATAGTCGTAGCCAATCCTTCTTATACGCCTGAAGCACATCCTCAGATTGCTTACAACAAGATGGGTAAATGGTTCATATGCTACACGGATTTTCCGTATATAAAGGTCACATACAGCACAGACTATGGCTCCACGTGGAGCACTCCAGTTAATCTTGATACGTTGGCCACAAATTTGGAATACAACACCTGCCATGTTTCCGCTTATGGAGATCATGTTGCGGTTGTATGGTTTGACAAGAAGGGGAATGCGGTGAATGTATATTTCAGGGAATCAACGGATGGTGGGATAACATGGAGTAGTAAGGTTAATTTGACGGGTCTTACGGCTTTGGGTGATACTGCTGCTGGTGCATCGGTTTTTGTCCAAGGCGATAGGGCATATGTAAGTTGGTTTGAGAAATCCTCTAGGGCTGTAGGTGGAGATTTTGAAATCTTTGTAGGTTGTAAGCCTCATCCGGATTCTTCTTGGCGTCCCATTCAGAGGGTAAGCTATACCTCGGGTAGATCCCTTTGGCCTATGGTAGCATTTCATTGGGCTGGAGCCACATCGTACGGAATAGTGTGTTGGCAGGATAACACCCCTGGGAATTACGAGATATATTGCACGACATTTAGACCCCTTGCGGATGACGGAGAGTTAAAGGTTGAAGAGGTTAAGGTTGAAGAAGAGAAGCCCTTTGAGGTTGTGGGTAGGACGGTGATTCTGAAGGGGGACTACTCCATTTATGATGTATCCGGTAGGCTTGTTGGAAGGGGTGGTAGGGTTGTTCTGAAAGGTGGCATATATTTCGTGGAGGCAGGAGGAAAATTGCATAAGGTCGTGATAAGATAAGAAGAAGGGGAGAGGTATTAAAATCCCAGTTCCTTCAAATAGCCCGCTACATCCCCTTTTATTTCTTCAAAGATCCTTTCACTTTCAACTTCCTCAAATCTCCCATAAATCTCCTCCAACTTCTCCTTCAGCTTCCCATCCTTTGCAAGATTTAAAAATCTTTCAAGGTGCGCCTTTGCTCCCACCTTATTCCCTTCCGCGAGCTTTATGAAAAATGCATCAAGGTTTATCAAAGCCCTTAAATGGGATTTCGTCGGTTCCTCAAGCCTCCTCCAAGCCTTTTCCCAGTACTCGTGGGATTCAAAGAACTTGCCCTCAAGGAAAAGCGCCAAGCCCCTCTTAACCTCCTCCTCAACCTTTGGAATATATGCTATAGCCTCAATTTCAATAAGCGCCCCCTTAGGTAAATTTGAAACCTCAACCGTTGAACGTGCTGGAAAATTCTCCTTAAAGTATTTTGCGTAAATCTCATTCACCTTCTGAAAGTCCCCCATATTCCTCAAAAATATGGTGGTCTTTACGACGTGATCCAAGGAGAGCCCCAACTCCGCCAAAACATTTGCAATATTCGTTAAAACCCTCTCAGTCTGCGCCTCCAAACCCTCCTCAAGTTCCCCCGTATCCGGGTTTATACCTATCTGCCCTGCCAAAAAAACAATATCACCCGCTATTTTGTAAGGGGAATATGGTCCAACGGGTTTGGGGTACTTTGGCATTATTTCAACCCCCTAATTGCTTCCTTTAGGGTATCAAGGGCCAAGGTTGCACATTTGAACCTCGTCTTTAAAACCTCCTCCCCTATATTTTCCTCCAAGAACTTATAATCAATTTTTAAAATCTCCTCCGCACTTTTCCCATTTGCGTACTCGCAAACTATAGAGGCGCAAGCCTGGGAAACCGTACATCCTTCCCCCTCAAAGGAAATTTCAAGTTTTTCCCCATCCCTTTTTATGTATATTATCACCACATCCCCACAACCCGGATTTCCCCCCTTCAAAACCACATCCGCATCCTCAATCCTTCCCCTCCTCCTGGGGTTGTGGTAATGGTCTAATATATAATCCAGGAATAACTGCCTATCCATTTTGGGAAATTTTTGCCAACTCCTTCATTATCTTAGATTTCAACCTTGCCACCTTATTTGGGTGGAATATCCTCCTCTGCCCTATCTTATCAAGGGTTGATTGTAGCTTCCGAGCCCACTCCCTCTTTTCCTCCAAGCTTTCCGCCTTCTTAAACTTCCTCAAAAGGTATTTAAACCTCGTCTTCCACATAAGGTTCCTAAGCCTTCTTCTCTCGTTCCTCCTTTCCGCCCTCAAAACGGAAATCTTCTTTTTCTTCTTGCTCATAGGTGGGGATTTTAAGGGTGAAATTTTCCCCTTTAAAATTTTCGCTTATGACCAAGGAAGATGTTATAAACGTTCTCAAGGAGATATACGACCCCGAGATCCCGATAAACATTTGGGATTTGGGGTTGATATACGCTTTGGAAATTGACCCTGAAAACAAGTACGTTTATGTTCTTATGACAGTAACCGCTCCCGGTTGCCCTATAGCGGAACCCTTAGCGGATGCGGTGAAAAGCAGGCTTTACGATATGGGATTTGAAAACGTTGAGGTTGAAATAACCTTTGACCCACCCTGGACCATAGATAGGATGACAGAAGAAGGTAAGGAAGCCCTGAGGTTGATGGGCTATCCTATTTAAGGAGCGGGAAAATGAAGAGGATAAAGATTTATGAGATCTTTGATGCGGAAAGGTTCAAGGAGGATAATAAGTACAGGTCCGTGGTTTTGATAGGGAGGTACGCGAGGTACCTGATAAGAAGGAGCGAGATGACGAAAAAGCCCTTAGAGGAAAACCCCGTAATCATCGCCTCGGAGACCTTTGCTAAGGAGGGGATAGCTTATAAGGAGAAGGATTGAGGATCTTAATAGGCGTAACGGGTAGTATAGCTGTGCACAAATCCCTACTTCTATGTAGGGAACTTTATAAGAGGGGGCACGAGCTTAAGGTAATTCTGAGTAAAGCTTCCTTAAATTTCATTAAGCCTTTACCCTTTAAGGAGCTATGCTCCGCGGAAGTATTTACTGATAAAGATTTTTTTAATGGAAACACCCACATAAACCTCTCAAGGTGGGCGGATCTATTTATGGTTGTACCCGCAACATATAACGTAATCGGTAAGGTTGCCAACGGAATAGCGGACGACCTCTTAACCTCCGTATGCGCCTCTTACCCATTTCCTATAACCTTTGTTCCCGCTATGCATACCGAGATGTGGAAAAACCCGATATTGAAGGAAAATGTTGAAAAACTTAAGAAATTTGGGCATATAGTTCTTCCTACTGTTGAAGGGGAATTGGCGAGCGGGGATTATGGTGAGGGAAGGATGCTTGAAGTGGAAGATTTGGTAAAGTACGTCGAGGATATTGGGAAACTTAGAGAATTCTGGAGGGGGAAAAGGGTGGTAATCACGTACGGGGGGACAGTAGAGAAGATAGATGAGGTGAGGGTGATAACCAACCTTTCCTCGGGGAAAATGGGAATTGCCCTTGCGAACTTCCTAAAATCCCTTGGAAGCTTTGTAATAGCGGTTGGGTGTGGAAACGTGGAAAGGGTAAGTTCGGACATCTTTTACAGGGTGTTTTCCGTTGAAGAGCTTTACAATACCTTAAAGGACCTTGATTACGATTATCTTTTTATGGCGGCGGCGGTATCGGACTTTAAAGTTGATCCATCAAAGGGGAAGATCAAAAGGGAAGGGAAGATGACCATTGAGCTTCTGCCTACGAGGGATGTTGTGGGAGAGATTTCAAGGAACAAGAAGGGAAAGATCGTGGGTTTTGCCCTCGAGGAGGAAAATAAACTTCTTGAGAACGCAAAGAGAAAGCTTGAGGAAAAAAACCTTGATTATATTGTGGCAAACCCCATTAAGGTTATAGGGTCGGATGATACGGAGGTGATATTAATATCGCGGGAAGGGGTCTTGGGTAAGTTTGAGGGTTCAAAATGGGAAGTGGCAAGGAAAATCATAGAGAGGTTAAGTTCGGAGTAGATGCTATGCTGGGGAGGTTGGTTAGGGTTTTAAGGTTTTATGGATTTGATACGGAATACTATAGAGATGAAAGGGATGTTGAGATCGTTGGTAGGTGTTTGAGGGAAAATAGGGTGCTTATAACCTCGGATAGGGGCCTTGTTAGGATGGCTAAAGCTTGGAATCTTGAGGTTTATTATGTGGAGGATCCTTCAAGGGATCCTTGGGAGCTTGCTAAAGAAATAATTTCCGATTTTGACGTAAAGGTGGAACCATTTACGAGGTGTCCAAAATGCAACGGAAAGCTGAAAATAGTTTCAAAATGGGAGGTTGAGGGTTTTGTTCATCCCTTCGTTTGGAACAAGTTTGATGAATTTGCGGTGTGTGAAAGCTGTGGTCAGATATATTGGGAGGGAACGCATTACGAAAGGATAGTAAAGAAAATGATCAAACCTTCTTAAAAATCCCGAACAAATATAAACCCTTTCCATAATTAAATTTAAACATAAGATAATCCAAATATGCCAAAATGGGTTTTAAAATTGGAAACCTTCCAATTAAACGGGGTTTAAAATTTAAAATTGTTCCGCATTTTATAAGTTTTAACGAGTTTTTCTTTGCCAGAATTTCATAATCTTCCTTTGTGAAAGCCCATCTAGGAAGAATAACTTTTCCATTTTCCTTTACGGGTGCGTACCTTTCTTTTAATCTACCTCCCAAGCGATAATTTACGGTAACAAAAATCCCATTCCTCTTTAAAACCCTTGAGATTTCAGAAAAGGAACTCTCAATATATTCCCAAGTTGGTAAATGTTGCAAAACTTCAAAACTATAAACAAAATCAAAAACATTATCTTTAAACGGTAATTTATGAACGCTCGCTTGGACCAACGGAAATTTCAGTTCCTTAGCAACTTTTAAACCTTCAAGCGAGTAATCCATTCCAATAACTTTATAATGCTTCAAATGTTCCATTTTTAAACCCACTCCGCATCCCGCATCCAACATAAGGCCGTTTATATTATAATGTTTAAGACATTGCTTCAAATATAAGCTCTCAACGATATTTGGCCAATGCCAAAATCCAGGCAACTTTCTACCGCTCTCCTTATAAATCTTATCATATAAATTTTTCACCTCCTCCATCTTCCATTAATTTTAAAGATGAAACAAGCTTAAAATTCCCCTATGCTCTCAGGTCCGGTTTTGATCCTAAAATCCTTTTCTTTCTATTCGGATACGGTTGCAAACATATTGAAGGCACAACTTCAGGGTTTGGCTCATGTATTTGATTGGAGAGGGGATGCGAAGGGAGATCCCGAAATTTTCTATAAGAACCTATGGGAAAAATCCAAGGATAGATACCTTGCGGTGGTAGTTCTTGGTGAGGAAGCCTTAAACTTCGCCATAAAGAATATCAGGGAAAAACCCGTAATTTTCATTTATTCAAATCATACCATCGATACCCTAAGTCTTCCGCAAAACTTTACGGGTATTTTTGGAGCCATCTCCCCGAGCCTGCATTTGGAAAAGTTCCTTTGCGCCTTTGAGGAGAATAGGGGAGTTGGGATAATACTGCATAAGTCGGAGTGGGAGAGCCTGAAGGATCTATTTGCAAGTTCCATAAACATTGGGGGTAAAAATCCTCTAAACGAGATCTATTTAAAGTTCATTGAAAACCCTCTTCAGATCCAAGGCGCGTTTAAGGATATGGCGGATTTCGGAATAAAGCTGGTATGGATCCCTCCAACATCAATATTGAACTTCGGTAGGTACAAGGAAGAGGTTTCATCAAACTCCAAAAAGTTCAATCTTGCGGTTTCTTCTTACGATGTTTCGGATGTTAGAACATGGTCGGTATATTCCTGGCGCCCCAACCCTTCGGACTTTCCACCCCTAATACTGGAGAACCTTCTAAGCATCGAGAAAAGCATTAAAGAAGGTGGAAAACCTAAGATTCAAAGGCTTAAATACCAATATATATATTCCGCAAGTGCGGGAAACCCAACTTTAAACAAAACCCTCGCATCAAAATTAAAGCTAAAAGTTTCCAACGCTTGCGTCTTTAAGGAGGTTTACTGAGCTTACAGATTCTCCCTTATTTGCGCAAGTAGATCCGCTGGAGATTTTACAGGATAGCTTAGCTTCTCGAGGATTTCCTCTATATTTTTCTCCTTAACCTTCAGTCCCTTGAGCCTTTCAAGAAGTTCCTCCTTTCCTAGAGGGAAATCCGCCCCCTTCATCCTCCTCAGAATTTCTACGGGCCAAAACACCCCGAGGCTTTCCGATGCCACCTGAAGGAGATGGAGGAATATGGTAAGGTTTTCCCTACCTTCCTTTATCTCTTTGTACGCCAACTTTGCTAATCCTCCCGCTGTATGGGCCCTTGGGGTCTTTTCCTCAAGTTCCCCTTCTAACTTCTTTAGTACAAGCTCGGGTTCAGCCCTCAGCATGTTCCTTACGGTTTGACGCGTACTTCCAAGGAATTCCGCTATTTCAGCTTCCGTTTTGTTCGCCATATCCTGTAGAACTACCGCATAGGAAGCTTCCATTAAACTCGGGATCCAGGTTAGGTTCCTATACTCTATGAGTTTCCTCGGTCCTCCTATAAGCTCAAGGGACTTTAAGAACACCCTTATAGCCATAGCATCTATATCAAACTCCCTTATCTCTTCAGGTGTTAATATTGCCATGCTTCAGGGGATCCTCTAGAGTCGACCTGCAGGCATGCAAGCT
>LBFQ01000054.1:41809-47340 GCA_000980735.1 Candidatus Caldipriscus sp. T1.2
AATATGAGTTGAGGTGTCATGCCCACACATCCTACAACCATCTATTCTGAAGAACCTTACCAACTCCCCTATAGGCATACCGTACATCCTCTCATTGTATCTCGTTAAAATCGTTTGCTTGGACATTACCATAGTACAGTCCACTATGTGGCTAACCGCAAAACCACCCGCCGCCTCCGCTGAAAGCTCCTCATGTCCGGACCTCTTTTGGGATACCAAAAGGGTAGTTTGATACCATTTCTTTGCAAAATTAAAAATCTGCCTCACTATTATTCTAGCCATCATCTCCCTCGCCTCATACAAACCCGTTATTGAGTCTATTATCAAAAAACTGGCTTTGTATTTCCTTATAGCGTAAGCTAAGGTATCAAGAAGGCTTTGGATATTTTCCCTTAGAGTTTGATATGATGCCGCGTCAATAATTATTATGTTTTGATCTACCTTGTTTTCGGGAATGTTTAAAGCCTTTGCCCTTTCCTTCAATGACATAGCCAAAAAGGGCGCAGGTGTTTCAACCGTTACAAAGATCAAAACATCGTTTTCGGATGCCCTTTTCACCGCAAATTGTTCAACAAACAAAGATTTTCCCGTATCTGAAACCCCGGTAATGTTTATTACCGCATACTTTGGTATTCCACCTAAGGGGGTTTTCTTGGGTTTTCCATCTATGATCTTCGTTGTAAAAAACATATCATCCAAACCCTCAACCCCCGTGGGAACACCTTCAAGCTTTGGAGCTTCCTTACCCGCCTCTTTTAAGGTGGAAATACTTTCCAAAATGGGTTTTCTTTCCTCTGACATATGGATATTTTAAGGGTGATATTCTTTAGAATTTTAAGATTTATGCGACGCGTGCCTCTAATTTTTTTGAGCGTTTTAGGTGGCTTCCTTATATTCCTACAAATTCAAAAATTTGGTCCTTTTGTTAGTACGGATAGCGTTAAATATTTGTTAACTGCGGAAAGTTTGAGAAAAGGGCTCGGGTTTTGTATTAAGGATGCGGACGGTTGCAATTTTGAATCCCATTGGGCACCGGGTTTTTCGGTACTCCTTTCCCTTTTCCCCAACCATACCCTATTGAACGTTTTACTTGCTTCCCTATCGGTTTTCCTTTTTGGGCTTTTGATACTAAATATTACCCGCTCCATCACCATAGTTACCCTTTACACCCTCACCTTTATCCTCTCCCCCACATTCTTAAAAAACTTTTCCTTCTTGCATAGCGAAATACTATATATTCCTATGCTTCTTCTTGCTCTAATTTTTCTCAAGGAATACGTTGAAAAACGAGATCTCAAAAACTTGCTTGTATTATCAATTTTGGTAGGTTTGGGGAATTTGGTTAGGTACTCGAACCTTTTTTCCGTTGCAGTGATCCTTATCTTACTCCTTATTTACCGCGTAAAGTTTAGGGATATCCTGATTTTCATTTTCTTTTCTCTCCTTCCTTTCCTTGCTTGGCAAGTATTTTCAAGTCTTCAAGGTGATCCCGTCAGGGAATTAGCATTACATTTTCCATCAGACTTTCACTATCAGGTTCTCTGGGAGACCTTAAACGGTTATGTATTCCCTCCTTATTCTGATGAACTAAAAATCGTGATAGTAGTCCCAATTTTGGTATTTCTCGTCCTTTCCACGTTTAAGGAAAAGCGAACCATAATTTTGATTTTAGGTTTTGTTTTGGTTAAGCTTATAAAAACCCACATACACTATGAGATCTTTATCCTGTTTTCCTTTTCTGCCCTCTTTCTTCTCCTTATCTACAGGGATCTGGAAGTTTGGGGAAGGATATTGATCTGGTTCCTGTTGGGCTATCTCGTTTTCCTGTTTTTGAGTATATCGTTTATGGATTTTCACACCTTGCCTGATATAAGGATAATGTCCCCATTTTTCGTAATTTTTCTCCTGTTATTGTCCCTAACAAGATCTAAGCTTTTACCTCTTCCCTTCCTTTTTAGCTATTCGGTTTTTGCGATTAATTTCATTAATGAGAAAAGATTGAACGGGGATGGCTTAAAGGCTCCATATTGGGCAAACCTTGATATTCTGGAAGATGTAAGGAAATTACCAAAGTCCGCTTACGTTTATTCCAACGTGCCGGAAATTTTGTATTTGCATGCGGGGATTTATGCTTCCTTCTTACCCAGGGCTTTTAACCCAAATTCAAACAGGGAGAACAAAAAATTTATGATGGAGATTCAGGAAATGGCGGAAAGGATCAAGAGAAAGGACGGTTTTCTGGTGATAATTAGGCCCTTCCGTAGAAATTACCTTCCAAGCGAGGAGGATCTCAAGAGAATTTTGCCCCTACAAATTTATTCGGAAAGGAGGGATGGGGCGATTTATAAGATCCGTTAGTAGATTCTTATCTCCACCCTCCTGTCGTCTGGTTTTCCCTTTGCCCTACTGTCTCCGTAAGATTTTGCGGAAAGTTTTGATGGTTCAACCCCCTTGCTTATGAAGTACCGAACAATGGCGGATGCCCTTGCGGATGCAAGCTCCCAGTTTGTAGGATACTTATCCCTGTTGGTTTGCACTGGGCTTTTGTCCGTATATGCGGAAACCTCCATCTCCTTAAATTTTCCCCTGTAGCTTTCCAATATCTCATCAAGTTTTTTCTTACCCTTCTCCGAGAGCTCCGCACTTCCCGGATCAAAGAGATCGTCTGATGGTATGTTTATAAGGGTAAAGGTGTCCGTTTTTTCTGGGTTTTCCTTAAGGTTCTTCAGGAGGTTTAGGTTCTCTTCGTTGAGGTCGTATATAACCTTTTTCATCTTGGGTATTTCGTAAAACCAAAGGTAGAAGTTTAATCCCAAGCTCAGGACAAAAAGGACGTATATTATTCCCCTTAATATGTTCATTCCATAAGCTCTATTGCCATTGCCACGGAACCTCCACCTCCTAAGCAAAGGGCCGCCAAGCCCCTCTTTCCCCCTGTTCTCTTCAGGGCGTATATTAGGGTGGTTAGAATCCTCGCCCCGGAGGCTCCTATGGGATGACCGAGGGCTATCGCACCACCGTGTATGTTAAACTTCTCCCAATCCCACTGGAGATCCTTGTGATCCGCGAGAACCTGTGCAGCAAACGCCTCGTTTATCTCTATTAGGTCAAACTCGTTTATGTGCTTGTATCCGAGCTTTTCCATAACCTTCCTTATTGCTATGGTTGGTGCAAAGAAGAGGTTCTTGGGATCCGTAAAACCACTTGAGTATGCCAAAACCCTAGCCAAGGGCTTTAATCCCTTCCTTTCCGCGTACTCAAGGGAAGATAAAACCAACGCGCTTGCGCCATCCGAAAGGGGAGGAGCATTCCCGGCGGTAACGCTACCGTCCTTTTCGAAGGCGGGCTTCAAAGCTGAGAGCTTCTCAATACTCGTATCCCTCCTTGGAGTCTCATCCGTATCAACCATTACAATCCCTTTACCTGTATTCGCCTCAACTGGCACTATTTCTTCCTTAAACCAACCGTTATCTATGGCCTGTATAGCCTTCCTATGGCTCTCGTATGCCAACCAATCTTGTTGTTCCCTCGTTATTCCAGCCACCCTTGCGGTGTATTCCGCAAGGTTTCCCATATGCACGTTTTCAAAGGCGCACCATAGCCCATCCTTTATCATAAGGTCCTCAAGGGAAAGGGCCCCGTACTTTATACCAGCCCTTATAAAGGCTCCATGTGGGGCGTTCGTCATAGACTCCTGACCACCTGCAACCCCAACCTCTATATCCCCCACCTTTATAGCCCTGCTTATCTGTATTACCGCCTCAAGCCCGGAACCGCAAACTTTGTTTATCGTTTCCGCAGGTATGTGGGAAAGAAGTCCAGCCTTTATTGCGGACTGCCTTGCGGGATTCTGGCCACTGCCAGCCTGTATAACCTGTCCCATAATTACCTCTTCAACTTCCTCCGGAGATATTCCCGCCCTCTTTACAGCCTCCCTGATCACTATAGCCCCCAGATCCGTAGCCTTAAATTGAGCCAAATTCCCCAAAATCTTCCCTATAGGTGTTCTAACTGCAGAAAGTATTACAACCTCCCTCATATCTCCGTGAAGTTTAAGGTTGTAATACTCTTGGGATAACCCCCTTAAAATCCACAACCGTATGCTTGAAAAGTTCAGGGAGGATATAATATATTTCTTAATTGCGTTGGCTTTATCCATAATTTTCTTCTTTCCGGGTTGGCTTCCGGATCACACGTTTGTTATGACGGACTTTTTAACCTCAAGCTACCCTTTTCACAAACTTGCCTCAGAATTACCCATACCAAAATGGGAACCTTATATTTTCGGCGGTATGCCCTTTTGGGGAGCACCCCACGCTGATATATTTTACATAAACCAGATCTTAAGGTTTTTTACCACATCTGGGCATGCCGCTTCCCTTTCCATCCTATTCCACTCAATCTGGGCATATATATTTTCTTACTTGCTCTTGAGAAAACTGGGGGTTGAAAAGGGTTGGTCCTTTATGCTCGGCGTTTTTTACTCAACCGCCATATTTTGGACGAGCCTTGTTTTCAGCGGACACCTTGCAAAGATGGCAATAATTTCGAACATGCCCGCAATATTCTGGGCCCTTGAGGGGACGCTTGAGGGTAAAATTAGGTATTCCTTCCTTCTTGGATTATTTGCGGGTATTACAACTAACGCCGGGCACGCCCAGTTAATGTATTATCTTTTCATAGTTGTTTTAATTTATTCCATAGGCGCTTTAATAAGTATCATCAGGGCGGGGGATCACCTTAGGACCTTGAGGGTGGTAGTAGGTGGGTTTGTTGCTATGGTTTTGGCTATCCTTATAAGCTCGCCCTTTCTTTGGAATCAGTGGGAGTACATAAGGGGGTATTCGCTTAGAGGGGTTGAGAAGGGTTTGGAGTTTTCAAAAAGTTGGTCCTTGGATTGGGCGGACTTTTTCTCCATATTTTACGGGATGTATTCTGGGGTTTTTGAGAAGTATTGGGGCTCAAATCACTTCAAGATAAACAGCGAATACCTTGGGGCGCTCTTGGTTTTCTTCGGTTTCGTCGGAATTATCTCAAACTTTAGAAACTGGAGGGTTATATCCCTATCCATAGGGGGTTTTATCCTATTCGTTTTAATGACCGCCAAGGTTAATCCACTATTCCCGATATTTTATCAATTCTTCCCTATGATTAGCCTATTTAGGGCTCAGGCTATGGCTTCTGGGGTTTTGGGAATAATATTCCTAATATTCTCCGCTTATGCCTTTAAGCATCCCGAAAAGTTTGAGACTTCCGCCAAGAATTTCCTCATAATTGGTATAGCTTTGGGTTTGTTCCTTTTAATGTTCGGAAAATCTTTGACCGTTTGGGGGACGGAGGCGGATATTCAAAGGTTGGGAATCTTTGATGCAACATCAAACGACAGGCTCTTTGCGGTTTCAAAGACGGTGATTTTATGGATCTTCGCGTATCTGCTAATTAAAAACCAGTCAAGGAATACCCCAATTTTTCTTGCGATCCTGGGTTTTGGTGATAACTTCCTAAGCAAGGGGGCGTTTTATAAACCTATA